>NZ_JBEPMN010000006.1:0-198960 GCF_040545755.1 Aquamicrobium ahrensii
AAATCGCCGTCCTTCATGCCCGTCGCACGCCACAAACCACGGGCCCCGGCCATGTTGCGGCCATGCGTCGTCGTACGAGAGCGATAGGGAGGCATTCAAATTTCCTTGGCTGTTTTGGCTGCAGCGCCTTGCTTGCTGTCTGACCCTGTAAAATAGGGCGGCGGCACTCCATATGCCATCTTTTTCTGCCGCGCCGCCGTTGCGCCACAAGGACGCGGGACTTTCAAAAGAAACAGCCCGGACCGGGCCGGGCTGTTTCTTTTTCGTGCGAACCGCGCCTCAGTGGGAGGGGGCGGGCTCGGTCTGCGGCTGCGGGGCGTCATGGGCATAGGCGTCGCCATGATCCCTGCTGGCCAGGAAGGTGTAGAACATCGGCACGACGAACAGCGTGAACATGGTGCCGATGAGAATGCCGGAGAAGATCACCAGACCCATGGAGTAACGGGCCGCGGCGCCGGCGCCCTGGGCGGTGATCAGCGGCACCACGCCCAGCGCCATCGCCGCCGTGGTCATCAGGATCGGACGCAGGCGCACCTTGGCCGAGGCCACGATGCCCTCGCGCCGCGACAGTCCCTGTTCGGCGCGCAGCTGGTTTGCGAACTCCACCAGCAGGATGCCGTGCTTGGTGATCAGGCCGATCAGCGTGATCAGGCCGACCTGAGTGTAGATGTTGAGCGTGCCCAATCCCAGATTAAGCGGTATGATGGCTCCGAAGATCGACAGCGGCACCGACATCATGATGATGAGCGGATCCCGGAAGCTTTCGAACTGGGCGGCCAGCACCAGATAGATCACGACCACGGCCAGCGCGAAGGCGATCATGATGGTGTTGCCCTGCTCCTTTTCGAGACGGGACTGGCCCGAATAGTCGATGAAGAAGCCGTTCGGCAGCGCCGCCTGGGCGATCTGCTCGATCGTCTGCACGCCCGTGCCGGTGGTTACGCCCGGCACCGGAAGAGCCGCGATGGTCGCCGAGTTCAGCTGGTTGAACTGATCGATCGAAGCCGGCGACGAGTTGGTGGAAATCTTCACCACGGTCGACAGCGGAACCATCTCGCCAGTGGAGGCGCGCACGAAGAAATCGCCGAGACGTTCGGGATTGTTGCGATACTCCTGCGGCACCTGCGGAATGATGTCGTAGGAATTGGAGTCGCGGTCGAACTGCGCCACCTCGGCGCCGCCGACCAGCAGGCCGAGCGTCTGGCCGATCTCGCTGATCGGGATGTTCATCGCGGCGGCGCGGTCCCGGTCAATGGTGACGGTGATCTGCGGCGCGTCGAAGGACAGCGAATTCTGGACGATGATGAACCGGCCCGAAGCCTGCGCTTCCCGCCTGATCTGCTCGGCCACCTCGTACACCTGGCTGGCTTCGCCCGTCGACTGGATGACGATCGAGATCGGCAGGCCGCCGCCGGCGCCCGGCAGCGAGGGCGGCGCGAAGACCAGAGCCTCGACGCCCGCCACCTTGCCGAGCCGACCCTGAATATCGGTCTGAAGCTCCTTTTGCGAACGGGCGCGTTCGGCCCAATCCTTGAAGGCCCAGATGGCGAAGCCGCTGTTGGTGCCGCCGCCGATGCCCACCACGGAGAAGGCCGCGCGCAATTCCGGCAGGTCCTTGGTCAACTCATACGCCTGATCCAGATAGAGGCTGGTGTAGTCGGAAGTCGCATAGCGCGGCCCGGTCACCAGTGAGAACAGCGCGCCCACATCTTCTTCAGGCGCCAGCTCGCTGGACGTCTTGAAGAACATGAAACCCGTGACCGACACCAGCGCGATGACGATCATCAGCGTCACCGGCCGATAGTTCAGCGAGCCGGAAACCAGCCGCTCGTAGCGGTTGGCGATACGGTCGAAGGTGCGGTCGACGAAGGCTGCGAAACGGCTGGGGTTGCCGGACTTGAGCAGGCGCGCCGACATCATCGGCGTGACTGTCAGCGCGACAACGCCCGAAATCACCACCGCCCCGGCAAGCGTCACCGCAAACTCGCGGAACAGCGCGCCTGTCAGGCCGCCGGTGAAGGCCAGCGGCGCGAACACGGCGGCCAGCGTGATCGTCATCGACACCACCGGCCCGGTGATTTCGCGCATGCCGACGAAGGCTGCGTCCATCGGACTCAACCCCTCCTCCATGTGGCGGTGGATGTTCTCCACCACGACGATGGCGTCGTCGACCACCAGGCCGATGGCCAGAACCATGGCCAGCAACGAGAGCAGGTTGATCGAATAGCCCATCAGGAAAAGGAAGAAGCCGACGCCGATCAGCGACAGCGGGATGGTGATGACCGGCATCACCACCGACCGCAGCGAGCCGAGGAACAGCAGGATGACGAGGATGACGATGATCACCGCTTCGCCGATGGTCTTGAAGACTTCCGTGATCGAGGCGCTGATCTGGTCGGTCGCGTCATAGACCAGCGTGATGTTCATGTCCTGCGGCAGGCTGGCCTGAATGTCGGGCAGTTCGCGCTCGACCGCCGAGGCGGTGTCCAGCGGGTTGGCCGACGGCGTCGGGAAGATGCCGATGAAGGTGCCGGGCTGACCGTTGAACACCACGCGCGTGTCGGTGCTTTCGGCAGCCAGCTCGACCCGCGCGACGTCGCCCAGTCTCACCACGCCGTTCTTGTCGTCGGATTTGAGCGGCAGGGTCGCGAAGGATTCCGGCGTCTGCAAGGTGGAGCGCAGCGTGATCGACTGCGCCACATACTCGTTTTCGGTCTTGCCCGGCGCGGCCAGGAAGTTCGAGCTGTTGATCGCGCCCACCACATCGGCGGCGGTCAGCCCGCGCGCGGCGAGGCGGATGGGGTCGATCCACACACGCATCGAATAGTTCGCGGCGCCCAGAACCTGAACCTGTGCAACGCCCTCGATGGTCGACATGCGCGGCCGCAGCACGCGTTCAATATATTCGGTGAGCTGCTCCGAGCTCATGTGCGGGTTCTGCACGGCCAGATACATGATGGCGAACTGCTGGCCGGTGCCCTTGACGATGGTCGGGTCCTTGGCCCCGCTCGGCAGTTGCCCGCGCACCTCCTGCACCTTGGACATCACCTCGGTGAGCGCCGTGTCGGGGTTGGAGCCGAGCTTCATCTGCACGGTCACCACCGACGACGACGGCATGCTCTGCGAGCTGACGTAGTCGATGTTTTCCGTGGTCGCCACGGCCTCGGCGATCGGGGCCGTGATGAAACCCTGGATCAGGTCCGGGTTCGCGCCCGCATAGACCGTGGTGACGGTGATGACGGTTTCGTCGACTTTCGGATATTCACGGACCGACAGATTGAACAGGCCCTGGAAGCCGAGCAGCAGGATCAGCAGCGCGACAACGGTCGAAAGGACGGGACGTCGGATGAAGAGCGCAGAAAAGTTCATTCGCCGTTGCTCCGCGGCTGTCCGGCCCTGGACGGGTCAATGGTGTTGTCGACTACGACCGGTGAGCCATTGTTGAGACGGTTCTGGCCGGCTGTGACGACTTCGTCGCCGGCCTCCACGCCGCGCGTGATTTCCACCCGGCCATCGGAGCGCCGGCCGATGCCGACGAAGACCTGCGTGACGGCGAGCGAAGGCCCGGCTTCCGCC
Source organism: Aquamicrobium ahrensii (assembly GCF_040545755.1). NCBI lineage: Bacteria > Pseudomonadati > Pseudomonadota > Alphaproteobacteria > Hyphomicrobiales > Phyllobacteriaceae > Aquamicrobium > Aquamicrobium ahrensii. The sequence continues at coordinate 3,577 of NZ_JBEPMN010000006.1, forward strand.
GCGGCCTCTTCGGCCGGCTTTTCCTCGCCAGCCGCCGCGACCGCCTCGCCAGTCTCGGCCGTCTTTGGCTCGTTCGTGGCCTTGTCGGCTGACCGAACGACATAGACATAGTCGCCGTAGAGACTGCTGATCAGCGCGGTCTGCGGCACGGCGATGATGTTGTCCTCGCTCGGCAGGATGACGCGCACCTGCACGAACTGGCCGGGGCTCAGATGCCCGTCCCCGTTGGAGATTTCGGCGCGCACCGACACCAGCCGGCTGGCCGGGTCGATCTTGGGATCGATGCCGGTGATGACGCCCTTGTAGGGCATGTCGTCGCCGGTCAGGCCGAACAGCACCTCCTGGCCGATCTTCAGGTCGGGGAAGCGTTGTTCCGCAACGGTGAAGTCGGCGCGCAGCGTATCGAGATCCTGCAGCGTGGCGACCGGGTTGCCGGGGGCGACATACTGGCCTTCCTCGATGCGTGGAATGCCGATGGTTCCGGAGAAAGGCGCCTTCAGCAGCTTCTGATCGAGGACGGCTTGCAGCTTGGCGACCTGCGAGATCGACGTCTGCCAGCTGGCGCGGGCGGAATCGAGCGTGGCGTCGGTGCCGACGCCGCGCTTCTGCAGAGCGACGGCGCGGTCGAGCGCCTGCTTGTCGAGCGCTTCCTGTGTCCTGCCCACCTCGAGGTCGGCCTTCTGCACGGCGTCGTCCAGCCGCACCAGTTCCTGGCCCTGCTCGACCTTTTCATTGGCCTTGAACAGGATTTCCTTGACGATGCCGGTGGTCTCGACAGTCAGGTCGACGCCGCTCGCGGCCGAGACGGTGCCAATGGCCTCGATGCTGGGCCTCCAGGTTATCGGCTCGACTTTCGCGGTCGACACCGTCAGCGGATTGACCGGCATATTGGCGAAGAAGTCCTCGATCGCCTTGTCGCGGAACAGGTTGAATCCGACGATGCCCCCGCAAACAATCACAAGCAGGATGAATGCGATGATGAAGCGCTTGATCAAGGTAGTCCCTCTCGGTCGTCTGTTCTGAATTCAGATTCGGACGGCTTGCGTAAATTCGGGCTCTCTACTGTACCGTCTGGACGGTATTGTCAATTGGGTTTAAGCTTCGTATGGGAGCTCTCATGAAACCCAGAAAGTCCAATTCACGCGATAAAATCCTCGCGGCGGCAGCCGATGTAGCGCGAGAAGCCGGCCCCGGCAATCTTTCGCTCGACGCTGTCGCCAGCCGTGCAGGTATATCGAAAGGCGGTCTGCTTTACAATTTCCCGAGCAAGGCGAAGCTCATGCAGGCCTTGGTGGAGCAGCATCTGCAGGACTTCGCCAGCGCGCTGGAAGACATCCATTCCGCCGACGGGCGCAAAAACCTGCTGTCCGCCTATATCCGCCTGTCGGTCGAGGAATGTCAGGAGACTGAGGCGTCAGCCTCCTGGATTTTCTCGGCTATCGCTGAAGATCCCGAATTCCTGACGCCAATCAAAACGTTCAAGCGTCAGCTTTTCGAGCGGCTGAAGGCCAAAACTCCCGATTTGAAAGCCCTGCTGGTGACCTATCTGGCGATTGAAGGGCTGCGCAGCATGACGCTTTTCGAGTTCCACACGCTGGAAGACGAAGAGCGTCAGCTCCTCGTCGATTCGCTGCTGGCGCTGGCGGGGACTGACGCCGGTATCGCCGGATAGAGCATTTCCAGCAAAAGTGTGAAACGGTTTTGCGTCCGGAAATGCGTCTAAAATAATAAAGAGATAGAGCATTTTGCAGTCAGACGGAATCGTCTGACGATGCACAAATGCGGCCAGGGAAAGAAGCTGGAGCAGCGCGGGTGGGTTCGTCAGAACGCCCGTCTCTCCAGGCCGCGTATCGGATCAGCCGGGCAGCGTCACCACGACCGGACCGCTGCGCGTGGCGACGACGGTGTGCTCATATTGCACGGTCGGCGCGCGCGGTTCGCTGTAGAGTGTCCAGTCGTCGTCCTCGCCATTCTCGGCCCATTCGGCACCCAAAGATAAAAACGGCTCGACTGTGAAGACGAGACCGTCATTCATGATCCGGCGCTCTGAACGGTCCGGCCATGTGGAAATGGACGACGGTTCCTCATGCAGGGAGCGGCCGACGCCGTGGCTGGCGAGGTTGCGCACCAGCGTGTATCGGTTCTTTTCGGCGAAGGCGCCGATCGCCTTGCCGATGCCGGCCAGCGGTTTGTCCGCGCCCACCTGCGCGATGCCCGTCCACATGGCGCGCTTTCCATCGCGACAGAGACGTTCGACGCTGCGCGAAACGGGCGGCACGATGAACGACGCGCCGGTGTCGGCGAAGAAGCCGTTCTTTTCCGCCGACACGTCGATATTGACCAGATCGCCCCTCTCGATCCGGCGATTGCCGGGAATCCCGTGGGCGATCTCCTCGTTGACGCTGATGCCGGTCGCGCCGGGAAAGCCATAGGTGACCTCGGGGCCGGAGCGCGCGCCAGCCTGCTCCAGAAGCTTGCGGCCGAGTTCATCCAGTTCGGCGGTGGTGATTCCGGGTTCCACAGCCGCCCCCATGGCCCTGAGCGTGTCGGCCACGATGCGCCCGATCTCCCTGAGCGCGTCGAACTCGTCTTCGTTTGAAATGGTCATCGGCCTGGCCGCCTTGCTTTGTCGTTCACCCGCAGATAGGCCGTGAGCCTCGTGGCCGCAAGCCAGCCCGATTTCAACCGGTCGCCAATCCCTTCATCCGGTAGAGGGCTTCCAGCGCCTCGCGCGGCGTCATCTCGTCGGGATGGATGCCGGCCAGCGCCTCTGAAAGCGCGTCGGAACGCGGGGCGGGTTTGGGCGGCTCGCGCTTCATCGCCGCCGAGAACAGAGGCAGGTCGTCGATCAGCCGCTCCGCCTTGCCGGAAACCTCGCCTGCCTCAAGCTGGTGCAGCACCTCTCTGGCGCGCGCCACCACGGCTTCCGGCAGGCCGGCCAGGCGCGCCACCTGCACGCCATAGCTGCGGTCGGCGGCGCCCTTGCCGACCTCGTGCAGGAAGACGACGTCGCCCTCCCATTCCTTGACCCGCATGGTGACGTTGTGAAGGCGGGCAAGCTTTTCCGCAAGCGCCGTCATCTCGTGGAAATGGGTGGCGAACACCGCCCGGCAGCGGTTCTGCTCATGCAGATATTCCACTGCCGCCCAGGCGATGGAGAGCCCGTCGAAAGTGGCGGTGCCGCGCCCGATCTCGTCGAGGATGACCAGTGAGCGCTCGCCGGCCTGATTGAGGATCGCCGCCGTCTCGACCATCTCGACCATGAAGGTCGAGCGGCCCCGCGCCAGATCGTCGGATGCGCCGACACGGGAAAACAGTCGGTCGACCACGCCGATATGGGCTTTCGTCGCCGGTACGAAGGAGCCGGTCTGGGCAAGAATGGCGATCAGCGCGTTCTGCCGCAGGAAGGTCGATTTACCGCCCATATTGGGGCCGGTGAGCAACCAGATCGCCCCGTTCCTGCCATCGCCCTCCGGCGACAGGTCGCAATCATTGGCGACGAACGGACCTTCGCCCGCCCGGCGCAGCGCCTGTTCGACGACCGGATGGCGGCCGCCCTCGATCTCGAAGGCAAGGCTGGAATCGACCTGCGGCCGGCGCCAGTCTTCACGCTCGGCCAGCAGCGCCAGCGCCGCCGACAGGTCCAGCACGGCGAGCGCGCCGGCCCCGGCGCGGATCGCTTCCGCCTCGGCCACCGCCTCCTTCAGCAGCCTGTCGAATACGGCGAGCTCGATGGTGAGTGCGCGCGCGGCCGCATTGGCGATCCGGCTTTCCAGCCCGGCCAGCTCGGTCGTGGTGAAACGCATGGCGTTGGCCATGGTCTGGCGGTGGATGAAGCGGGCCTTGGCCTCGTCCGTGCCGGTCATGACCGCCTGATGGTTGGCCGTCACCTCTATGTAATAGCCGAGCACGTTGTTGTGCCGGATCTTGAGCGCGCGGATGCCGGTTTCCTCAGCCAGATCGCGTTCCATGGCGGCGATGACGCGGCGCGATTCGTCGCGCAGCGCCCGCATCTCGTCGAGCTCGGCGTCGTAGCCGGCGCGCACGAAGCCGCCGTCGCGCCTGATCAGGGGCAGGTCTTCGCCCAGCGCCAGTTGCAGATGCTGCGCCAGTCCTGACGGCAGGGATGCGATGGCCTCCAGCGCCTGCCTGATTTCGGCCGGAGGTTCGGCGCCGGCGAAGATGCCGGCAATGGCTGAGGCCGCCGAAAGCCCTGAGCGTAGCGCGCCGAGATCGCGCGGGCCGCCTCGGTTGAGCGCCAGTCTGGACAGGGCGCGCGGCATGTCGGCCACGCCTTTCAGCGCTGCCCGCACCGTTTCGCCAAGGCGCGGCTCCGTCCGGAAGAAGGAGACTGCGTCGAGACGCGCGGCGATTGCGGCCGGATCGGTCAGCGGCGAGGTCAGCCGCTCGGCCAGCAGGCGCGCGCCGCCGCCAGTCACCGTGCGGTCTATGGCCTTGAACAGCGACCCCTCGCGGCTGCCGGAAAGCGTGCGCAGCAGCTCCAGATTGGCGCGCGTCGCCGGATCGATGAACAGCGTGGCGCCGCTTTCCTCGCGTTCGGGTCGCGACAGCGGCGGCCGCTCCGCCTTCTGCGTCTTCTCCACATAGGCGATGATGCCGGAGATGGCCGACAACTCGGCGCGGCCGAACGCGCCGAAACTGTCCGGCGTCGCCACCTCGAAGAAGCGGGCGATGCGTGCCGGCGCGGAAGTGGAATCGAACAGGCTGGAGGGCTGCGGATTGGCCACCCGTCCGAGCACGTCGAAGGCCGGTTTCAGCGCGGGATCGTAAAAAACCGGCTCGGCCACGATCAGTTCGCGCGGATCGACGCGCAATATGTCGGCGAGCAGGCGGTCCTGCGTGGTTTCGGCAACCCGGAACGCGCCGGTCGAGATGTCGATCCAGGCGAGCGCGCAGGCCTGGTCGGCGGCTCCCTTCACCCGGCCCAGCGCCATCAGGAAGCTGGATTCCGCCGGGGCCAGCAGCTTGTCCTCGGTGATGGTGCCGGGCGTGACCAGCCGGATCACGTCGCGCCGCACCACGGCCTTGGAGCCGCGCTTCCTGGCTTCGGCGGGATCCTCGATCTGCTCGCACACGGCGACGCGGAATCCTGAAGCGATCAGCTTTTGCAGATAGTCGTCGGCCGCATGGACCGGCACGCCGCACATCGGGATGTCCTGTCCCTGATGCTTGCCGCGCTTCGTGAGCACGATGCCGAGCGCGTGCGCGGCCTTTTCGGCGTCGTCGAAGAACAGCTCGTAGAAATCGCCCATGCGATAAAACAGCAGCGAATCGGGATTCGCCGCCTTGATCTCGAGATATTGTTCCATCATGGGCGTGGCGGCGGCCGCCGCCTGGGGTGTTTCAGTCACGCTTTCAGGACGCACTTGTGTCTCGTGGTTCAAGAAACTGTTTCCAAAATTTCTATATCCAGTGGCTTGGCGCTTTACGGCGGGGAAGTGTAGCCTTAATTGCGCAAACTCCACAAAAACAAGCCGCGGTGGAAACACTGCGGCGCCGGTGAGGAAACCTTTAGCATATGCCCAGCAAGATCGAGAACGCGAGCCCCTCAGTCAGCCCCGAGGAGGCGCTGGAGTTCCACGCCCGCGGCCGTCCCGGCAAGCTGGAAATCGTGCCGACCAAGCCGATGGCCACGCAGCGCGACCTTTCGCTCGCCTATTCGCCGGGCGTCGCCGCTCCGGTCAAGGCGATCGCCGAAGACCCCAGCCGCGCCTTCGACTACACCAGCCGTGGCAACATGGTGGCTGTGATTTCCAACGGCACCGCCATTCTGGGCCTCGGCAATCTCGGCGCTCTGGCCTCCAAGCCGGTGATGGAAGGCAAGGCGGTCCTGTTCAAGCGCTTCGCCGACGTCGATTCCATCGATCTTGAGGTCGATACCGAGGATGCGAACGAATTCATCAACTGCGTGAAATTCCTCGGCCCCTCGTTCGGCGGCATCAATCTGGAGGACATCAAGGCGCCGGAATGCTTCATCATCGAGCAGCGCCTGCGCGAACTGATGGACATTCCGGTCTTCCATGACGACCAGCACGGCACCGCCATCATCTCCGCCGCCGGCCTCATCAACGCGCTGGAAATCACCGGGCGCGACATGAAGACGACGAAGCTGGTCTGCAACGGCGCGGGCTCGGCCGGCATCGCCTGCATCGAACTGATCAAGGCGATGGGCTTCGCGCCGGAGAACGTCACCCTGTGCGACACAAAGGGCGTCGTCTGGCAGGGCCGGCAGGAAGGCATGAACCAGTGGAAATCGGCCCATGCCGTGAACACCGACGCGCGCACGCTGGCCGAGGCCATGGATGGCGCGGACGTGTTTTTCGGCCTTTCCGCCAAGGGCGCGCTGACGCCCGCCATGGTGCAGTCCATGGCCCGGAATCCGATCATCTTCGCCATGGCCAATCCCGACCCGGAAATCACTCCGCAGGAGGTGGCCGAGATCCGTACCGACGCCATCATGGCGACCGGCCGTTCGGACTTCCCGAACCAGGTCAACAACGTGCTGGGCTTCCCTTACATCTTCCGTGGCGCGCTGGATGTGCAGGCCACGACGATTAACGAGGAGATGAAGATCGCCGCCGCCCATGCGCTGGCCGAACTGGCGCGCAAGGACGTGCCCGACGACGTGGCCGCAGCCTATCAGGGCAACCGGCCGAAATTCGGCCCGAACTACATCATCCCCGTGCCGTTCGATCCGCGCCTGATCTCCGCCATTCCGCTGGCGGTGGCGAGGGCTGCGATGGAAACCGGCGTGGCGCGCCGGCCGATCGTCAATCTGGAGCGCTATGCGCAGGAGCTTTCTGCCCGCCGTGATCCGATCGCTTCCACCCTCCAGCGCATCTACGACCGCGTTCGCCGCCAGCCCAAGCGCATCGTCTTCGCGGAGGGCGAGGAGGAGCAGGTCATGCGCGCCGCCGTCTCCTACGTCAATCAGGAGCTGGGCACCGCCATCCTGCTCGGACGCGACGACGTGATCAGGGAAAACGCCCGCCACGCCGGCATCGATCTCAACAAGCCCGGTATCGAGATCATCAACGCGCGCCTCTCGCGCCGCAATGCGGTCTATGCCGACTATCTCTACGAGCGCATGCAGCGCAAGGGCTACCTGTTCCGCGATTGCCAGCGCCTGATCAACAACGACCGCAACCACTTCGCCGCCTGCATGGTGGCGCTGGGCGACGCCGACGGCATCGTCACCGGCGTCACCCGCAACTATTCGACGGCGCTGGAGGACGTGCGCCGGGTCATCGACGCCAAGCCCGGCCATTGCGTCATCGGGGCCTCCATCGTGCTGGCGCGGGGCCGCACGGTGATCGTCGCCGACACCGCCGTGCATGACATGCCGAACGCCGAGCAGATCGCCGACATCGCCGAGGAAGCGGCCAGCTTCGCGCGGCGTATGGGCTATGAGCCGCGCGTGGCCATGCTGGCCTATTCCACCTTCGGCCATCCGCAGGGCGAGCGGTCGGAGCGCATCCAGGAGGCGGTGAAGATCCTCGACAAGCGTCGCGTCGATTTCGAATATGACGGCGAGATGGCCGCCGACGTGGCGCTCAACCCTGCCGCCATGCAGCAATATCCGTTCATGCGCCTGAACGGCCCGGCAAATGTGCTGGTCATGCCGGCCTTCCACTCGGCCTCCATCGCCACCAAGATGCTGCAGGAACTGGGCGGCTCCACCGTCATCGGCCCGCTGCTCGTCGGCCTCAACAAGCCGGTGCAGATCGTGTCGCTGAACGCCAAGGACAGCGACATCGTCAACATGGCGGCCATCGCGGCGTTCTCCGCCGGCACATGAAATCTTTTGCGGGCGGCCTGTCTGCGGGTCGCCCGATTTCAGGCGGGAAGCTCAATCAGTGAGAATTGAATTTCATATGCCTCCTTTCCGCGAGAAATAATTTCCCGTTTCCCTGAAAACGCCAAAAACTCATCCGGCGAAGCCTGTCTCGGCGCGTTGTAAATTCCGGTCAATCTCGTAGCGGCGCGCCGGGAAGGCAGTGGCGCGCCTGAAAGAAGGTCCGGACATGTCATCCCCTATCTCCTCGGTTCCGCGCTCCGCGCGCGAGCAAAAACCGCTTTACGCTTCCTTCGGCTTCCAGGTTCTCGTCGCCATGGTGGTCGGCCTTGCGCTCGGCTATGTCGCGCGTCAGATGGGCCCGGACGACGCCGGCGTCGCCAACTGGCTGACGGTGACGCTGTCGACCATCGGCTCGTCCTTCGTCTCGCTGCTCAGGGCGCTGGTTCCGGTGCTCGTCTTCACGGCCATCGTCGCCTCGATCGCCAATCTGCGCGAACTGAACAACGCGGCCCGGCTGGTGTGGCAGACGCTGATCTGGTTCGCCATCACCGCGCTGATCGCCGTGGTTATCGGCATCGCGCTGGGGCTTATCCTTCAGCCCGGCCTGCACACGGCGGTGACGGAAAGCGCGGCGCGCGCACCCTCCACCACCGGCAGCTGGCTCGATTTTCTGAAAGGTCTCATTCCGTCGAATATCCTCGGCCTCTCGGCGTCGACCAGGGTCACCGATGGAAGCGCCTCGACCAGCCTCAGCTTCAACGTGCTGCAGGTGCTGGTGATCTCGATCGCCGTTGGCGTGGCGGCCCTTCGCGTCGGCCCGGCCGCCGATCCGTTCCTCGCCTTCAACCGCTCGTTCCTGAAGGTCGTGCACAAGCTCCTGTGGTGGGTCATTCGCCTCACTCCCATCGGCACCATCGGCCTGCTCGGCAACGCCGTCGCCGTCTATGGCTGGGATGCGCTGGCGCAACTGGGCTGGTATTCGGCGGCCATCTATATCGGCCTGGCGCTGGTGCTGTTCGTGGTCTACCCGGTGCTGCTCGGCGCCAACGGGCTGAACCCGTTGCGCTTCTTCCAGGGCGCATGGCCGGCGATCCAGCTCGCCTTCGTCTCGCGCTCGTCCATCGGCACATTGCCGCTGACCGAGCAGGTGACGGAGAACAACCTCGGCGTGCCGCGCGAATATGCGGCCTTCGCCGTGCCGCTCGGCGCCACCACCAAGATGGATGGCTGCGCCTCGATCTACCCGGCGATCTCGGCCATCTTCGTCGCCCAGTTCTTCGGCGTCGATCTTGGCGTGCAGGATTATCTGCTGATCGCCTTCGTGTCGGTCATCGGCTCCGCCGCCACCGCCGGCCTCACCGGCGCGACCGTCATGCTGACCCTGACGCTGTCGACTCTCGGCCTGCCGCTGGAGGGCGTCGGCCTGCTGCTGGCGGTCGATCCGATCCTCGACATGGGCCGTACGGCGGTGAACGTCGCCGGTCAGGCGCTGGTGCCGACCATCGTCGCCAGGCGTCAGGGCATCCTCGATCAGGCCGCCTATGATCGCGGCGAGATTGTCGAGGCGAGCGACGGCCATCTCGCGCCGGCTGAATAAGCGGGCGGAGCGCCCTTGAAAAAGAAAGGCCGGGGCGGGAAGCCGCGCCGGCCTTCATTATTTTTGAGAAAGCTTTCTCAGAACAGCGCCTTCAGCTCGTCCAGCTTGTCGTTCACCAGCCAGCCATAATAGTTTTCCTGCGGCAGTTTTGGCGGCTGGCCGGCGGCGGCGCGGTTCCCGTTCTCATTCCTGAGCGCCTGTGCCCGCGTTTCGGGATTTCCGATATTGTAAAGCGTGGAGGTGACGCCCGGATTGCCGGAAATGTCGAAGCCGGCGATCTTCTGGTAGGCGTCGATGGAGTTGCGGATCGTCGCCGCCACATAGGGCAGGGTCAGGTCCGGATCCATGATGGTCTTGTAGACGTGGTTGGGATCGCGCACGTCGAGCTTCGGCAGGCCCGAGACCTTGTGCACCATGTCGCTCATCTGGAGGGCGGTCAGCGGGTTGAGCTGGCCGAGACCGAAGGTCTGCCCGGCATAGAGCGGCTGGAAGAAGGTCGCGCCGAACCGGTCGTTCGGGAAGCTGGAGCCGCCCACCGTCTTGCCGCGGAACGATCTGTTCCACACCTGCTCGCGGCATTGCCACAGCGAATAGCTGCCGGCCTTGCCCTCGCAGGCGTCGAACTCGGGCCGCTGCACGAAATCGGATACATCCTCGCCCTTGTAGGAGAAGGTCAGCCGATTGGAGAGGTAGGAGACCGCCTTGACGTAATAGGTCTGGAGCCGGTCATAGGCGTCGACATTATAGGTGTGTTCGCCAACGATGGCGCCGACCATGTGGATCGGATCGATGCCATAGGCCGCCGAAACCTGTTTGATCTTGCCGCGCAATGCGGCGTCGTTCTTCAGCAGCGCGTAGATCTTGCGGTACTTGGCCTGGAAGGTGGTGCTCGTCGCCTGCGTGCGCCGGCTCGATGCGCCCGGAATGGGCGGCTGCTCGACCGAGCGATTGCCGGAAGGCACCACTGTGGCGGCCTGCGCAGGCAGGACGATGGCGGCCGCCAGCAGGGCGATAGCTACGGATATCAGTTTTTTCATGCGTGCCGCCCGAGGATGGATGCGGCACAAATTATGAAAACAGGGCGTCCAAGTCGAGGCCGTATGCTTGCCGCCGGCCTCGCGCGGCGCATGGCGTTGCATAAATGTGGCAATTCGCCCGCGCCGGGGCGGCAGCCGGAGGGCCGCGCGACCGGATTTCATCGCTCAGGCGGCGCTCCTGCGCGCCAGCCTCGCCTTGATGCTTTCCACGTCGGCGCGCGGCGTCGCGGCGAACAGCGTGCGGGTGTAGCTGTGCTGCGGATCGGAAAAGACCTCGTCGCGCGATCCGTATTCCACCGCCTCGCCGAAATACATCACCATCACGTCGTCGGCGATGTAGCGCACCACTGAAAGATCGTGGCTGATAAAGATATAGGTTAGGCCGAACTCGTCCTGCAGGTCGGCGAGCAGGTTCAGCACCTGCGCCTGCACCGACAGGTCCAGCGCCGACACCGGCTCGTCGAGCACCAGCAGCGACGGATTGAGCATCAGCGCGCGCGCGATGGCGATACGCTGGCGCTGGCCGCCGGAGAACATATGCGGATAGCGGTTGTAGTGCTCGGTTCCGAGGCCGACCTTCCTGAGCATGGTCATGGCGCGGTCGCGTCGTTCGTCCGCCTTTACGCCGGTGTTGATGACCAGCGGTTCGCACAATATGTCGCCGATCTTCTGGCGCGGATTGAGCGAGCCATACGGGTTCTGGAACACGATCTGCACCTTGCGGCGCATCTCGGGAGTCAGCGGCGCGCTGGCGATGTCGATCTTGTGGCCCTCGATGAGCAGGTCGCCGGCGGTCGCCGGATCGATCAGCGTGATGATGCGCGCCAGCGTGGACTTGCCGCAGCCGCTCTCGCCGACGATGGCCAGAGTCTTGCCCTTCTCGACGCTGAACGACACGCCCTTGACCGCATGCACGGTGCGGGCCGGGGTGAACAGGCCGCCGCCCACATGATAGTCGCGCCGGATGTCCTTGCCTTCGACGATAACGACGCCCTTGGTGTCTGTGCTCATGGTGCGGCTCCGGGGGCGGGTTCGAACATCATGTCGGAAATGGTCGGCAACCTGTCGCCGACCGCGTTGTCGGGCAGGGCGGCGAGCAGGGCGCGCGTGTAGTTGCTTTTCGGGTTCTCGAACAGGGAAAGCACGTCGGCCTCCTCCATCTTGCGCCCACGATACTGAACGATGACCCGGTCGGCCGTCTCCGCCACCACCCCCATATTGTGGGTGATCATGATCAGCCCCATGCCGTGCTCGGCCTGGAGTTCCATCAGCAGATCCAGAATCTGCTTCTGGATGGTGACGTCGAGCGCGGTCGTCGGCTCGTCGGCGATCAGCAGCTTCGGGTTGCAGGCGATGGCCATGGCGATCATCACGCGCTGGCACTGCCCGCCCGACATCTGGTGCGGATAGGAGCCGAGCCGCTGCTCAGGCTCCGGAATGCCGACCAGTTTGAACAGCTCGATGGCGCGGGCACGACGTTCCGCCCTGCCCATGCCCATATGGAAGCGCAGCACCTCCTCGATCTGGAAGCCGACCGTGAAGCACGGATTGAGGCTGGCGACCGGCTCCTGGAAGATCATCGAGATGTCCTTGCCAACGATCCTGCGGCGCTCGGCCGTGTCGAGGCCGAGGAGGTCGATGCCGTTGAACGCCATGCGGTCGGCCCTGACCGTGGCGGATTTCGGCAGAAGGCCCATCACAGCCAGCATGGCCACCGACTTGCCGGAGCCCGATTCGCCGACGATGGCCAGAACTTCGCCGGGCTCGACCGACAGGTCGATTCCCTGCACGGCCACGAACGGACCAGTGGAGGTGTCGAATGAGACGGTGAGGTTCTTGATCTCTAGAAGCGGCATCACGACCTCTTGAGCCTGGGATCGAGCGCATCGCGCAGGCCGTCGCCGACCAGATTGATTGCGAGCACGGTGATGAGGATGGCGAGGCCGGGGAAGGTGACGACCCACCAGGCGCGCAGGATGAACTCGCGCGCTTCGGCCAGCATGGTTCCCCACTCCGGCGTGGGCGGCTGCGCGCCCATGCCGAGGAAGCCCAGGGCCGCCGCGTCGAGGATGGCGTTGGAGAAGGAAAGCGTGCCCTGCACGATGAGCGGGGCAAGGCAGTTCGGCAAAATGGTCCTGAACATCAGCCGCAGATGCCCCGCGCCCGCGACCTTTGCTGCGACGACATAGTCGCGGCTCTTTTCGGCCATCACCGCCGCGCGGGTCAGGCGCACGAAATGCGGTTGCAGCACCAGCGCGATGGCGATCATGGCGTTGGTGAGGCCCGGCCCCAGAACCGCCACCAGCACCAGCGCCAGCAGCAGCGACGGGAAGGCCAGGATGATATCCATGACACGCATGATCACGGTGTCGACCCAGCCACGGAAATAACCGGCGATGACGCCGACGATGATGCCACCGACCAGCGCCAGCGCGGTGACGATGGTGCCGATGAACAGGGAATAGCGCGTGCCGTGGATGAGGCGTGAAAGGATGTCGCGCCCCACGGGATCGGTGCCGAGCAGGAAGGCCGATCTTCCGCCTTCCTCCCATACGGGCGGCACCAGCACCGCGTCGCGGAACTGGGCGGCGGGCGCATATGGTGCGATCCACGGCGCCAGAAGGGCCACGATCACCAGCGCGATGAACACCCACAGGCCGATGACGGCGCCGCGATTTTCGGAAAAGTAGAACCAGAATTCGGCGAAACGGGCCTTGAACGAAGGATCGGCGCCGATGCCGGCGACGGTGTCCGTGACAGTGCTTGTGTCGGTCATGGCGCCCTCCTCAGTGCCGGATGCGCGGATTGATGAGGCCGTAGAGAACGTCGACGACCAGGTTCACCACCATGATAATGGCGGCGATCAGGAGCAGCCCGCCCTGGATCACGGCGTAGTCGCGGCGGAAGACGGAATCGACCATCCACTTGCCGATGCCCGGCCAGGAGAAGATTGTTTCGGTCAGGATCGCGCCGGCCATCAGCACGCCCACCTGAAGGCCGATCGTGGTGATGACCGGGATCATGGCGTTGCGCAGCGAGTGGATGCCGATGACGCGGAAGGTGGACAGTCCCTTGGCGCGCGCCGTGCGCACATAGTCCTCGCCCAGCACCTCGAGCATGGCCGAGCGGGTCTGGCGCGCGATCACCGCCAGCGGGATGGTGCTGAGTACGATGGAGGGCAGGACGAGGTGGCTGACCGCCGACTTGAAGGCGCCGCTCTGGCCCGACAGCAGCGAGTCGATCAGCATGAAGCCGGTGACCGGCGGGAAGAAGTACATCAGCGAGATGCGGCCCGACACCGGTGTCCACTGCAATATGCCGGCGAACAGGATGATGAGCAGCAAACCCCACCAGAAGATCGGCATGGAATAGCCGACGAGAGCCGCGCCCATCACCGACTGGTCGAAGAAGGAGCCGCGCTTCATGGCGGCGAAGATGCCGGCCGGGATGCCGATGACCACGGCGATGACGATGGCGCAGAACGACAGTTCCAGCGTCGCCGGAAACAGCGAGAAAAACTGGTCTAGGATCGGCCGCTTGGTGACGATCGAGGTCCCGAAATCGCCGGTCAGCACGCCGCCTATATAGTCGAGATACTGGATGGGCAGCGGCCGGTCGAAACCGAGCTGGTGCGTGATCTGGGCATGGCGCTCCGGCGACATCACCCGCTCGCCCGAAAGCAGCGCGACGGGGTCGCCAGGCAGAAGCCTGATGAATGAAAAAGCGATGATGGAGACCCCGATAAAGGTCGGGATCAGGACGGCAAGCCGACCAAGAAGAAAACGAAGCATGACGGACCTTCGCGTTGCCCTTCGAAAGGGGCGCTCTGAAGAGCTTTCCCGCTTGCCCCGAAGGCGTGCGGAACGGCTCTGTTTCCCTGTTGTCTCGCAATCCCGTCCGGAAAGCGGCGTCGCCTTCCCCCGGAATTACCCCCTGGCGCGCCGCGATCCCCGAGAATCCGCTGGCGCGCTTCAGCATCTGGTTCCCAGATGGTCTTTTATCTCTTTATTCCGAAACGGTGCGGGCTTCGGCGGCATGCCTATAGCAAAGGGCGCCCGCATTGCGGGCGCCCCGTTTGCCTGGTCTGTTCTACTCGACGAGGTCGACGCCTTCGAAGGCGAAGTCGCCGAGCGGGCTCTGATGGAAGCCCTCCACTTCCTTGCGCATCGGCACGACCGACAGCGAGTGATCAAGCGTGGCCCATGGAGCCTCGCGCTTGAACACTTCCTGCGCCTGCTCGTAGAGCTTGATGCGCTCGGCCTGATCGGTGGTGGCCTTGGCCTTCACGACGAGGTCGTTGAATTCCTCGTTGCACCACTGGGCGCGGTTGTTGCCGCCCACGGCGTCACAGCCCAGCAGGGTGTGCAGGAAGTTGTCGGGATCGCCGTTGTCGCCGGTCCAGCCGAGGATCACCGCGCCGTCGCGGTCCTTGGCCTTCGAGCGGTCGAGATATTCGGCCCACTCATAGGACACCACCTCGACCGTGACGCCGATCTTGGCGAAGTCGGACTGGATCAGTTCGGCCGCGCGACGCGCATTGAGCATGTACGGACGCGACACGGGCATCGCCCAGACCTTCATGGAGAGGTCGTTGACCCCGGCTTCTTCCAGCATCTTCCTGGCCGCGTCCGGATCGTAGGCGTCGTCCTGGATGGCGTCGTTGTAGGACCACATGGTTGGCGGAATCGGGTTCTTGGCTTCCGTCGCCGCGCCCTGGAACACCGCATCGACGATGGCCTTCTTGTTGATGGCCATGTTGAGCGCCTTGCGCACTTCGACCTTGTCGAACGGCTCCTGGGTGGTGTTGTAGGCGAGGTAGGCGATGTTGAGGCCTTCCTGCTCCATCACCTTGAGGTTCGGGTCGGCTTTCATCGCCTCGACGTCAGCGGCGTTCGGGAACGGCATCAGGTGGCACTCGCCGGCCTTCAGCTTCTGGTAGCGCACGGCGGCGTCGGTGGTGATGGCGAAGACAAGATCGTCGATCTTCTGTTCGCCGCCCCAGTAGTCGGGATTGGCCTTGTAGCGGATCACGGCGTCCTGCTGATAGGCGACGAAGGCGAATGGGCCGGTGCCGAGCGGCTGCTGGTTCATCAGTTCCTTCTTGCCGTCGGCTTCCAGCTTGTCGGAATATTCCTTGGACACGATCGACATGAAGGGCATGGCGAGGTTGGCGAGGAAGGGCGCCTCGGGCTGGTTCAGCGTGATCTTGACGGTGAGGTCGTCAACCTTCTCGACCGACTTGATCAGCGCCGGGAACCCCATGCCGTTGGCGTATTCCCAGGAAGCGCCGGCGACATACTGGTTCCAGGGATTGTTGGAGTTGAGCTGGCGGTCGAAGGAGAACACCACGTCATCGGCGTTGAGGTCGCGCGACGGGGTGAAGAAGTCGGTGGTCTGGAACTTGACGCCCGGACGGATCTTGAAGGTGTATTCCAGGCCGTCGTCGGAAATCTCCCAGCTTTCGGCGAGGCCCGGCTCGGTCTCGGTCGTGCCCGGCTTGAACTCAAGCAGGCGATTGTAGACGGTATGGGCGGCGGCGTCGAACGTGGTGCCGGCGGTGTACATGCCGGGATCGAAGCCTTCCGGCGAACCTTCGGAACAATAGACAAAGGTTTTCGCGTTGGCTGCTCCACCCATGACGGTTGCAGCCAGCAACGCGGCTGCAAGTGTCAGCTTCTTGGTCATTGAGGACTCCCTGATATTTTCCCAAGCCCCATCTGTGTCAGCCTGGTGAAGCCGGCATATAAGCACCGTTTTCCCGGCTTTGGAACTCCCTGTCGATCTGCCCCAAGGGAACGGGAATAAAATTTCTTGCGCCAGCCCTTTTGCGTAATTGTGTAAAAGCTCCGCGCAACATCTCCGACGCTTTATGACTTGAACTGCGCAATCGATGCAGATCACGGCGGAATGGCGCAGGGCGGCTGCAAGAAAGATTCGCAACCGGCTGCCGCAGCGGCACGGCTTGCAAGGCGCGGATTTGTCACCATAGATACAATTGCAGGACGGATGAGGCGGTTCGCCTCCGTGAAGAAGCCGGCAGGGAGACGCCTTCCCAAAGGAGGCGGGCCGGCGGATCATGTTCCCGGAAAGAAACCAGGGAGGACGCATTGGCCAAGGCAACCAGGGAAAAGCCCACCGGCGGAGCGGGCGCGGCAAGGAAAACACCGGGCAAGGTGAAGGCGCCGGAAAAGCCGGAGGCGGCGAAGCCGGCGGTGAAGAAAACCGTGGCGAAAGCTGCGAAGCCCGATATCACGAAGGCGGGGACGTCAGCCGCCGCGCCTGCCAGGGCAAGGGCCGGCTCCGCCGCAGGGAAGGCGTCCCCCGGCAAGGCGGCGGCAAAAAAACCTGCGCGGGCCGCCACCGCGTCAGCGGCCGGAAGCGCTGCGCCGGCTGCACTTAAAGCCGGACCGGCAAAAACGGAGGCGGCGAAGCCGGCGGTGAAGAAAACCGTCGCGAAAGCTGCGAAGCCCGATATCACGAAGGCGGGGACGTCAGCCGTCGCGCCTGCCAGGGCAAAGGCCGGCTCCGCCGCAGGGAAGGCGTCCTCCGGCAAGGCGGCGGCAAAAAAACCCGCGCGGGATGTCACCGCGCCAGCGGCCGGGAGCGCTGCGCCCAAAGCCGGACTGGCGAAGGCCGGCGGCAAGCCGGCCATGCCCTGGCTGGCCAGCTATCCGGCCAACATGCCTGCGGAAATCGGCCCGCTGACGGTGCCTTCGATCGGAGCCCTGCTGGTCGATTCCTGCAAGCGCTATAGCGAAAATCCAGCCTTCGCCAGCATGGGCAGGACGATCTCCTTTGCCGAGCTGGAGCGTCTTTCCGCCTCGTTTGGCGCATACTTCCAGTCCGTCGGGCTGGCGAAGGGCGCGCGTGTGGCGCTGATGATGCCGAACGTGCTGCAATATCCGGTGGCGATGATGGCGGTGCTGCGCGCCGGCTATGTGGTGGTCAATGTCAACCCGCTTTACACGGCGCGCGAGCTTGAGCATCAGTTGCAGGATTCGGGTGCGGAAGCGATTGTGATCCTTGAGAATTTCGCCAGCACCTTGCAGGCCGTGATCGGCAAGACGCAGGTCAGGCATGTGGTGGTCGCCGCCATGGGCGATCTGCTCGGACTCAAGGGCGCGCTGGTCAATCTCGTGGTCCGGCGCGTCAGGAAGCTGGTGCCGGCGTGGTCGCTGCCGGGGCATATCCGTTTCAACGCCGCCGTCAGGATCGGCGCTGCACGTGGATTCCAGCCGGTCGAAGTAGGACCGGACGACATCGCCTTCCTGCAATATACCGGCGGCACGACCGGCGTTTCCAAGGGCGCGACGCTGCTGCACCGCAATGTGCTGTCCAATGTGCAGCAACTGTCCCTTTGGGTTGAGGACGCCTATACGGTGAAGCCGAAACCCGCACGCCAGGTCTATGTGTGCGCGCTGCCGCTCTATCACATCTTCGCTCTGACGGTGAACGGGCTGATGGGCATGCAGCAGGGTGCGCTCAACGTGCTCATTCCCAATCCACGCGATATTCCAGCCTTCGTGAAGGAACTGCGCCACCATTCATTCAACATCTTCCCCGGCCTCAACACGCTTTTCAACGCGCTGCTCAACAATGATGAGTTTCGCAAGCTGGACTTCAGTTCGCTGGTGCTGTCGCTGGGTGGGGGCATGGCCGTGCAGCAGGGCGTCGCCGATCGCTGGAAGGCGCTGACGGGCAATCACATCACCGAAGGCTACGGCCTGTCGGAAACCTCGCCGGTGGCGACGGCCAACAAATGCTCGTCGCCGGATTTCACCGGCACAATCGGGCTGCCGATCCCCTCGACCGAGCTTTCCATCCGCGACGATGACGGCAAGGAACTGCCGCCGGGCGAAGTCGGTGAAATCTGCATCCGCGGTCCGCAGGTGATGGCCGGTTACTGGAACCGGCCGGAGGAGACCGAAAAGGTCATGACGCCGGATGGCTTCTTCAAGACCGGCGACATGGGCTTCACGAATGCGGAAGGCTTCACCAGGATCGTCGACCGCAAGAAGGACATGATCCTTGTGTCCGGCTTCAACGTCTATCCGAACGAGCTGGAGGAGGTCGTGGCCAGTCATCCGGGCGTTCTGGAGGTTGCGGCTGTCGGCGTGCCGGATGAGAGGTCGGGCGAGGCTCCGAAGCTCTTCGTGGTGCGCCGCGACCCCGATCTGACCTCAGAGGCGCTGGTGGCCTATTGCAGGGAAAATCTCACCGGCTACAAGCGTCCCAAATATATCGAGTTCCGCGACGAACTGCCGAAGACCCCTGTCGGCAAGATCCTGAGGCGCAAACTGCGCGATTCCTGATCCGGCCGCCTATGTGCTGGCCGTGACCGTCAATCGATGGTCACGGCGTTCAGGGGGATGTCGACGCCGACCTTGTCCAGCATGGCCCGGAACGAGGCGATGTCGTGGCGTTCGTTTTCGGTGACCAGTCCCGTGATCTGTCCGCTGCCGCCCTGCCGGGGTTTGAGCCCGGCCACGACATCGACGGCCGGATCGAGGAAAACCGCGTCAGGGCGGGCTTTCAGGAAGAAGTCCGCGAGCCAGGGCAAATGCGTGCTCGACAGCGTGAAGACGTCGATGCCGGGATGCCGGTCGCGGGCCTCGTGCATGAAGGCGTCCACGCATTGCTGCGTTCCGGCCGGGTCGAACAGGAAGGCCCCGCTTTCGACAAGCTCCACCATGGGCGAGGCATTGATCGTCGCGACCTGCGCCGGCTGCGCCGTGCGCTCCGCCACGAACCCGGCCAGCATGGGGCTTTCGACCAGAGACCGGACGCCCAATATGCCGACCCGTCCGGTCCGCGTCCGCGAGAGCGCCTTTTCCAGTGGCGGATGCACGCCGAACAGAGGCGGGCCGGGGTCGCGCTGCAATTCTTCCAGCACCATGATCGACGGCGCGTTGGAGGCGATGACGATGGCGCTCGGCCCGAACCGGGACAGGAAGGCGATCGAGCGCCGCATCACCGAAAGCAGTTCCTCGCGCCCCTTGCCGCCATAGGGAAAGCTGGCGCGGTCGGCGAAGTAGAGGATGTCCTGTTTGGGGAACGCCTTGTGGATCTCGGTGACGATGGCGTAGCTGCCGATGCCGGCGTCGAAGACCGCCACCGGCCGGTGCAGGCTGGCGGTCATCCGGCTAGAACACCGCCGTCTTGCGCGGCGTCGCCCGGAGCGAGGCCAGGTAGCCCGGCAGGTCGGCGGCGGATTCCAGCACCACGTCGGCCAGCGAGGACAGCGAGTCGCGTGTTCCCGTGCCCGAAAGCACCCCGATGGCCAGACCGCAGCCCCCCGCATGGGCCATGTCGAGATCGTGGCGGTTGTCGCCGACCATGGCGATCTCGGACGGTTTTAGCCCGGTCAGGTCGCAGAAGGCGCGCACAGTGTCCGGCGCAGGTTTGGCGTTGGCCACCGCGTCATAGCCATAGGCCGCCTCGAACAGCTGGGCGATGCCGAGGGCCGCCAGCGTCTTCTCGCAGCCGAGCGTCGAATCGTTGGTCGCCACACCCAGCCGGTAGGCTTGCGCATGCAGGCTGCCCAGCGCGCCGACGACGCCGGGAAGGGCGACCGCCATGGCTGCGCCCCTGTCCGTGGTGATGCGGTTGAAACGCTCCACCGTTTCAAACTGCGCGCTGCGCGGCAGTTCGGGGAACCACAGCTCGATGATGTCGAGATTGGTGCCGGCGGCAAAGACGGAATCGGCCTTGAAGGTGTGCGTGTGTGGGTCGAGCCCGGCCGCCGCCAGCAGCCTGTCGGCCTTGTTCCTGTCGCCGTCGGCCGCCTCCATCGCCATCAGCTCGGCCACGCCCGACCATGTGGCGTGGAAGTCGACGAGCGTGCCGTCCTTGTCGAACAGGATTCCCTTGATTTCGGCCAAGACTTGCCTCTCCTTCAGTTCGAGCCCTGTTTCTGCCTGAGCTCGAGTATGTGTTTCACCAGACCGGCGGTCGAAGCATCCCTGCCCGCGGCATTCTCCTTGCCCTCCACGACAGGCAGCAACTGAGTCGCCAGTTCCTTGCCGAGCTCAACCCCCCATTGGTCGAAGGAGTTGATGTTGTAAAGCACGCCCTCGACAAAGACGCGATGCTCGTAGAGCGCGATGAGCCGGCCGAGCGTGGCCGGATCGAGGCGTCTGTAGACAATGGTGATCGACGGCCGGTTGCCTGAAAAGACGCGATGCGGCGCGAGCCTGTCCACCTGCGCCGGGTCCATGCCCTTCGCCCGCATCTGCGCGCGGGCTTCGTCCAGCGTGCGGCCCTTCATCAGCGCCTCGGACTGCGCCAGACAGTTGGCGAGCAGCAGGTCGTGCTGGCGCCGCAGTTCCGGCTCATGGCCGTTGGCGGCGACAAGGAATTCGACCGGGATGATGTCGGTGCCCTGATGCAGGAGCTGGAAGAAGGCGTGCTGGCCGTTGGTGCCGGGCTCGCCCCAGACCAGCGGGCCGGTGGGCGTGACGACCGGCGTTCCGTCGAGCGACATGCTCTTGCCGTTCGATTCCATGTCGAGCTGCTGGAGATAGGCGGGCAGGCGCGACAGGCGCTGGTCGTAGGGGATGACGGCGCGGGCCGGATAGCCGCACACGACACGATGCCACCAGCCGACGAGGCCAAGCAGAGCGGGAAGGTTGGAGGAAAGCGGCGCGGTGCGGAAATGCGCGTCCATTTCATGTGCGCCGGCCAGCATTTCGCGAAAGCGCTGCGGGCCGATGGCGATCATCACCGGCAGCCCGATCGCCCCCCACACCGAATAGCGCCCGCCGACCCAGTCCCAGAAGCCGAAGACGCGGGCGGTGTCGATGCCGAAGGCGGCGACCAGCTCGAGCGCCGTGGAGACGGCGGCGAAATGATGCGCGACGGCCTTGTCGCCCAGCGCCTTCCCGATCCAGCGCTTCGCGGTCTCCGCGTTGGTCATCGTCTCGACGGTGGTGAAGGTCTTGGACGCGACGATGACGAGCGTGGTTTCGGGATCGAGCGCTTGCAGCGTGTCGTGGATATGGGCGCCGTCCACATTGGAAACGTAATGGGCGCGCGGGCCGTCATGATAGGGCGCAAGCGCCAGCGTCGCCATGACAGGGCCGAGATCGGAGCCGCCGATGCCGATATTGACGATGTCGGTGATCGCCTTGCCGGTCGCGCCCCGCGCCTCGCCGCTGCGGATGGCGTTGGCGAAGGCGCTCACGGCGTCCAGCACCGAGGCGACATCCGCGCCGACCGCCTGTCCATCGACGTTTGGTCCGGTCCCGTCCGGATTGCGCAACGCGGTGTGCAGCACGGCGCGGTCCTCGGTGATGTTTATGTGGGCGCCGCCGAACATGGCGTCGCGCCGTGCTTCCACGCCGGCTGCCGCCGCCAGTTCGCCAAGCAGGTTTATGGTGGCGTCATCGACCGCGCATTTCGACCAGTCGAGCAGCAGGTCGCCATCGGTGGCGGACAGCCGCGCAAAGCGGCGCGGGTCCGAGCGGAAGGCGGCGCGGACGTCCACCTTTTCGGTGCTGTGGCGCTGGCGAAGTTCGGCAAGGATTGGGTCGAAAGCGGAACGGTCCACGGGCATCTCCGGTGATGGTTCGAGAGGGCGGCCTGCCGCCCGGATCGGTTCGGATCGGCTTGGAAGGGAATGTAGGGCGTTCCTCCCGCCGGTGGAACTCCCCTTGCGCCGGTTCCGGCCGCCTTGGGCGTCCATCTTTATCGGATCGATTTTAAATCGGTTCAATCGGTATTTCGGGCCGGAATCCGGTCGATACATCACTGGCATAAATCGATAGGATCAGAAAAATTGATTGGCTTAATTGCTTGTGCCAAGCGACACTCCACTGGTCCACACCGCTATAAAAGACTGTCCACCGGGGAGGTGATCATGTCCCAGCGAAACGACGCGGCCATCTGGTCGGGCCTTTTCCGCATATCGGCAGATTCGGGGCAAACCCTTCAGGCGCAGATCAGGCAGGCCATCGTCGCCGCCATTCTCGACCGTCAGATCGCGGCCTCCATGCCGCTGCCCTCGTGCCGCATACTGGCCGAAAAACTTGGCGTGGCGCGTGGCACGGTGGTGCTGGCGTTCCAGCAGCTCGTCGATCAGGGTTTCCTGATAGCGCGGGAGCGGCGCGGCCATTTCGTCAATCCCGACGTGCTGGCCACGCCGGCCAGGCCCCAGAAGGCGCCGGAGCAGTCCAACGAGATCGACTGGAAGGCGCGCCGCCGCATCGCCGCTTCCGACATGCCGCCGCCCAATAAGCACGAGAACTGGATCAAGTCGTCCTACCCCTTCGTCTACGGCCAGTTCGATCCGGGGCTGTTCCCGACCGCGGAATGGCGCGAATGCAACCGCATGGCGCTGGCCGTTCTGGAAATCCGCAACTGGGCCTCGGACATGGTGGACCGCGACGATCCGCTGCTCATCGAGCAGATTCAGGCGCGCCTGTTGCCGCGCCGCGGCATCTTCGCCAATCCCGACGAGATCATCGTGACGCTGGGGGCGCAGAATGCGCTCTACATGCTCGCCACGCTGCTGATGGCCAAGGGCTCCAAGGTGGCGATGGAAGACCCCGGCTATCCCGATGCGCGTTCCACCTTCCAGCTTGCCGGCGCCGAGACCGTCCCGGTGCCGGTGGATCAGTCGGGCATCGTCACCGAAGCGATCCCCTCCGACGCCGGGTTCGTCTTCATCACGCCGAGCCATCATTGCCCGACCATGGTGCCGCTGTCGGAGGAGCGCCGGCAGGACCTTCTTGCCCGTGCCGATCGCCACAACCAGATCATCATCGAGGACGGTTATGACAGCCAGTTGCTGGACGACGCGCCGCAGCAGGCGCTGAAAAGCGTCGATCGCTCGGGCCGCGTCATCTATGTCGGCTCGATGTCCAAGACGCTGGCGCCCGGCCTGCGCCTGGGCTACATCGTCGCCTCCGCCGGGCTGGTCTCGGAACTGCGCGCCCTGCGCCGCTTCATGCTGCGCCACCCGCCGGCCAACAACCAGCGCGCCGTCGCCCTGTTCCTTTCGCTTGGGCATCACGAGGCTCTGGTGCGGCGTCTGTCGAGCGCCTTCGAGGAGCGGCGCAAGCGGTTGCGGCAGGCTGTCTCGGCTTTCCTGCCCGAATGGCGTTCGGAGCATCCGGGCGCGGGCACCTCGTTGTGGCTGGAAGCGCCCCGGGGCGTCAACGCGCGCGACCTGGCCGCCGCCGCGGCCAGCCGCAGCGTCATCATCGAGCCCGGTGATCGCTATTTCGGCTTCGCCGAGAAACCGTCACGCTTCGTGCGGCTTGGCATTTCCTCGATCGCCCTGCAGCATATCGAGCCCGGCATCCGCGAACTGGCCACGGCCGCCGGCCGCCGGCCCGCAGCCGCCTGAGCCATTGCTTTGGCACAGAAGCCGGACGCCCATGGCACATCGTCGCCGGTTGGCTGGACTGCATAGTCTTTGCAGGGAAGGTTCCAGCCAGCGGGAGATGCGGCGATGAAGACGAACCCGTCGGCCGGCGAGGCGTTACGCGCTTATGGGGCCGGCTACCGCCCATTGAGCGAGCGCGATATTGAGCGCATTCATGAATCGGTGCTCACCGTTCTGGAAACCGTGGGCCTCGCCGACGCCATCCCTTCCTGCATCGACGCATTGACGGGCGTCGGCGCAATCGCGGGCGCGGACGGGCGCATCCGGTTTCCGCGCAATCTCGTGATCGACACCATCAGGCGTGCGGCCCGCAACATCACGCTTCACGGGCAGAATCCCCGACATGACCTGCGGCTTGACGGTGTCGGCGTCCATTTCGGCACGGCCGGTGTGGCGGTGAACGTCGTCGATGCGGAGCAGCGCAGCTACCGTGAGTCGCGCCTTCAGGACATCTATGACGCGGCCCGGCTGGTCGAGGGCCTGGACCACATACATTTCTTTCAGCGACCCATGGTGGCGCGCGATCTCGCCGATCCGCTGGAGCTGGATTTCAATACGCTCTACGCCTGTGTCAGCGGAACATCCAAACATGTCGGCTCCTCCTTCACGGTACGGGAGAATGTGAAGCCGGCGCTGGAAATGCTGCACATGATCGCCGGCGGCGAGGAAAAATTCCGTGCCCGTCCCTTCGTCTCCAATTCCAGCTGCTTCGTCGTCTCGCCGATGAAGTTCGCCGAGGACGCCTGCGGCGTTCTGGAAGAGTGCGTGAAGGGCGGCCTGCCGATCCTGTTGCTGTCGGTCGGGCAGGCGGGCACCACCGCCCCGGCCGAGCTGGCGGGCGCGGTCGTGCAAACCGTGGCCGAGGTGCTCGCCGGTCTCGTCTACGTCAATGCGCTGAAGCCCGGCCATCCCGCGATCTTCGCCGCCTGGCCCTTCGCGTCCGATGCGCAGAGCGGCGCTATGGCCGGCGGCTCGCCCGAGCAGGCCCTGCTCGGGGCGGCCTGCGCCCAGATGGCGCGCTTCTACGATCTGCCGGGCAGCACCGCCGCCGGCATGACCGATTCCAGGCTGCCGGACAGCCAGTCGGGCTATGAAAAGGGCATCACCGACATGCTGGCCGCCCTCAGTGGCGCGGACCTCGTCTATGAGGCGGCCGGCACGCACGCCTCACTGCTCGGTTTCTGCCTGGAAAGCCTGATCATCGACAACGACATGCTGGGGCATTGCCTGCACAGCCGCGCCGGCATGACGGCCCGCGAGGACCAGCTCTCGGTCGCCCTGATAGAACAAACCTGTCTTGGCGGCCCCGGCCATTATCTCGACCGTCGCCCGGCCTCGGAGCAGGCCCGCCATTTCTATCCGCTGCTCGGGGAACGCTGGTCGCCGCGCGAAGGGGAAGGCGATGGCGGTCCCGACATCGTCATGCGCGCCGTGGCGGAAAAGCGTCGTGTTCTCGCCGGGCGTTTCCCGCGCCATGTGCCGCGCGCCCTTGACGAGCGTCTGCGCGTCCGCTTCGGTGACCTCATTCGCCTGCCGCGCAGCGCGATGGGTCACTGAAAATGCTTCAGGGTTTCGTCCCGCCGACCGACCAGGGCAGCGTCTCCCCGCCACGGAACACCACAATGTCCTCGTCGCCGATTGGCACGGCGGCCACGGCGACGCCGGGTTTTTTCACCAGCGTGACCGTGCCTCTGTTCGGCTCCAGCCCGTGGAAGCGGGGCCCGTTCAGCGACGCGAAAGCCTCGAAGCGGTCGAGCGCGCCCTCCTCATCGAACACCTGAACATAGGTCTGCAGGGCGGTGACGCCTCCGAACACGCCGGCCGAGCAGCATTCGGCCTGCTTGGCGGAGCGCATATGGGGAGCGCTGTCGGTGCCGATCATGAAGCAGCTTTCGCCGGAGGTGACGGCTCTGCGAAGCGCCAGACGATGGCTCTCGCGCTTGGCCACCGGCAGGCAGTAGAGATGCGGGCGCAGGCCTCCCTGGAAAATCGAGGTGCGGTTGATGACCAGATGATGGGGCGTGATCGTCGCCGCCATGCGCGGCGCATGGGCGCGCACGATGTCCACCGTGCCAGAGGTGGTGGCGTGCTCGACCACGACCTTGAGGCCGAGATGCCTTTTCAGCATCGGCAGGAGCGTGTGTTCCATGAACACCTCCTCGCGGTCGAAGATATCGACCTCCGGGTCGGTGGATTCGCCATGGATCAGCACCGGCATGCCGATCTTCTCCATCCGCTCCAGAACCGGCGCCAGCCCGGCGAGGTCGGACACGCCATGGCTGGAATTGGTGGTGGCGCCCGCCGGATAGAGCTTGGCGGCGATCCACCCGCGTTCGGCGAAGCCGCGCTCGATCTCGTCGGGATCGGTGTTGTCGGTGAGGTAGCAGGTCATGAGCGGCTCGAAATCCGAGCCCTCGGGGCGGCCGGCCAGGATACGGTCACGGTAGGCGTGCGCATCCGCCACCGTCACCACCGGCGGCACGAGGTTGGGCATGATGACGCCGCGCGCGAACTGCGCCGCCGTGTAGGGCAGTACGGCCCTGAGCATGACGCCGTCGCGCAGGTGGACATGCCAGTCGTCCGGGCGCGGAATGGTGATCGACGGCGCGGCGTCCGCCTGATGATCGGCGCCGGTTTCGAAAAGCGCGTCGATGGTCATGGGCAATCCTCTTCGCCTGCGGTGCTGCGCGGCGCGGAGCTCCGCTTCCGCCGCCTTTTTGACCATGCGATATACATCGCCTTGCGGCAATTGGCAGTGCGCTTGGCCAGACTGCGGCAAAAAATTCGGCCCGCATATGTTTCCTGGCGGTGGTGAGCCGGAGCGCGGTGGAGGCTGGAAAGACCGGACGCCTGCAGCGATCGCGGTCTTTCAGGTTGCAAGCCGGCTGAGCACGGGTTGCAACTGTTCGGGCGTAATCGGCTTGGCGACGACCGCATCGACAGGACTGGAGAGCAGGGGGTTCCCGGATGGCGCCATGCGTGTCGACAACAGCACCAGCGCGGGCCTGAGGCCAGCCGTCTCACGGCGTAGCGCCGCAAGCGCCGGCATGAGGGTTTCGCAGTCACGGTTTTCGGGGCCGCCATCGAGAACGACGATGCCCGGCAGCACTGAACGCAGGGTTTGCATGGCGGATTCGGGCGATTCGACGAGCGGCCTCAACCCCAGACCTTCCACGATCTTCGCCACTACCACCTGGGTGATGCGCGAGCGGCCGACGACCATCACCCGCGAGAGGTCGGCCATGCCGCCCTCATCCACATACGTGCCGCGTCCGGAAACAGCGCTGCCGTCTTGATCGAAGTACGAAGACAATCCGATCTACACCATCTGCTCAATGCAGGGTTGAAGTCATGCTCCTTTTGAGTGACGCCGCTTCCACTGTCAAGCTAATAGCAGATTGGCATAAAGTGGTATGACGCCCGCACGGCGGGACAGGTGAGCTGAACGAAAATCGCCCCCGCAGCGGCTGCGGGGGCGACTTGTGGGCAGGGAGCCCTGGGATGGACCGTGTCGCCACGGTCCGGCCGCCGTCCCTGCTTGCGAGGCGTGCGGGGCGGCGGTTTGGTTGCGGCTCAGTTGTTGTGAGCCTGGGTGACGATCACCGGAATGAGCAGGTCGCCCCAGTTGCCTTCGCCGCTGTGATGGCGGGCCGAGCGGACCAGTTCGACCGACACGCCGGCCTCGACCGCCTTCATCACGGACTGGTTGAGGCGATGCAGGTCGTTGGCCAGCATGCGGATGGCTGCCTGCTGGTCGGTGTTCATGGCCGAGGACTGCTCCTCCGCCCTTTCCTTGACTCGCGTGATCGGTGCCATTTCGGTTCTCCCCTGAATGATGGCCGTCGGGTTGATTATTCCGCAGCCGGGCGGAACTGTTCGGTTTCGGTGGACCCGCCCATGGCGGTCGTCGAGGACGTGCCGCCGGTGATGGCGAGCGACACGGCGTCGAAATAGCCGGTGCCGACTTCGCGCTGGTGCTTGGTCGCCGTGTAGCCGTTGGTTTCGGCCGCGAATTCGGCTTCCTGCAACTCGGAATAGGCCGCCATCTGGCGATCCTTGTAGCCGCGCGCCAGCTCGAACATGCCGTAGTTGAGCTGATGGAAACCAGCCAGCGTGATGAACTGGAACTTGTAGCCCATGGCGCCCAGCTCGCGCTGGAATTTGGCGATGGTGGCGTCGTCGAGGTTCTTCTTCCAGTTGAAGGACGGCGAGCAGTTATAGGCCAGCAGCTTGCCAGGATGCGCCTTGTGCACGGCTTCGGCGAACTTCCTCGCCTGTTCCAGATCCGGCTTGCCGGTCTCCATCCAGATCAGGTCGCAATGCGGCGCATAGGCGATGGCGCGGGCGATGCACGGCTCGATGCCGTTCTTCACCTGATAGAAGCCTTCCGTGGTGCGGCCGGCGTCGTGGTCGACGAAGGGCTGGTCACGCTCGTCAATGTCGGACGTCAGCAGCTTGGCGGCCTCGGCGTCGGTGCGGGCCACGATCAGCGTCGGCGTGCCCATGACGTCGGCGGCGAGCCGCGCGGCGTTGAGGTTACGGATATGGGCCGCGGTCGGGATCAGCACTTTGCCGCCCAGATGGCCGCATTTCTTCTCCGAAGCGAGTTGGTCCTCGAAGTGGACGCCGGCGGCCCCCGCCTCGATGAAGGCCTTCATGATTTCGAAGGCGTTGAGCGGTCCGCCGAAGCCGGCCTCGGCGTCGGCCACGATCGGCGCGAACCAGGTGTCGACCGACAGTTTGCCTTCCGCTGTCTCGATCTGGTCGGCGCGCTGCAGGGTGCGGTTGATGCGCTTCGCCAGTTCCGGCGCGGCGTTGGCCGGATAGAGCGACTGGTCGGGATACATGGCGGACGCCGTGTTGGCGTCGGCGGCGACCTGCCAGCCCGACAGATAGATGGCCTTCAGACCGGCGCGGACCATCTGCATGGCCTGGTTGCCCGAGAGGGCGCCCAGCGCGTTGACGAAGTCTTCCTCATGGATGAGCTTCCACAGCCGGTTTGCGCCGTTTTCGGCCAGCGTGTACCTGATCTGCACCGAGCCGCGCAGCCGCTTCACGTCTTCCGGGGTATAGGGGCGCTCGATGCCATCGAAGCGGCCTTCCGGCGCGGAGGGGACGAGGTTGTAAAAATCGGTCATGTACGGCTCCCGCAGTTCGGTTATCAAGATGCCGGCCCCTGCTTTTCGCTAATATCGGCGTATGCCGGCACGACCTGATTTACATTGCAGCGCAAAACAAGCGAGAAAAACCGGGTTTTTCAGCCAAAAATAAAGGAAAACCTGTGTTGTGTTTGACAAAAGCGGTCTGTAAAAATGTAAAGAATGTAAATTTGGTCTAAGGCGGATTTCCGCGTCAAATGTTGTAAAATCGTGTAAAAATTGTCGCCATGGCTGACCAGAAGATCTTTGCCGGACCCCGCATCCGCCGTATTCGCAACGCCAGGGGGCTGACCCAGACGGCGATGGCCGAAGGGCTTGCCATCTCGCCCTCCTATCTCAACCTGATCGAGCGCAACCAGCGCCCGCTGACCGTGCAGCTCATCCTGCGGCTGGCGTCCGTCTACAAGGTCGAGCCGGAGGAGTTGCAGGCGGAAGCCGGCGGCTCGATCGCGGCATTGAGGGAAATGTTCGCCGACCCGCTGCTGGCCGGCGAATTGCCGGGTGAGCAGGAACTGGTCGAGGTGGCTGAGGCCGCGCCCAATGCGGCGGCGGCGATGATCAAGCTCTACCGCGCCTATCGCGAGCAGGCCGAGCGCCTGTCGGACCTCAACGAGTTGCTGGCGCGCGAGGGGCGCGCCACCGCCCTGTCCGGCGCGCGCCTGCCCATGGACGAGGTGCATGAGGTGTTCGAGCGGCGGCCGAACCATTATCCGGAGCTTGAGGAGGAGGCCGAGGCCTTCGCCAGGCTGCTGGAGCCGGGCGATGACCTCTATGGCGCGCTGAAGGCCTGGCTGAAGCGCGAATATGGCGTCACGGTCCGGGTGTTGCCGGTGGCGACCATGCCCAACTGGCGTCGCCGTTATGACCGCCATTCGCAGCGCCTGTTCCTGTCGGAGCGGCTGTCGCCCTTCGATCAGTTGCGCGAAGTCGCCATGGAGGCCTGCCTGATGCGCATGTCCGTGGCCGTCGCGGCCGGGATCGGGGCGCTCAAATTGTCGAGCGACGAGGCGAGGCGGCTAGCACGGTTCGAGCTCGGGCGCTATGCCGCCCACGCGCTGATGATGCCCTATCAGCCATTTCTCGCCGCCGCCCAGCGCGCCCGCTACGATGTCGATGTGCTGCGCTCGCGCTTTTCCGTTTCCTTTGAACAGGCGGCCAACCGGCTCACCATGCTGCAGCGGCAGGGCAGCGCCGGCGTGCCCTTCTTCATGCTGGAGGTCGACAATGCCGGCCATCCCTTCCGCAAGGCGGGCAGCGCCGGCTTTCCGCACAGCCGTTTCGGCGGAGGCTGTCCGAAGCTCGCCGTTCACGCCGCCTTCACGCAGCCGGGACAGATATTCGTCGAAGCGGTCGAGATGCCGGACGGCGCCGAGTTCCTGTGCATGGCGCGAACGCTGGAGGGGCCGCAAGGCGCCTTCAACGAGCGGCCGCGCCGCACCGCGCTGCTTCTCGGTTGCGATATCGCCTACAAGGACGAGGTGGTTTACGGGGCGGCTCTGCCTGACTCCGGTTCCCGGACCCCGGTCGGCCCCGCATGCCGGTTGTGCGAGCGCACGGGTTGCCTGTCGCGCGCGGCTCCGCCGGTCACGCGTCCCCTCGGGCTCGATGAGATGGTGACGGGCCTCAGCGCCTTCGACTTCCAGTAGCAAGGGCTGTCAGGCCAATGGTTGGGGGCGTTCTGGACCTTCCCGGGCTTGCACCGCGCCGTTAAGGGTGCGGGGGGACAGGTCCGGCGTTGCGCTTCGGGGAGGGCGGCATGACCGAGTTGGCATCACCCGCATCTGCCGCCGACGCCGGATCGTCGGCGCGCGCGACACGCCGCGGCGCCCTGCTGGTCTTTTTCTCGGCGCTGCTGTGGAGCCTTGGCGGAGCCATCGCCCGCTATATCGAGGCGCCTGATCCGTGGGCCGTCATCTTCTGGCGCTCGCTGTGGGCGGCCGCTTTCCTCATCGCCTACATGGTCTGGCGGGATGGCTGGCGCGGCGCCATGCGTCTGTTTCGGGACATGGGGTTGCCGGGGCTGGCCGTCGCCGCCTGCTTCGCCACCGCATCGACCTGCTTCGTGGTGGCGCTTTCCCACACCACCGTCGCCAACATCCTGCTGATACAGGCCGGCGTGCCGCTGATCGCGGCGCTGTTCGGCTGGATCGCCTTGCGCGAGAAGGTGTCGGGCGGCACATGGGTGGCCATCTTCTTCGTCATCGTCGGCGTGGCGGTGATGGTGTCGGAATCGCTCGGCGGCTCGGTTTCGCCGATCGGCGACGGGCTGGCGCTGGCCATCACCTGCGCATTGGCGACGGCCACCGTGATCACGCGCCGCTTTGCCCATGTGCGCATGACCCCGGCGACCTGCCTCGGCACCATATTCGCCGCACTGCTGGCGCTGACGCAGGCTTCCCTTCTTGAAGCGTCCGGGCGCGACATGGTCTTCCTGTTCGCCTTCGGGGTTCTGAATCTCGGCCTCGGCCTCGCCTGTTTCGCAACTGGCGCCCGCATGATCCCCGCCGCCATGGCGGCGCTGCTCGGCACGTTCGAGACCATATTGGGGCCGGTATGGGTGTGGCTGGCTCACGCGGAGGTTCCCTCCGGACGGACGCTGATCGGCGGCGGCATCGTGTTCGCCGCCCTGCTCGTGCATATTGCGCGGGAGTTCCGGCGTCATTCGCAGCCGCGACGACCCGGCGTCACCGGCCTGCCCGCGCCGAACTGACGGCGGCATCCGATCCGCCCGACTGCCCATTGACAAAGCCTCCGCGCGCCGGGCAGGCTGGGTGAAAGGCAACAACGAGACAGGCCGATCTTGCCCTTGTTCGCACCATCCCGTCATCGTCCGGCAGTCGAATGCTGCTTGTTGATCTGCCGAAGCCTCAATAGATTGAAAGACATGTCCGGCGGCGACGCAGAGGCGCGGCCGACAGGGGAACATTTGGCAAAGGGAGTTTCTCATGCAGCGTAAAACAAGTCTGCTTCTCGCCACCACGGTGCTGGCGTCGGCTTTCGCCTTCGCAGCCGGGGCGCAGGAGCGCGTCGTCAACGTCTACAACTGGTCCGACTACATCGATTCCTCGATCATCGACGATTTCACCAAGGAAACCGGCATCAAGGTCGTCTACGACGTTTACGATTCCAACGAAATCCTGGAAACCAAACTGCTGGCCGGCGGCAGCGGTTACGATGTCGTGGTTCCCACCAGCAGCTTCCTCGCCCGCCAGATCGAGGCCGGCGTCTACCAGAAGCTCGACAAGTCGAAGCTGCCCAATCTGGAGAACATGTGGGACATGGTGAGCGAGCGCACCGTGGTGTTCGACCCCGGCAACGAATATTCGATCAACTATATGTGGGGCACGGTCGGCATCGGCTACAACGTCGCCAGGATCAAGGAGGTGCTGGGCGTCGATGAAATCGACAGCTGGGCGGCTGTGTTCGATCCCGAGCAGGCGGCCAAGCTGAAGGATTGCGGCATCAACTTCCTCGATTCGCCCACCGACATGATCCCGGTTACGCTGGCCTATCTCGGCCTCGATCCCGACAGCCATGAGCCCGACGACATCGCCAAGGCCGAGGAAGCGCTGCTCAAGGTCCGCCCCTTCGTGCGCAAGTTCCATTCTTCCGAGTTCATCAACGGTCTCGCCAATGGCGACATCTGCATCGCGGTCGGCTGGTCTGGCGACGTCTTCCAGGCGCGCGACCGCGCCGAGGAGGCCGACAACGGCGTCGAGCTGAACTATGTGATTCCGAAGGAAGGCACGCAGATGTGGTTCGACCAGATGGCGATCCCCGCCGATGCGCCGCATCCGGCGGAAGCGCACGAGTTCCTGAACTACATGATGAAGCCGGAAGTCATCGCGAAGTCCTCGAACTATGTCTACTACGCCAACGGCAACAAGGCCTCGCAGGAATTCCTCGACGAGGGCGTGCATGACGACCCGGCCGTCTATCCCCCCGACGACGTGATGGCCAAGCTGTTCGTCAACACGCCGCTCGACTCCAGGACCCAGCGTCTGTTCACCCGCACATGGACGAAGGTGGTGACCGGACAATAAAGACAGCGCGAGCCCCGGTCCTTCGCCGGGGCTCGTTGCCGTTCATCGTCTCAGTTGAACAGGAACATGAAGCGCCCGGGCGGCTTTAAAGGATAATGTGATCTGTCGTCCGGCGGGGGAGAGCGAAGCATGAAGTCACTGGGCAGCATCCGCAGGGATTTCGCGCCGTGGAGCGATCCGCAGGCGAAACCCTATATCAGGTTCGAGAACGTCACCAAGCGCTTCGGCGACTTCACCGCCGTCAACAACCTGTCGCTGTCCATCTTTGAGCGCGAGTTTTTCGCCCTGCTCGGCGCTTCCGGCTGCGGCAAGTCCACGCTGTTGCGCATGCTGGCCGGCTTCGAGGAGCCGACCGCCGGGCGCATCCTGCTCGACGGACAGGATTTGCGCGGCATCCCTCCCTATCGCCGCCCCGTCAATATGATGTTCCAGTCCTACGCGCTGTTCCCGCATATGAGCGTGGAAAAGAACATTGCCTTCGGCCTGAAGCAGGAGGGCATGCCCAGGGCCGAGATCGACAAGCGGGTGGCGGAAATGCTGAAGCTGGTCAAGCTGGAGCGCTTCGCCGCCCGCAAGCCGCACCAGCTTTCCGGCGGCCAGCGCCAGCGTGTCGCGCTCGCCCGCTCCCTCGCCAAGCGCCCGAAGGTGCTTCTGCTCGATGAGCCGCTCGGCGCGCTGGACAAGAAGCTGCGCGAGGAGACCCAGTTCGAACTGATGGACCTGCAACAGGAACTCGGCCTGACTTTCGTGGTCGTCACCCACGATCAGGAAGAGGCCATGACGATGGCCGACCGCATCGCCATCATGGACAGGGGTGAGGTCATGCAGGTGGCGACCCCCGCCGAAATCTACGAGGCGCCCAATTCGCGTTTCGTCGCCGGCTTCGTCGGCAACGTCAACCTGTTCGAGGGCAATGTCGCCGAGCGCAACGACAACACCGTGCGCATCACTGGCGGCAGCGGGGCGCAGATAGTGGTGGAGAATGTCGGCGAAGCGGCGAAAGGCAACGAGGTCGCCTTCGCCATCCGGCCCGAAAAGATCAGGGTTTCGTCCCGCCGGCCGCAGGACATGGCGAATGCGCTGGAAGGCGAAATCTACGACATCGCCTATCTCGGCGACATGACAGTCTATTACGTCAAGCTCGACGACGGGCAGATCGTGCGCGCCTCCATGTTGAATGCGGCGCGGGTCGTCGACGACCCGCTCACCTGGAGCGACCGCGCCTGGGTTTCCTTCCGGCCCGACGCCGGCGTGGTGCTGACGAGATAGGGGCGGCCATGTCGAATCTCGCCGTTTCCGCGTCCGCCGCCGCTCCGGCCCAGAAGACCCTTCTTGCGCGCCTGGCGTCCGGCTTCACCGCGCGGCTCCTCATTCTGGTTCCCTACGCCTGGCTGCTGTTCTTTTTCCTCATTCCCTTCGTCATCGTCTTCAAGATTTCGCTGTCGCAGAGCGCGATCTCGATGCCGCCCTATGCGCCGGCCCTCAATTTCAGCACAGGCTTTTCAGGACTGTGGAGCGCGCTGAAGGAATTCAGTTTCGAAAATTATATCTGGCTGACCGAGGACCCGCTCTATTTCAACGCCTATATTTCCAGCGTCGTCATAGCCGGCATATCGACCGTGCTCACGCTTCTGGTCGGCTATCCGATCGCCTATGGCATGGCGCGCGCGCCGGTGTCGCTGCGCCCGACGCTGCTGATGCTGGTCATACTGCCGTTCTGGACCTCGTTCCTGATCCGGGTCTACGCGTGGATCGGCATCCTGAAGCCGGAGGGGCTGCTCAACCAGTTCCTGATGGGCATCGGCGTCATCTCCACGCCGCTGGTCATCATGAACACCTATACGGCGATCTATATCGGCATCGTCTACTCCTACCTGCCCTTCATGGTGCTGCCGCTCTATTCCTCGCTGGAGAAGATGGACAACTCGCTGATCGAGGCCGCGCAGGACCTTGGCTGCCCGCCGACCACCGCCT
This sequence comes from Aquamicrobium ahrensii, assembly GCF_040545755.1. Classification (NCBI taxonomy): domain Bacteria; kingdom Pseudomonadati; phylum Pseudomonadota; class Alphaproteobacteria; order Hyphomicrobiales; family Phyllobacteriaceae; genus Aquamicrobium; species Aquamicrobium ahrensii. The sequence continues at coordinate 38,593 of NZ_JBEPMN010000006.1, forward strand.
TCTGGAAGATCACCTTCCCGCTGTCGCTGCCGGGCGTCATAGCCGGTTGCCTGCTGGTGTTCATCCCGGCGGTCGGCGAGTTCGTCATCCCCGACCTGCTCGGCGGATCGCAGACGCTGATGATCGGGCGCACGCTGTGGAACGAATTCTTCGCCAATCGCGACTGGCCGGTGGCCTCGGCGGTGGCCATCATCCTGCTTTTGATGCTGGTCATCCCGATTGTTCTCTTCCAGCATGCGCAGGCCCGCGCCCAGGAACAGGATCGCTGACATGAACGCCACCTGGAGCCGTTTCAACATCGTCTCGATCGTGCTGGGTTTCGCCTTCCTCTATTTGCCGATCGTGCTGCTGGTCGTCTTCTCCTTCAACGCGTCGCGACTTGTCACCGTGTGGGGCGGATTCTCGACACAGTGGTACGGGGCGCTGTTCCGCAACCAGGGCCTGATGGACGCCGCATGGGTCACGCTGCGTGTGGGGCTGGTCTCGGCCTCGGTCGCCACCGTGCTCGGCACCATGGCGGCGCTGGTGCTGACACGCTACACGCGCTTCCGGGGCAGGGTGCTGTTCACCGGCATGGTGTTCGCGCCGCTTGTCATGCCGGAGGTCATCACCGGCCTGTCGCTGCTGCTGCTGTTCGTGGCCATCGGCCTCGACCGCGGTTTCCTGACCGTCACGCTCGCCCACATCACCTTTTCCATGTGCTTCGTGGCGGTGGTGGTGCAGTCGCGGCTGATCTCCTTCGACCGGTCGCTGGAGGAGGCGGCGATGGATCTCGGCGCGCCGCCGGTGAAGACCTTCTTCCAGATCACCCTGCCGGTGATCGCGCCCGCCATCATCTCGGGCTGGATGCTGGCGTTCACCCTCTCGCTGGACGACCTGGTCATCGCCAGCTTCGCCTCGGGGCCGGGCGCGACGACGCTACCGATGAAGATCTACAGCCAGGTGCGGCTTGGCGTGACGCCCGAAATCAACGCGGCCTGCACCATCCTGATCGCCATCGTGGCGACCGGCGTGATCGCCGCGTCGATCGTCAACAAGCGCCGCGAGGTGCAGCGCCGGCGCGACGAGCAGGCGGCGCTGCGTCTGGCGTGAGCCGGCCGGCGTCCGCTATGCGCCGACCTGCGCGATCCAGTCGTTGAGGTTGTAGTAGTTTGAAATGCGCGTGACCTTGCCGTCGCGGATTTCAAAGAAAGCGCCGGCCGGCAGCACGTATTTCTGGCCGGCAGCTTCCGGCAACCCCTCGTCGGTCGCCAGATATTCGCCGTTGACGGTGAATTCGGCGGCGCCGCGCGCGCCGTCGGCGCTTTCCATGATGACGATATCGGTGAGCCGCTCGCGGTAGCAGCGGTTCATCTTGTCCATGAAGGAGCGGAAGGTGTCCTTGCCGGTCTGGCGTTCGCCCTGGTTGATATCATGCGCCACGTCGTCGGTCAGCAGGTCGAGGAAAGCTTCCATGTCCTGCCGGTTGAAGGCGTCGTAATAGGCGGAAATGGTGTCTCTGGCGCTCATGGTCTCTCCCTGTTCGCAAACGCAATGGCCAATCCTGCCGGCAAGCCCTATAGCACCCGCTGGAGCTTTGAAAGTCCGGGAGCGACAATGCGTATCGTGGTTCGGCAGGGACCTGAGATCGGGCCTCATATCGACGATCTGGCGCGGCTGCGCATGGAGGTGTTCCGGGCCTTTCCCTATCTCTACGAAGGCTCGCTCGGTTATGAGCAGGCATATCTTTCCACCTATGCAAGCTCGCCCGAGAGCCTGTTCGTGCTGGCCTTCGACGGCGATGCGGTGGTGGGCGTCGCCACCGGCGTGCCGATGGATCAGGAGACCGAGGCGTTCAAGAAGCCGTTTGTCGAGGGCGGCTGGAATCCGGCGCGTATTTTCTATTTCGGCGAATCCGTTTTGCTGCCGCGCTATCGCGGGCATGGCGTCGGCGTGCGCTTCTTCGATGAGCGGGAAGCCTATGCCCGTCGTCTTGGCCGCTTCGGTCTTTGCTGCTTCTGTGCGGTCGAGCGCCCGGCGGGTCATCCGTTGCGGCCGGCGGACTATGTACCGCTCGACACATTCTGGAACAGGCGCGGCTATATGCACCATCCCGAATTGCGCACCGAATTTTCGTGGCGCGATGTCGGCGAGAGTGAAGAAAGCGCCAAACCCATGTCGTTCTGGATGAAGGAGCTGCGTTGATGGTGAAATTCGCTTCCTGCCAATACGCCATCGAGCTGTTCGACGACTTCGAAACCTACGCCGCGCATCTGGAACAGCTTATCGGTGAAGCAGCCGGGGCCGGCGCGCAGTTGCTGCTGTTGCCCGAATACGCCGCCATGGCGATGACCGGATTGCTGCCGGAACCCGAGCGTGGCGATCTGCACAAATCGATCGCCGCCATCCAGCCGCTCGTCCCGCGCTGGCTGGAACTGTGCGGGGCCATCGCCCGCCGCCATGGGGTGTGGTTCTGCCCCGGTTCGGCTCCGGTGCTCGATCCGGACGGCAAGTACCGCAACCGCAGCTATCTGTTCGGACCGGACGGTCTGGCCGGCCATCAGGACAAGATCATCATGACGCGCTTCGAGCGCGAGCAATGGTTCATCTCGGCCGGAACCGAGGGGTTGCGCAGCTTCGACACACCGCTGGGCAGGATCGGCATATTGATCTGCTACGACAACGAATTTCCCATGCTGGCGCGCCGCCTGGCGGAAGACGGCGTCGAGTTGATCCTCGCGCCGAGTTGCACCGACACCGAAGCCGGCTATCATCGCGTTCGCATTGGCGCACAGGCGCGTGCGCTTGAGAACCAGCTTGCCGTGCTGGTATCGCCTACGGCCGGCTTTGCCCCATGGTCGCCGGCGGTGGACGAGAATTTCGGTCGCGCCGCGCTCTATGTGCCCGCCGATTACGGCATGCCGCCGGACGGCGTGTTCGCCGAAAGCGAAGCAGTGGCAACCGAAACCAGCGTGTGGCTGTTTGGTGAGATCGATCTGGAAAAGGTCGCCGCCCTGCGCCGCGAGGGACAGGTGGCCCTCTACCGCGACTGGCCCGAGCAGTTCACGCTGCCGGGCTGATCGTCACAAGCAGGATTTTTGCCTCGGTATTGCGGTTGCTGAAGCTTTCGCCCGCGTCGAGCGCGATTGCGTCGAAACGCTCGATAGCAAGTTCCTGACCGTCCGCTTCAATGGTGGCCGGTGAATTGAACACCACCCAGCCGGCACCCGGCGCGGTGAGCGTCTCGCCGGGGGCAAGCGTCAGACGCCGCATCTCGTGGATGCAGCGGCCGCGCCTTGTCATGATGTTGAGGTCGATGGTCGGCCCGCCGAGGTTGCGGCTGGAGATCGTCCAGTCGCCGGAGAAGGCGAAAGGCGCGCCGCCCTGTGTCAATTCAACCGTGCGCGCCCCTTGCAGGCTCTCAGGCAGCCTCTCAGGCAGATCGAGCGCCAGCCCCGCGCCATCCAGCAGGGCGATGGTGCGGTCGACGCCGGCGAACACCGAAAACGGTCCGTCGGCCTCGACATGGGCGATCGACAGCCGCCAGTCGAAACTGTCGACGTCGCTGCCCGCGGGGAAGGCCGCCACCTCTTCGGTGAGGCCCTGCCCATTCTTCCATGCCATGCGCTTGTGGCCGGCGCGGCGCGCGATCTTCATCGCCTGCCTCAGTTGCCGAGGATGGCCGGCAGGCGCAGGCCCTGCTTCTTCGCCCAGTCCAGCGCGATGTCGTAGCCGGCATCGGCATGGCGCATGACGCCGGTGGCCGGGTCGTTCCACAGCACGCGCTCGATGCGACGGGCCGCGTCGTCGGTGCCGTCGCAGCAGATGACCATGCCGGAGTGCTGCGAGAAGCCCATGCCGACGCCGCCGCCATGGTGCAGCGACACCCAGGTCGCGCCCGAGGCCGTGTTGAGCAGCGCGTTGAGCAGCGGCCAGTCGGACACGGCGTCCGAACCGTCCTTCATCGCTTCCGTCTCGCGGTTCGGCGAGGCGACCGAGCCGGAATCGAGATGGTCGCGGCCGATGACGATCGGCGCCTTGAGTTCACCGTTCTTCACCATCTCGTTGAAGGCGAGGCCGAGGCGGTGGCGATCGCCGAGGCCGACCCAGCAGATGCGCGCCGGCAGACCCTGGAATTCGATGCGCTCACGCGCCATGTCAAGCCAGTTGTGAAGGTGGGCGTTGTCCGGCAGCAGTTCCTTGACCTTGGCGTCGGTCTTGTAGATGTCCTCCGGGTCTCCCGACAGGGCCGCCCAGCGGAACGGGCCGACGCCGCGGCAGAACAGCGGGCGGATATAGGCGGGCACGAAGCCGGGGAAAGCGAAGGCGTTTTCGAGGCCTTCTTCCAGCGCCATCTGGCGGATGTTGTTGCCATAGTCGACGGTGGGGATGCCCATGTCGTGGAAGGCGACCATCGCCTCCACCTGAATACGCATGGACGCGCGGGCGGCCTTTTCGACGGCCTTGGGATCGCTTTCCTGCTTCGCGCGCCATTCGGCCACCGTCCAGCCGAGCGGCAGATAGCCATGCACCGGATCATGCGCCGAGGTCTGGTCGGTGACGATGTCGGGCCGGACGCCGCGCTTGACCAGTTCGGGGAACACTTCGGCCGCATTGCCGATCAGCGCGATGGACTTCGCCTCGCCGGCCTTGGTCCATTCATCGATCTTCGCCAGCGCCTCGTCGAGGCTGTGGGTCTTTTCATCGACATAGCGGGTGCGCAGGCGGAAGTCGGCGCGGGTTTCGTCGCATTCCACTGCAAGGCAGCAAGCGCCTGCCATCACGGCCGCCAGCGGCTGCGCGCCGCCCATGCCGCCGAGGCCGCCGGTGAGGATCCACTTGCCCTTGAGGTTGCCGTCATAATGCTGGCGGCCAGCCTCGACGAAGGTTTCGTAGGTGCCCTGCACGATGCCTTGCGCGCCGATATAAATCCACGAACCGGCCGTCATCTGGCCGTACATGGCGAGGCCCTTCTTGTCCAATTCGTTGAAGTGGTCCCAGTTGGCCCAGTGCGGCACCAGGTTGGAGTTGGCGATCAGCACGCGCGGCGCATCCTTGTGGGTGCGGAACACGCCGACCGGCTTGCCCGACTGCACCAGCAGCGTCTCGTCCTCGTTCAGCGTCTTCAGCGTGGCGACGATGCGGTCGAAATCGTCCCAGGTGCGGGCGGCGCGGCCGATGCCGCCATAGACGACGAGCTCGTGCGGGCGTTCGGCCACGTCGGGGTCGAGATTGTTCATCAGCATGCGCAGCGGCGCTTCGGTCAGCCAGCTCTTGGCGTTGAGCTCGTCGCCGCGCGGGGCGCGCACTTCGCGTTCATTGTGACGGGGATTGGTCATGGTCGGATTCCTCATGAGCGTTTCAGTTCGAACGCGATCTGCTCGATGCGTTCGAGAATGGTTTTCAGGGGCGCGCGCAGCCGCGCGGCTTTCGTTTCGTCGTAGTCGAAGGGAAGGGCTTCGGCAGCGAGATGGGTGGACTGGGCGAGTTCCATCTGGATGGCGTGGACGCCTGTTTCCGGCTTGCCGTAATGGCGTGTCGTCCAGCCGCCCTTGAAGCGGCCGTTGAGGATCGACGTGTAGCCTTCCGCCTTGCCCGCGATCTCCACAACGGCGGCTTCGATCCTCGGATCGCATGTCCTGCCCATGTCCGTGCCGATGTTGAAATCCGGCAGCTTGCCCTCGAACAGGAACGGGATATGCGAGCGGATCGAGTGGCAGTCGTAGAGGATCGCCACTCCGTGGATCGCTTTCACCCGCTCGATCTCGGCGGCGAGCGCATCGTGATAGGGCTTGTGAAAGCGGGCGATGCGGTCCGCAGTATCCGCCTCGGTCGGAGCCTCGCCGTCCTTCCAGATCGAAACGCCGTCGAAATCGGTCTCAGGGATCAGCGAGGTGGTGTTCTGGCCGGGATAGAGGCTGGCGCCGGCCGGATCGCGATTGGCGTCGATGCAATAGCGGTGGAAGGTGGCGCGCACAGTGGTGGCGTCACCGAGCAGGCCCTCATAGAGCGTGTGAATGTGCCAGTCGGTGTCGGCAAGCGTCCGCCCGTTGTCGTTCAGACGAACCCTGATGTCGTCCGGCACGTCCGTGCCGGTGTGCGGCAGGCCGAGAATGACGGGCGAAGCGCCTTGGCGGATTTCGAAAACAGCAGCCATCTCAGCCCTCCAGAGCGGGCAGCAGGCCGGCGGAAACGCTCGCCGTCAACGAACCGTCGGCGACGAGGCGGGCGGCGGCGGCGAGGTCCGGGGCCATGTAGCGGTCGTCTTCCAGCGCGGGAATGGCGGCGCGCAGGCAGGAAATGGCCTTCTGCAATTCCGGGCTGGTGGTCAGCGGCCCGCGCAGTTCCACGCCCTGTGCGCCGGCCAGCGCCTCGATGCCGATGATGTTGAACAGGTTCTCCGTCATCTGCAGCAGGCGGCGCGCGCCGTGGCAGGCCATGGAGACGTGGTCTTCCTGGTTGGCGGAGGTCGGGGTCGAGTCCACCGAAGCTGGATGCGACATCTGCTTGTTCTCGCTCATCAGCGCGGCGGAGGTCACTTCGGCGATCATCAGGCCGGAGTTCAGGCCCGGGTTGCGGGCGAGGAAAGGCGGCAGGCCGTAGGAAAGGGCCGGATCGACCAGAAGCGCGATGCGGCGCTGGGCGATCGCACCGATTTCGCACACAGCGAGCGCGATCTGGTCGGCGGCGAAGGCCACCGGCTCGGCGTGGAAATTGCCGCCGGAGACGACGCTGTCGTCGGACAGCACCAGCGGATTGTCGGTAACGGCGTTGGCCTCGATTTCCAGCGTGCGGGCGACCTGGCGCAGCAGGTCCAGACATGCGCCGTCGACCTGCGGCTGGCAGCGGATGCAGTAGGGGTCCTGCACGCGCTCGTCGCCGTCAATATGGCTCTGGCGGATGACCGAGCCTTCGAGCAGGGCGCGTAAGGATGCCGCCGTGTCGATCTGGCCCCTGTGGCCGCGCAGCGTGTGGATGTCTGCGGTGAAGGGCGCGGACGAGCCCATCGCCGCGTCGGTCGAAAGCGCGCCGGTGACCAGCGCCGCCTGCGCGGCGCGGTGGGCGCGGAACAGGCCGGCCAGCGCCAGCGCGGTCGAGGCCTGCGTACCGTTGATCAGCGCCAGGCCCTCCTTGGCGGCGAGCACGACTGGGGTCAGCCCCGCGCGCTCCAGCGCTTCACGGCCCGCAAGGCGCTTGCCCTCATGAAAAGCCTCGCCTTCGCCCATCATCACGGCGGCGAAATGGGCGAGCGGGGCAAGGTCGCCGGACGCGCCGACGGAACCCTTTTCGGGGATCAGCGGCACGACGCCCTTTTCCAGCATGCCCTCGATCAGTCGCACCAGCTCCAGCCGCACGCCGGACGCGCCGCGCCCCAGCGACACAAGCTTCAGCGCCATGATGAGGCGCACGACATTATCCGGCATCGGAGCGCCGACGCCGCAGCAATGCGACAGGATGAGGTTGCGTTGCAAGGTGGCGGTGTCGGCGGTGTCGATCTTGATCGAGGCGAGCTTGCCGAAACCGGTGTTGACGCCATAGACCGGCTCGTTGCCGGCGGCGATGGCCGCGATGCGCGCCGCCGCCTTCTCGATACGGGCGTCGAAGCTGCGGTCGAGAACGGCATTCTCGCCGTTCCAGTAGATCGCGGCCAGATCGGCCAGCGGCACCGAACCGGGATGAAGCGTGATGGTCATGTGCGGGTTCCTCAAAGGTGTCAGATCGTTGCGTCGCGGCTCGTTACGTCATGACCGGCGCGGATGCGGGCGTGCAGCGGGTTGAAGCCGATGCGGTATACGAGCTCGGCAGGCTCGGCGATGTCCCAGATGGCGAGGTCCGCCTGCTTGCCGGCTTCCAGCGTGCCGATGGTATCCAGTTTGCCAAGCGCACGGGCCGCCTCGCGGGTTATGCCGGCCAGGCACTCCTCAACGGTGAGCGCGAACAGCGTCGCGCCCATGTTCATGGTGAGCAGCAGCGAAGTCAGCGGCGAGGTGCCGGGATTGTTGTCGGTGGCGAGCGCCATATGCGTGCCGTGCTTGCGGAACAGCTCCACCGGCGGTTTCTTCGTCTCGCGGATGAAGTAGAACGCGCCCGGCAGAAGCACCGCGACCGTGCCGGCTTTCGCCATGGCGGCGGCGCCTTCATCGTCCGTATATTCCAGATGGTCGGCCGACAGCGCGCCATAGGAAGCGGCCAGCGCCGCGCCGTGCAGGTTGGAGAGCTGGTCGGCATGCAGCTTCACCCGCAGGCCGAGTTTTTTGGCGGCGTCGAACACCAGCCTCATGTCGTCGGGCGAGAAGGCGATGCCTTCACAGAAGCCGTCTACGGCATCGACAAGACCCTCGGCATGGGCGGCTTCCAGCCCCGGCAAAACCACCTCGCGCAGGAAGTCGCCATTGCGGCCCCTGTATTCGGCCGGCGTCGCATGCGCTCCGAGATAGGTGGTGGCGATGGAAACGTCGCGCTTGTCGGCGAGCTTGCGTGCGGCGCGCAGCATCTTCAGCTCGTCGGCGACGGTCAGGCCGTAGCCGGATTTGATTTCGATGGTGGTCGCGCCTTCGGCCAGCAGCGCATCGAGGCGCGGCAGGCTCTCGCCGACCAGCGTGTCCTCGTCGGCGGCGCGCACATTGGTGACGGAAGAAACGATGCCGCCGCCGGCCCGGGCGATTTCTTCATAAGAAGCGCCGGCCAGCCGCATCTCGAACTCCCGCGCCCTGTTGCCGGCATGGACGAGATGGGTGTGGCAATCGATCAGGCCGGGCGTAATCCAGCGGCCTTCGCAATCGATGGTTTGCGCGCCGGAAAGCTCGGCGGAGGGCAGATCGGCGGCGGGACCGACGAACAGTATCTTGCCGTCCCGCGCCACGATGGCTCCGTCTTCGACAATGCCGAGCCCTGATCGGGCGGAATCGAGCGTCGCCAGCCGCGCATTGGTCCAGATGCGGTCGCCATTTGCCATTGGTGATCTCCCCGACAAGCTTTTCGACTGGCGCGTTGCGCAAGCTTTCTGTTGCTGATATGTATATACTTAATCGAAATCGGCGCAAGCCAAAAAGTCAAGTCCGCGAGCCGGCGGCAGCGATCCGGGAGATAGTCATGACGGTCATCCACGCAGAGAACGCGCTTCTGCCGGAAGGTCTGGCGCGCGATGTGCGCATCACTTTCTCGGATGCGGGAATTGAAGGCGTGGAGAAGGGTGTCGCTGCGCAGGCGGGGGACGAACGCCACCGCTTCGTGACGCCGGCGATGGCCAACCTGCACAGTCATGCCTTCCAGCGGGCGATGGCGGGATTGGCCGAGACGCGCGGACCGGGGGCGGACAGTTTCTGGAGCTGGCGCACCGAAATGTACCGCGTCGCGCTGTCGATGACGCCGGAGCAGGTCGAGGCGGTCGCCGCTCAGCTTTACATGGAGATGCTGGAGGCGGGTTTCTGCCGGGTGGGTGAGTTCCACTATCTGCATCACGACAAGGACGGTTCGCACTATGCCGATCCGGCTGAGATGGCGGCGCGTATCGCCGCCGCCAGCACCGAGGCCGGCATCGCGCTTACCTTGCTTCCGGTCTTCTACGCCCATTCCGGCTTCGGCGGAAAGGAACCCATCGAAGGCCAGCGCCGCTTCATCCATGATGTCGATGCCTTCGCGCGGCTGATGGAGCGGTCGGAAGCAATCGTTTCCGGTCTGCCGGGCGCTGTGCTCGGCGTCGCCCCGCACAGCCTGCGAGCCGCGACGCCGGAGGAACTGAAGGAGATCGTGCCCTTCGCCAAAGGCGGGCCGGTGCATATCCATGTCGCCGAGCAGGTGAAGGAGGTGGAGGACTGCCTCGCATGGTCAGGCAAGCGCCCGGTGGAATGGCTGCTCGACAACATGCAGCCCGACGATCGCTGGTGCCTGATCCATGCCACCCATATGACGGGTGACGAGACGGTGCGCATGGCCAAAAGCGGCGCGGTCGCGGGTCTTTGCCCGATCACCGAGGCCAATCTCGGCGATGGTGTATTCGAGGCCCCTGTCTTCCTCGCCGCCGGCGGTCGTTTCGGCGTCGGTTCGGACAGCAACATCCTGATCTCTCTGGAGGAGGAGCTGCGCACGCTGGAATATTCGCAGCGCCTGCTGCGCCGCTCGCGCAATGTCGTGGCCGATCCCGGTCAATCAACCGGATTGAACATTTATAGCCAGGCGCTCGCCGGCGGCGCGCAGGCGCTTGGCGCGGCAAGCGGTATCGAGACCGGAAAGCCCGCGGACCTTCTGGGTCTCGATCTGTCGGATGTCGGTTATTTGCCGGCTGAAAAGATTTTCGATCATTTTATTTTCGCGCGCGGTATCGGCGTCGACAGCGTCTGGGTTGATGGCGCGAAACAGGTCGAAGGCGGGCGTCACCGCAAGCGCGACGCGATCGCCGCACGTTTCGCGGGCGTAATGGCTGAGCTGTCGGCCTGAATATTGCCAGAAAAAGATTTCGATTGGCGGGCTGACAGAGTAGGGAGGCTCAGGCAGCATAAGAGTGAAGGCGACGTGGCGAACGGAAACGGCAAGGACACGACCCTCCATCAGACGATCCTGAGCGAGATCGAGGGCCGTATCGTCTCCGGCGAATGGCCGCCCGGTTTTCGCCTGCCGTTCGAGGTCGATCTGGCCGGGCACTACGGCTGCTCGCGCATGACCGTGAACAAGGTCATGACCCAGCTCGCCAAGGCGGGCCTGATCGAGCGCCACCGCAAGGCCGGCAGCTTCGTCACCAGGCCGCGCGCGCAATCAGCCGTGCTGGAGCTGCACGACATCGAGGCCGAGGTGAAGTCGCTCGGGCTGCCCTATGGCTACAGCCTCGTATCCCGCAAGCAGAGGCCTTCCAATGGGGAGGACCGGCGGCTGATGGAACTGGCGCAGGCGACGCCGATGGTCGAATTGCTTGCCGTGCATCGCGCCGGAGGCAAACCGTTTTGCGTGGAGCAGCGTCGCATCAACGCCGGCGTCGTTCCGGAAGCGACGGCGACCGATTTCACGGTGAACGCACCGGGCGGCTGGCTGATCGCGCAGGTGCCGTGGAGCGCTGCCGAAAACCGAATTCAGGCGATCACCGCTTCCGCCGAGATCGCGCGCCTGCTCGAACAGCCCAGGGGCGCGGCCTGCCTCGTGGTCGAGCGGCGCACCTGGAGCCATGCCGGGCCGGTCACCTTCGTACGGCTGACCTATCCCGGCGACAGCCACACGCTGGTGGCGCGCTTCGCGCCGGCCTCGTAAAGAGCGGGCTTTCCGTCAGAGCGGAACGACCGTCTGCGGCGGCAGATGCAGGTAGCGCGCCGCCTTGCGCTTGGCGGCGATGTCGTTCCACACCAGTTTCACCTCATCCTCCGTCAGCGAGACGGCCTTCGCCACTTCCGCCGCCGCTATGTTGTGGTTCAGTCCGTAGAGACACAAATCCATCCGGTCATAGGGCAGGGCGAAGTAGAATTCCTCCTGCGTCTGCGCCAGCGAATAGGTGTCGGTGGTCGGCGGGCGGCGGCGCACTTCTTCCGGCACGCCCAGATACTCGGCCAGCTGGTACACCTGGCTCTTGTAGAGATGGGCGATTGGCTTGACGTCCGCCGCCCCGTCGCCATTCTTGACGAAGAAGCCCTGATCGTATTCGAGCAGGTTCGGCGTGCCGATCACGGCATAGTTCAGCCGGTCGGCATGGTAATATTCGAACTGCTTGCGGGTGCGCTGCTTCATGTTGGTGGCGGCCACGATGCCGAGATAGACATGCGCCGGCAGGCGATGCTTGCGGATTTCGCCTTGCGGGGTCTGCACCACGAGCGAGGAAATGTTGAAGCCCGAGGTGGTGAGCGCGTTGGCGAACACGATCTTGTTGCTCCAGCCCGGCCCGTAATGGGGCTCCATTTCGCGGATGAAGCCGTCGCGCCGTTCGTAGCAGCCCATCGCCGCAAGCGTCGGGCCGATGTCCTCGACGGCGCCATCGAGGCCGAAGGTATCGGCGACCAGCCGTCCAAGACGCAGGCTGAGCGGGTCGGAATCCTGTTCGGGCATGAACAGGCAGAATACGTTCTTGGGGCCGAGCGCGCGTGCGGCGAGGGCCGCGCATACGCTGGAGTCGATGCCGCCTGAAAGGCCGAGCACCAGCCCGCGCCGCCGCACCGCGCCGCGCAGTTGCGTTCTCAAGGCTTCGACGATGCGCGCCGTTTCAGAAGCGGCGTCGATGTTGAGCGTTCTTTGTGAAAAGGCCAGTCCCCCCAGCATCCTTCAATCCCCACTTTCTACAAGCAGCCTGCGGGCGATCTTGCCGCTGGCGGTTTTCGGTAATTCCGAGTGAAATTCGATTGCCTTGGGAACCATGAAATCAGGAAGGCTGCGCGCGCAATGGCGCAGCAGATCACGTTCTGTGAGGGAGGAACCGGAAGCGACGACCGCCGCATGCAGTATGGTGCCCTGCACCGGATCCGGCCGGCCGAACACCACGGCCTCGACCACGCCGGGGATGGCGCATAAGGCGGCCTCCACCTCACGCGGGGCCACTTTCTCCCCGCGCACCTTGAGCATGTCATCCTTGCGGCCGACGAAATAGAGGAACCCTTCCGCATCGGTGCGAAACAGGTCGCCCGTATGCAACTGGAGCCGTCCCGTAGCCGGATCGGGGCGCAGGGCTCGCTGCGTCGCCTCCGGATTTTCCCAGTAGCCGAGCATCAGATGGGGTCCGCGCACCACCAGTTCGCCCACCGTTTCCGGCGCAACCGGACGGTCCTGCTCATCGACCACCGCAATCTCCGTTCCGGGAATGGCCGTGCCGACCGAACCGTTTCTTCTGTCGAGTTGGTCCGGCTCCAGATAGGCTGCGCGCGCGCATTCGGTGAGCCCGTACATGCAGTAGAGCAGCACGCCCGGAAAGAGCTTGCGCAGGCCTTCCACATGGGCGGGCGGCAGCGGGGCGGCGGCGTTGGTGAGATAGCGCAGCGCAGGCAGCGCTCCCGGCTCCAATTCCTTCATGGCAAGCAGCATGGCGGCGATGGTCGGCACCAACGGCATGCCGGTCACATCCTCAGCACGCGCTTTTTCCAGCACCGTATGCGGGAAGGCGAAATTGCGCTCCAACACCAGATGCGCGCCTGTGCGCACGCAGACAAGAAGCTGATAGAGGCCGTAGGTGAAGGCAAGCGGCAACGGGCACAGCACCACGTCGCTGGCGCGGTGGTCCAGATAAAGGGCGATGGATCGGGAAGCCGCATCCATGGCCGAATGGCTCATCATCACGCCTTTGGGCCTGCCGGTTGACCCGGAGGTGTAGATGATCATGGCCAGTTCGCTGTCATCGCCGGTTTCCGGCGGCGCTCCATCGCCATTTTCGACAAGCTCGCCGAACGACAGGGCGCCTTCCGGCAGCGCGGCGGGCGCGTGCGTCGAAACAATGAAGGGCTTTGCGGCGAGCCCGGCCGAAGCCTCGCTGCAAAGGCCGATGAATTTCGCCTGAGTGAGAATTGCGGCGGGACGCGCGTCCTGAAAAATGTGGGCTGCGCCGCCCGTCTTGAGCTGTGGGTTGATCGGGCAGAAAACCGCTCCCGCCTTGAGTGCGGCGAATATCGCGATGGTTGCTTCGGCGACGTTCTCCATCAGCACGGCTATCCGGTCGCCCTGCCTGACGCCTTCTTTCGCCAGCGCCGCCGCAAGCCTGTCGGACTGCGCATCCAGCTCGGCATAGCTCAGGCGGGTATCGCCGGCGGTGACGGCGATCTTGTCCGGCGCGGAAAGCGCGCCCTGCCTGAGGAATGCTTCGACGCGCATGGCCGGCCTCAGCTCACCGCCGCGCGCTTGCGTTCGATGAAGGCGGCGATCCGTGAGACCGAGTCCAGGTTGGCGGGCGCGATCTCGGCGTCGGACATGGCGATGCCGAAGCGCTCCTCGATGAAGGAAACCAGTTCCAGCACGCCGGTTGAATCGATGACGTCATGTTCGATCAGGGACTGATCGTCTCCTGAAAGCGCGTCCTGATCGCCGAACAGGAAATTGTCCACGACGAAGATGCGCACCTGACTTTGAGCGGTTTCGGACATGGAATGAGCCTTTCATGCTTAAATCTGGCCGTCACTGGCCCAGTTATGGAAATTCATCCGACAAAAGCTGCGTGGAAAGCACGCCGACGAAGGCGGCGTTGTCCCGAAAGCCGTTCAGCCCGCTTCGCCGGCTCTTGTCGAGAAGACGGCCGGTCATGGCCGGATTGAACAGGCCCTTTGCCGAGACGGCCCCGGGCGACAGCAAGTCCGCGACGTAGTTCGCTTGTCCGAAGGAGGCGCTGTCGGGCGCGCGGTAAGGCTGCTTGCGCCGACGCGCTATGGCGGGCGGCAGCATGTCGGCCGCAGCTTCCCGCAATATATGCTTTTCCTGAAGAACCCTGAGCTTGGCGCCGGGCGGCAAACGCGCGCCGAATTCCACCACCCTGTGGTCGAGGAAGGGAAAGCGCGCCTCGACGCCATGCGCCATCGCCATGCGGTCGCCCTGACTGGCCAATATGTAGCCGGGCAACAAAAAGCGCGTTTCGAGATAAAGCGCCTGATGAAGGGGACGCCAACGCCGGAAGCTGTCCGGCAGAAGCGAAGCAAGCTCCTCCGCCGCGTCGTAGGAGCCGAGTTCGGCGCGCAGGCCGGCCGAGAAGAACATCTTCGCGCCGGCCGTGGTGCGGAAGCGGGGCCGGTGCGAGAACAGCGGATCGTTGGTCTCATCCCTGTCAACGCCGAAAAATGCGGCCAGGTAATCCGGCGTCTGCTGCTGAAGCGATGGCAGATAGGGATAGATCCTGCGAAACAGGCTGGGGCGGCTCTTCGAGCCTGGCTGGCGGGCGCAGAAACGGCGTATGGACGCTTCCCTGAAGAGATCGTAGCCGGCGAATATTTCGTCGGCGCCCTCACCTGAAAGGACGACTTTCACCCCCTGTTCGCGGACGGACCGGGCGAGCCGGTACATCGGGGCCGGGGCCGTGCGCAGCAGGGTGCGTTCGGCATAGCGGACGACCGAAGGAAAGACGCTGGCTATATCGGCGGATCGGCAGGCGACTGCGTGGTGGGTGACGCCGAGCGCGTCCGCCATGGTTTGCTGCCAAGCGCTCTCATCGAACTCGGGATCCTCAAAGGTGATCCCGAAGCTGCGCAGCCGGCCGGGAGCCATGCGTGCGGCGATGGCGGTGATCATCGAAGAATCGAGCCCGCCGGAAAGCAATGAGCCGACCTCGACATCGGCGCGCAGGCGAATGCGTGTCGAATCTTCGAGCAGGGTCCGCAATTCCTCGACAAGCTCGCCATGCGGACGATCGTCTTCGTCGCCGCTGTCGGGGAAGGAGAGGGCCCAGTACGGCCTCGTGTCCGCCTCGCCATCCTCGATGATCATGAGGTGGCCGGGCGGCAGTTCCGAAATTCCCCTGAAGCTCGTGCGCGGTGCGATCGGAGCCCACAAGGTGAAGATCTGGTCGAGAGCGACAGGGTCGAGCCTGGCTTCCACACCTGGCACGGCGAACAGGGCCTTCACCTCGGAAGCGAAGTAAAAGCGGCCCTGACGCCAGGTGTAGAACAGAGGCCGTACGCCCATGCGGTCGCGCGCCAGCACCATGCGGCGGCGCTTTGCGTCCCATATCGCAAAAGCGAAATCGCCATTGAGATGGTTCACGCAGTCCGGCCCGTATTCCTCGTAGAGCTGAAGCAACACCTCGGTGTCGCTGGCGGTTCTGAAATGCCGGCCGCGCCCTTCGAGCATGGCGCGCAGTTCGATATGGTTGAAGATCTCGCCATTGTAGGTGATGTGCAGAGAGCCATCGCCGCCGGCCATCGGCTGCGCGCCGTCGGGCGAGAGATCGATGACGGCGAGCCGCCGGTGTGCAAACCCGAAGTCGTCGTCGATATGAATGCCCGCGCCATCCGGTCCCCGATGGGCGAGAGCGGCGCTCATGCCATGCAGCAAGCTGCGGGAATCATCCTTCCGCAACTGGCCGAGATAACCGGCTATGCCGCACATTTGACGCGTGCTGCGAAAGCCTGCGGGATCGAACGCTTTTCGTCGCCGCACGGAGCGGCCACGAAATTGTTCTGCGCCGACAAAGGCCGGACATCGCTTGTCAAGTCTGCACCCGGAAGTTGTTTTTTGTTCAGACGCGACACTAGGTCCCGAATACTAACAACCCGTCAAACCGGACGTGTACCGCCATGGGCGTCGCCGCACAGGCTTAAGGTGTGCTTAAGGCGGGGCCGCTTGACAGTGCGGCAGAGAGAAGACTTGAAAAGGAACTGCGAACCTTGAGTGAACGAAGCAGCCCGGTCGCCGGTCTCACGCGGCGAGCCTTTGTCATCGGCGCCAGCGCAGCGACACTTGCCGGCTGCGTCTCTGTGGGGCCGCCTTCATCCCCGCCTCCCGCCGCGGTTGGGGCGAAGCCTAAGCAGGTGCGCCCCGCGATGTATGACGCCCTGCCCCAGGAGCAGTTCCCGGTTCCGGCGGTCGATATCTCGAAGCTGGACGAAAGATTCTGGCGCACCGAAATCGATTACGACACGCCGGAAAAGCCGGGAACGCTGATCGTCGATACGCCGGCGAAATATCTCTATCACGTCAGGCCGGGCGGGCGGGCGACGCGCTATGGAATTGGCGTCGGCCGCGACGGCTTCTCATGGGCGGGGCGCGCCATCATGGCCTATCGCCGCGCATGGCCGCGCTGGACGCCGCCGGACGAAATGGTGGCGCGTCAGCCCGAACTGGAGCCCTACAGCATCGCCAATGGCGGCATGGGGCCAGGCCTGCGCAATCCGCTCGGCGCCCGCGCCCTTTACATCCACAAGGACGGCAGGGACACGCTCTACCGCATTCACGGCTCGCCGGAGGAACGGTCGATCGGCACGGAAGTGTCTTCCGGCTGCATCCGCCTGATCAATCAGGATATCATCCACCTGCATGACAATGTCAGGGACGGCAGTCCTATCGTGGTCATCCCCGACCCGGCCAAGCGGCATCTGCTGGCGGTTTAGCGCAATTCCAGCGGAACTGCGCCGCGGTTTTGCGTTCGGAATCGCGTCCGAACAGAGAATTAGGGCATCTTCACGATTTGGCGTCAATTGGGGCCGGCGATCGGGGAAACGAAGGGCGCTGTCCAGCTTCCCCCGACGAAGAACTGGGTCTGTCTGTCGGGCGGTGCGGGAGTTTCGGCGCTTTCGCCATTAGCAGCCGTCGCCGGTTGTTGGTTCGAAACGCCTCCCGTCAACGCCAGCCCGCGGCCGGCATAGGGCATGATTCCGGTAAGCCACAGGCGTGAGGACCCCTGATTGGCCTGCGCCTTCTCGATGCGGACCACGCCCTTGGCCACGTTCGCCTTGAACTCCGCGCCGTCGATCGGCACGCTGCCGTTGGCGACGTCGTCAAGCGGGAAGAAGCCGCCTTCGGCGTTGCGTTTGAGGAAGGCGGCGAGATCGAGCCCGGAAAGCGCGCCCGGTCCGAAGGTGGCTGAAATGGAGCCGTCCGCATTCTCCATGACGGAGTCCCACCCCTTGCCCGGGCCCTTGAGGATCACGGACACCGTGCCCTTTCCGGTCGGCATCAGGCGGGTCATGCCGATGGCGGCGCCGAAGGCGGCTCCGTTGATGTCCGACGCCAGCAGCCGCATCTCGGCCTGGGTGCCGCCGGGGGTTCGGTCGAAGCGGATGCCGGTCTGGATATTGCCGCCGAATGCCGCCGCGTCCGATACGTCGAACACCGACAGCCCGTCCTTGACCTGTATGGTGGCGGCAAGCGCGGCCAGCGCAATGCCGCCGGCTGTCGCCTTGGCGGCCGAAAGCCTGAGGTCGAGGTTGAGCAGTCCGGCGAGCGTGGCGTCGATGTCGTCCGCGCTCAGCGCGGACGGATTCGCGAGCGGGGCGAAGGCCGAAACGAAGGGGCCGAGATCGAGCGTGTCGAAAGCCAGTGTGCCGGAAAGGATGGGCCGGCCGGCCTCGCCATAGGCCAGATCGAGCGCGCCGGTCCCGGGGTTCTTGTCCAGCGCTATCTGGGCGTTGTCGAATTTCATCCGTTCTGCATCGCCCATGACATGGCTGGACACGGAAATGGCCGAAACGCTCGTGGCGTTGGCCATGCGCATACCCGTCCATTCCATGACGCGCCGCAGCGAAGGCGACTGGAACTTCATGCCGCCTTCGATGAACGGATTGGCCGACAGGCCGGCCTTGCCTTCGAACGACAGGTTGGCGGGAGCCGCCTTGACCGAGAAGGAGAGCGGCGCTGTGCCGCCGGCGGCGAGCAGCAACGGTTTCTGGGTGGCGGCCTCGATGATGACGTTCTCGCCCCGCCAGATCGCCGAGCCGGAAAGCGATGCCGCCGCGCCCGGCGCGGCCCAGTTGGCGCGCGCGCCCACCCCTGTCAGTATCTCCGTGTCCTTGCCGTTGACCGGCGTGACGATGCGTCCGTCGCGGATTTCAACGCTGCCGATGGCGTCCTGAGGCAGCGCCGCAGGGTCAGGTTCCGCTGCTCCGGCCTTGACCATGGCGCGCGCGGTCTCGATGGCGCGGCCGATGTTGCCGCCGTCCGGCATGGGCGGAAGATAGAGCCCGGAAGCTGTGCGCTCGACCCTGATGGTGGGACGGATCAGGCGGGTGGAGGAAAACCTCACCTCGCCGCGCAGCGCCGCCATGGCCGAAAGACCCACCTCGATGCGCTCGGCATAGATGACCGGCTGCCTTTCGGCGTCGCTCCATTTCGACAGGGACACCTGCGTCAGCACGGCGTTGAGCTGGGGCCAGACTTCGATCTGCGGGGAGCCGGAGATGGTGACCCGATAACCGGTCCAGCGGCTCATTTCCCAGGCGATGCGATCGCGCACGATGCGGTTTGAAGCGACGTAAGGCAGCGCAGCCACCCCCACCGCCGCGACAGCCGCCGCGATGCTAAGCGCCCATATGCCACGCCGGATCCAGCTCGACGTCATCTTGCCCTTTCCGCATCACGTCAGGTGGGCGCAAGGTGTACCCCGTGGCTGACGCATTTCAAGTGTTTATGGCCGCCTCATGACGTATTGCGCACTTGCGCCTGTCGCCATCGCCAAACTTGCGGTTCACGGATGCAGTGTGCTTAACGTGTAGCACATCAAAACCGCAATGCGCACGGGAGGTCGCCGATGAACAGTTCCAACCCGCTTTGGACGCCGTCACCGGCGCGGATTTCGGCTTCGCCGCTGACCGCGTTCCGGGGCGAGGCGGCGCGGCGCGCGGGGCGGGAGCTTGCGTCCTATGGCGAACTGCACGCCTGGTCGGTGGCGGAGCCGGAGGCTTTTTGGAGCCTTGTGTGGGATTTCTGCGGCGTGCTCGGGACCAAGGGCGATGTGGTTCTTGTCGATGGCGACAGGATGCCGGGCGCAGCCTTCTTCCCCGAGGCGAGCCTGAACTACGCCGAGAACCTGCTCGGGCGCGGCGGCAAGGGCGAGGCCATCGTGTTTCGCGGCGAGGACAAGGTGGAGCGGCGGCTGAGCTGGGCCGAACTGGAGGCGCAGGTCTCGCGTCTGCAGCAACTGTTCGCCTCGCTGGGCGTCGGGGCGGGCGACCGCGTGGCGGCGATGATGCCGAACATGCCGGAGACTATCGCCGCCATGCTGGCCACCGCCTCGATCGGCGCAGTGTGGTCGTCCTGCTCTCCCGATTTCGGCGAACAGGGCGTGCTCGACCGCTTTGGCCAGATCGAACCCTCGATCTTCATTGCCCCGGACGGCTACTGGTACAATGGCAAGGCCATCGAGGTGGGCGACAAGGTGGCGGCGGTCGCGGCCAGCCTGCCGGGCGTGAAGAAGGTGCTGGTCGTCGATTATCTGGGCGCCGCTCAGGAGGTCGCCGCGAAGATCCCGTCCGCCATGGCGCTGGACGACGCCATCCGGCCCTTCGCCGCGACGAGGGTGACCTATGAACGTCTGCCCTTCTCGCATCCGCTGTTCATCCTGTTCTCGTCCGGCACCACCGGCGTCCCGAAATGCATTGTCCATTCGGCCGGCGGCACGCTGCTCCAGCACCTGAAGGAGCACCGGCTGCATGCCGGGCTGGAACAAGGCGACCGCTTCTTCTACTTCACCACCTGCGGCTGGATGATGTGGAACTGGCTGGTCACCGGCCTCGCCTCGGGCGCGACGCTGCTGCTTTATGACGGCTCGCCCTTCTATCCAGACGGCAATGCGCTGTTCGACTATGCGGACGCCGAGAAGATGACTTATTTCGGCACCTCCGCGAAATTCATCGATTCGGTGCGCAAGGCGGGCCTGCGCCCCATCGACAGTCACGATCTGGCGAGCGTGCGGACCATTTCGTCCACCGGCTCGCCGCTGTCGCCGCAGGATTTCCGCTTCGTCTATGACGGCATCGGCAAGGACGTGCATCTGGCCTCGATCTCGGGCGGCACCGACATCGTCTCGTGCTTCGTGCTCGGCGTTCCGACCGAACCCGTGTGGGAGGGCGAGATACAGGCCGCCGGCCTCGGCATGGCGATGGATGTGTGGGATGATGATGGCAGGCCGGTCCGTCAGGAAAAGGGCGAACTTGTCTGCACGAAGCCGTTTCCGGCCATGCCGATCGGCTTCTGGAACGATCCCGACGGGGCCAGATACCGCGCCGCCTATTTCGAGCGCTTCGACAACATCTGGTGCCATGGCGACTTCGCCGAATGGACCGCGCATGGCGGCATCGTCATCCATGGCCGCTCGGACACGACGCTCAATCCGGGCGGGGTGCGCATCGGCACGGCCGAAATCTACAACCAGGTCGAACAGATGTCCGAGATCGCCGAGGCTCTGTGCATCGGTCAGGATTTTGACGGCGACGTGCGTGTGGTGCTGTTCGTGCGGCTGACGCCCGGCGTGAAGCTGGACGAGGAACTGGAGAAGAAGATCCGCACCCGCATCCGCACCGGCGCCAGCCCCCGCCATGTGCCGGCCCGCATCGTCGCCGTCGCCGACATCCCGCGCACCAAATCCGGCAAGATCACCGAGCTCGCCGTGCGTGACATCGTGCACGGCCGCGCCGTCAAGAACAGGGAGGCGCTCGCAAACCCCGAAGCGCTCGAACTCTTCAGGGACCTGCCGCAACTGGCAGGTTGAGCGTCCGGCGTTGCGCGAAAGCGGCTTGATACGCAGGAGGGCGACGAAACGGATCGTCAGAATCTCCGTCGCCCTGACGGTTCATGGTCAACAGCGGGTTAATGGTGGAGTTTACCTAAACTTTACATCTGATAGCGATCGGTAAATTTTTTCGGTTGCGGGCAAGGATTTGTTAAGGTCTCCGCCGCGATACTCGCGGGTGAGTTATATGGAGAACTTTCGTTCGACAGGCTCCCGCGTGGAACGCAAAATTCTCCGCCCGTTGTGACAGAATGCAAACTCAGGCGCCTTCGGGCGCCTTTCTTTTTCTGACGGCGGAAGCGGGCTTTTCAATGTGCCCGACAGGACGCACGGCGCTCTATCCGGCGAGCACCCGCACGGACGGGAAGGCGATCTCCACCAGCGTGCCTTCGCCCGGCGTCGAGGTGATGGTGAAGCGGGCCCGGTTGGCCTCGACCATCGCCTTGGTCAGCGGCAGGCCGAGCCCGGTGCCGTCGCTGCGGCCGCGCTTCAGCGCATTGACCTGCTTGAACGGCTTCAGCGCCTGCTCGATTTCCGCCTGCGTCATGCCGATGCCGGTGTCGCGCACCCGCATGACCACGTCGCCAGAGGGTTCGTAGGCGGTGGATACGATCACCTGCCCGCCGGCCTGCGTGTAGCGGATGGCGTTGGAGAGGATATTGAGCGCGATCTGGCGCACGCTGCGCAGATCGGCCACCACGTCGGGAAGCTTCGAGGCGAAACTGGAGCGGATGATGACGCGTTCGCGGTTGGCCTGCGGCTGCATCAGCGCCACGGTTTCGGCCAGCGTGTCGTTGAGCGACACCGCCTCGTAGTCCATCTCCTGCTGTCCGGCCTCGATCTTGGAAATGTCGAGCAGGTCGTTGACCAGATCGAGCACATGGGAGCCGGAGCGGTTGATGTCGCGCAGATAGTCGCGATAGCGGTCGTTGGCGACGGGGCCGAACTTCTCATCCATCATCAGTTCGGAGAAACCGATGATGGCGTTGAGCGGCGTGCGGATCTCATGGCTGATGCGCGCCAGAAAGTCGCTTTTCTGGGAGGAGGCGCGCTCGGCCAGCGCGCGCGCCTGGGTCAGGTCTTCCTCCGCACGCTTCCATTGGGTGATGTCGCGCACCACGGCGCAGAAGCCGCTGTCATTGGGCAGCCGGCCGATGGTCATGAACAGGGGGATGAAGCGCCCCTGCGCCTCGCGGCCAATCACTTCGCGCCCGTCATTGAGCACGCTGGCGACCCCCGGTTCGCTGAGGCCGGCCAGATAGTCGCGCGCCGCGCGTTGGCTTTCGATGGCGAAGAGCGAGGCGAACGGCTTGCCTGTCACATCGTCGCTGTCGAAGCCGAACAGGGCCTCGGCCGGCCGGCTGATGGAGCGGATGGCCCCGTCGCGGCCGATCAGCACGACGCCGTCGGTGGCCGTGTCGATGATGGTGCGCATCTCGCCGATGCGCGCCTTGAGTTCCGCGACATCGGCCTGCGTCGCGCTGCTGGCGGCGGCCGGAATGGCCGGAGCTTCCGGCCTGCCGAGGTCCTCGCCGGAGCGGCGCACCACCAGCAGCAGGGCGGTGCGATCCTGCCAGCGCACCGAGCGCAGGATCGCCTCGACGGGGAATTCGCTGCCGTCGCGCCTGCGCAGGAACAGCGCGTGCCGGGCTTCGTCGGGGCCGCTTTCCCCAGCCTCCGGCTGGTCGGCAAAGGGATCGACGAAGAGAGCGTCGAGCCCGCCGGAAGCGATCAGCTCTTCGAGCGTGTCATAGCCGGTGAGTTCGAGAAACTCGTCATTGGCGTAGTGCAGCACGTCGCCCGAATGAATCAGCAGTGGCACGGGCAGGCGCGCGAGGATGCTGGTGTCGGGCGCGGCCTTCGCGGTCCTGGAAGAGACCGGCGATGCGCCGTCGCCTTGCGCCAGTGATGCGGTTTGCGGCTCGTCTGTTTCGATCGACCCGGCGTGATCGTCCGTATTGAAAGCGACAGTCTCACCGGAGGCAGCCTCGAACTCGTCGCCGTCCAGCCTTGCGTCGCGAAAATCCGCTTCCGCCATGCTGTCGTCATCCGGGTCGGGCGCATAGTCGAGCAGCGAGCCTCGTGCCGGCCGTTCCGGCTCGGTCGCGACGGGTCGGGCAGCGTGCGCGGCCTCGTCCTGCGTTTTCTGAGCGGGCCCGGTCTGCTTGTCCTCACGCTTTTGCGTATCGGTGGAGCTTTCCTTCCTCAGCCGCTCGGCGATCTCGCGGAAGGCGTTGCGCTCGGTCGTGGACAGCCCCCTTTCCCTAGCGGGGGGCTCTGTGACAGGCGGGCGATGCTCGGCAAGCCTTATGATCTTGTCGCTGACGCGGCGTTCCGGTTGCGGCGAGATGCTCAGAGCCGGCACCTCCCCATTGAACGGGTCGGCTGGGGATTGCGCCTGCCGCTGCGGTGTCCCGACGGGCTTTGACCCGTTCGGCGTCAGCGCCAGTCCGATCCGTTCCGGGTCGGGCCGCGCCTCGCCCATGCGGATCACGCCGAAGCCGCGGAACCCCTCGAACTCGCGGTCGCGATTGTAAACAGGCAGCGCGGCCAGATCGACGGGAACGCTCAGCGCGGCGCCGGCCAGGGGCCACATCACGGAGCGTCCGGACCAGGTATCGCGGCGCTCAAGCAGATCGCCGACCTCGCCGGCCGGGTCGAAGGCGAAGGCGGCGGCGACCTCACGGAAGCGGCGGCCGATGACGTCGGCGGCCGGTGCGCCGACAGCCGCGGCGAATTCTTCGGACAGGACGCTGAAGCGGCCCTCCGCATCGGTGCGCCAGACGAAGCGCACCGGCGCCGCTTCCGCCTGCGGGCTGTCTTTCACGCCGGAGGCAGCCGGGGAGGGGGAAACGGGCTCAGCCGGCGCAGGGCCATCGTCATGCGCGAAGTACCAGTGGTCGTGACGGCCGCCGGTTTCGCCGTGATGCGATGCGCCGTGTGGACGGGGCGTCGCGGCGGGTTCGGAAGCCGGTGACCCTTCGTCGATCACCACCAGCAGGTGGCGCACCGGTTCGTCGGTAAGGCGCGCAATGCCGGCCGGGCAGGATCTATTTCCCACCCTGATCAGCCGTTTGACCGTGCGCTCGTTTTCGCCCGCCACGTCCCTGACCAGCGCAGCAAGCGTTTCCCCGGGGATCGCGAGATCCGCAAAGCCGGTCGAGCTTGCCTCCACATTTCCCTCGCCATCTATGAAGGCGAGGAATTGCGCATCTTCGTCAAAACCACCCAGCGCGCGCGGATCGGGCGTCAGCGCCGTTTTATCGCCGGCGGCGACGGGTGCGACGAACAGGATCGCCTTTTCGCGGTCCGGCATGGCCAGCCCGCTGGCGAGAAGGGCGGTGGTCTCGCCGGAAATGCCGGCAGTCAGGCGCACCAGCAACGGGCGGTCGACTCCGATGTCGGGATAGCCGCTCGTCGCGCCGATCTGGCGGCGGGCGACGGGTGGCAGCCGGGCCTCGGCGCCGATCGCCGCATCGACGTCTCCGTAGCCGAACAGCGCCGCCCCCGGACCGTTGGCCCAAAGGACGCGATCGAGATCGGCCGAGAGGATGACCATTGCATCCCCCGCGGCAAAGCGCCGCCGCACCGTGTCGAGCACGGCGACATCGAGGAAGGAATAGGTTTCGGGCGACATGCTCGTAACGAACCCTCAGGGTCGAAAGGTTGCGGTTAACGCTTTGTTAGTAAAAGGCCAGCGCGCCGGCGTCCACAACGTACAGGCTGCAAAGGCCGGAATCCTGCCTGTGTGGTTAATGTCATGCAGCCTGCCATGTTGCATTGCAGCAAAGATATTGCATCGCACAAATTCTGTGCTATATGTTCGGATGATAAATGGGACCCGTTGGCGTTGAGTCAAAGCCCCCCCGTTCCCGAAAGGACCGAAATGACCAAGACCAAGACCGCAGAAACCGTTGAATTCCCGACCTTCGACGCCTCCAGCGCTGCCGATCAGGTGCGTGATTTCGCCGAGAAGGGCATCGAGCAGTCCAAGCAGGCCTATGCCAAGCTGAAGACTGGCGGCGAGGAAGCCCAGAAGGCTTTCGAGTCCACCTATGAGGCCGCCCGCTCGAACGCCAGCGACCTCTCGCTGAAGACGATCGCCGCCATGCGCACCAATGCCGAGGCCGGCTTTGCACACCTTGAAGCGCTGGTCGGCGCCCGCTCGCTGTCGGAAGTGGTGGAACTGCAGACTTCCTTCCTGCGTCAGCGCTTCGAGGACGCCGTGGCCCAGACCAGGGATTTCCAGTCCGTCGCCGCCAAGGCTGCCGAAGAGGTCGCCAAGCCGATCAAGTCGGCGGTCGAAAAGACCTTCAAGGGCCCCAGGGCCGCCTGACTTTACTTCCGGACCTGCGGCTGGCTCCTCCCGCAGGCCGCAGGGATCGTCTCCACAACGGAACAGGCCGGCCCTCCTCCCGCCGGCCTTTTCTGTTTCCGGCGGTCACCATGGGGAAAGAGCCGCTCTCCAGGCATGGCCTGTGATGTTTTCCTGTTCACATGGCTTGAATTAGAGTTCATTAGACCGTATTGACGCATCGCCGGGGCAGACGCCGCTTCGCTGGAAGCATGAGCCTTGGCAGGCCCTGTGCCGTTGTAGCTCAGTTGGTTAGAGCGCCGGATTGTGGATCCGGAGGTCGCTGGTTCGAGCCCAGCCAACGGTACCACCTCCTTTCCCCGTCATTCCTTATGTATCGAGTGGTGGGTATCGGCATGTCCAGCGCTGTCTGACACGCGGCGACGCAGTGTGATGAGCAACCGGCATATTTTTGAGCTACCCAAACCTTTGACTGTAACGGAACCGGATCAGAAGATGCGGGGTACGCAAGAATGAGCGAACAGGCCATCAGGTTTTTGCAGGAATGGATAGGCGAGAAGTGCCAGTCGCCTGTCGTGCCGGCGAAGCTCGACGAGCAGGCCGAAACGCTGGCGCGCGAATGCGCCGAGCAGGCGGCGCGATCCGGCATTCCGCTCGAGGACATTCAGGAGGAGGTCGGCGATATTCAGGAGCTTATCGCGTTCCATCTGGAAGATGCTGCCGAGGCGGAGAAGGACGCCGAAGTGACGCCGGCTGAAAAATCCCGCCGCTCCAACGCCGCCGCAGGAAACGGCTGAGCTTTTCCAGAAGGCCGCAGATGCGGCCATCGACATGACCCCGACACGGGGCTTTGTCAGAAAAGAGAACCCTGTCCGCCGCTGTCTCTGGGTTTCGGCGCAGGGCGGCGGGATGTTTCCGCTGTGGGCTTGCCGTCTCCGGCCACCACCTTTGCGGCCCCGTCTGCGAAACGCAGTTCCAGCCCCTGATTCGGCCTGATATCGGCGGCGCGCCGCACCAGCGCGCCCTGCTCGTCCAGCACCAGCGCATAGCCGCGTTCAAGTATGGCCTGTTCGGAGAGCTTCAGCGTGGCGAGCAGCCGATCGGCCTGCACGAGACGGGCGCGCAGTTTTTCCAGCCGCACGGTCATCGCCTGGTCGCCGCGCCGTGTCAGCACAGCGAGTGTATCGGCCTGCAAGCGCTGACGGCGCAGGATCGGCGCCGGCGTCAGCCGTGCCGCGCTGCGCCGCAGATGTTCGCGCCGCTCCCGCACCACGGCGAAGAACGCGGCCTGCGCGCGGGCCATGTCGCGGCCGATCAGCAGGCGCGCTTCGTTCATGCGCCGGGAAAGGGCTGCCGGCGTCAGCCGGATCGCGACAAGCCGCGCGCGCTTGCGCTCGACGCCCACTTCCAGCGCGCGCTGCAACCGGCTTTCCGCCTCGTCGAAACGGCGGCGCGGCAGCGCCAGCAACTGGTCCGGCGAGGGCAGGGCGCGCGCCGCCGCCCGCACCGCCTGCCGGTCGCGTTCCAGCCGGCGCGACATGCACGCTTGCAGCCGCGAGGCCAGCGCCGCGACCGTCGCTTCCAGTTCAGCCCGCACCGGCACCGCCATTTCGGCGGCTCCGGTCGGCGTCGGAGCCCGCACATCGGCGGCGAGATCGATCAGCGTCCAGTCGGTTTCGTGGCCCACTGCCGAGATCACCGGGATTTTCGATGCGGCCACGGCCCGCGCCAGCGCTTCATCGTTGAAGCCCCACAAATCTTCGAGACTGCCGCCGCCGCGCGCCACGATCAGCACGTCGGGCCGTCTCATCGGCCCGTCGGGAGGCAGTTCGTTGAAGCCGGCCACGGCCGCCGCCGCTTCCGCGCCGGAGGTCTCGCCCTGCACGCGCACCGGCCACACGATCACATGCAGCGGGAAGCGGTCGCGGATGCGGTGGAGAATGTCGCGGATCACCGCGCCGGTCGGCGAGGTGATGACGCCGATGACCGACGGCATGTAGGGCAGGCGGCGCTTGGCGGAGGGATCGAACAGGCCTTCGGCGGCCAGCCTGCGCTTGCGTTCCTCCAAAAGCGCCATCAGCGCGCCGGCTCCGGCCGGTTCCAGATTGTCGATGACGATCTGGTATTTGGACGAGCCCGGATAGGTGGTGAGCTTGCCGCTGGCCACCACTTCCATGCCCTCTTCGGGACGGAATTTGAGGCGCGACATGGTGCCCTTCCAGATCACCGCTTCCAGCCGGGCGCGGTCGTCCTTCAGGGCGAAATAGGCATGGCCGGAGGAATGGGGGCCGCGGTAGCCGGAAATCTCGCCGCGCACCCGCACATTGCCGAACACGTCCTCGACCGTGCGCTTCAGCGCGCCGGAAATCTCGCTGACGGTGAACTCGGCGGCGTTGCTGCGGGAAGCGTCGCCGCGTGATTCGGGGGCGGTCTCGTTCATGGGAAGATAGGGCCGTTTCAGGCGCGTCGGGTCAAGGCATGGCCTGCGTTGTCCGCCGTTTCCTCACCAGCCGGGCAGCATGTTGGCCGCAACGCCGCGCCGCGCGCGGTTGAGCGCCTGCGCGGAAAAGCCGACACCCCCGGCGTCTTCAAGCGCCGGCACGGATATGTTGTCGAGGCTTTCGGCGATGTGGCGGGCGAGCGCGTCGACAATCTCGGGCTGATCGGTCTGGCCGCGCATCAGGCCGATGCGGCAGTCGGGCAGGATCCCGAAACCGTCGGCCTCGCCAAGCACCCGCATGCCGGGCCGAAGCGCGCATTCCGGCAGAACCGATATGGCGAGGCCGGAGAGGACAGCGGCGGCGATGACGGTGGCCGAGAAGCTGGTGAACAGGATGCGATATTCGCGGCTCATGCCGTCGAGCACGTCGCAGGCGGCCCGCCGCCACACGCAGTTGGGCCGGCCGAAGGCCATGGGCAGAATTTCCTGCTCATGGACGGCGTGGTTGGCGGAGCTGACCCACAAAAGAGGCTCGCGCCGCACCACTTCCGACTGGCCGCGCGCATCGTTATGCGTGACCAGCGCGATGTCGAGCTGGCCGCGCTTGATCTGGTCGACCAGGCCCGGCGTCGGCTCGCACACGACCGTCAGTTCGACGCGGGGATTGGACCGCGAAAATCGCGCCATGATCTCGGGCAGGAAGCGGTCGGCATAGTCGTCGGGCGTGCCGATGCGGATCGTGCCCTCCAGCCGCTGGTCATCGAACGCGGCCAGTGTCTCGCGGTTCAGGTAGAGCAGCCGGCGCGCATAGGAAAGCAGCCGCTCGCCCTCTTCGCTCAGGCGGTTGGAGCGTCCTTCCTTCTCGAACAGGGGCTTTCCGATGCGCTCTTCCAGCCGCCGCATCTGCATGGAGACGGCCGATTGCGTACGATGCACCTCCTCTGCGGCGCGCGTGAAGCTGCCGGTGTCGGCAATGGTGATGAAAGTCTGCAACTGGTCGAGATCGAGAGGCGGCTTCATGGTGAATCCATCAGCGATGTTGATCGTAAATATTAAAAACATTCGTTGGATTAATCAATCGCCAGATGGCAGATAAGGGACGCTCTCAGGAAGCCCCAGGATCACCGCGCCCCCAAGGGCGCAGATGAACGTGCATTCGGCTGCCTTCGCGCCGTCTCCCACGGCGCGTCGGGTTGTCGCGTGCAATTGCCGGAGACTGTGAAATGACCGCTTGTGATTGTGCCGCCCCCGTTTCGCGCATTTCCGTACGCCCGTCCGCATTGGCGCGCCTTGGTCTTGACGTTCGTCGTCTCCTGACGCTGTGGAGGAACCGCCGCGCCTTCAATCGCCTTTGCGAGATGACCGAAGCCGAACTGGCCGACATTGGCGTCAGCCGCAGCGACCTTCATGACGCTCTCGAGGTTCGGTTCGCAGGCGATCCGACGGCGCGCCTGCGGGCCATCGCCGACGCCCGCGCCACGATCGTGGCCGGACCGCTCTGAAACCTTTCGGCAGCTCCCAGCAAAAGTGCGATGCGGTTAGCGCAAAGCCGAAATGCTCTTGGCAGGCATAACCCTTCCGGCCCCCTCCGGCTTGCCTGCATTTGCCCGGTCCGATCTGGACCGGGCTTTTTCATGCGGGCTTACCGGTTTCGGTCCATGCCCCGCAGAAACTGGTCGAAAACGGATTCCATGCCCTTCTGGTAGTCATCGCGCTGCCGGCTGCCGGTCTCGAACATCTGGCCAAACAGGTCGTCATAAGGGTTTTTCGCCTTGCCGCCCGGGTTTGCCTGCCGTTGTTGCGGTGGGGTCTGGCTCCGGGGCTGCGGATCGGATTCGGGCGTTCCCTGAGCGCCGCCGCCCAGCATGTCGGTCAGGATTTTTCCCCAGGGCGTGTCGCCCCAGGGATTTCCGGCCGGATTCCGGGCCGGGTTCTGCGTCTGCTGCCGGGTTTGCGGAGACGCCTGCCCGCCGCCGAACATGTCCTGCAAGATCTTGCCGAACGGGTTGTCGCCCAACGGATTTCCGGCTCCGCCATCTTGCGGGGCCTGCCTTTGCCGGGGCGCGGCCTGTCCCGCGCCGGACTGTTTCATCATCTCTTCGATGATTTGTCCCAACGGATTGTCGCCGAAGCCGCCGGCAGCCTGAATCTGCCCGGTCGATTGCTTGAAGAGGCCCCCCATGATCATCGAGGCGATGACCGGCAGCATTTGCTGCAGCAGTTGCTGGCCGAGGCCGGTGGCCTGCGCCGCCTGTGCCGCAACGGCGCGTGACAGGTCCTTGGAGCCGAACAGATGGCCGAGGATGCCATTGCCTTCCTCGACCCCCTGCGGGGAAAAGGCGCGGCTGGCGTCCTCGAAATATTTCGCGTGCTGGCCGCTGGCCAGCGCACTGAGGAAGCCGCCGACGCCGTAGGGATCGGCGGTGTTGCGCTTCAGTCCCTGCGAGAAGGCCGGCAGCAGCGCCTCGACCGCCGCCTGCGCCTGTTGCTGCGACAGGTTGAACTGCTTCGCCAGCGCCTCCATGCCCTGGCCGTTCTGGGCCCTGGCCAGCATTTCGAACAGGTTCTGCATCCTACGTCCTCCGGCAATGCGTGGAGGCGAGACTACAGCATCGGCCCGAAAATCGGAATCGATTTTCGGGAAGCACGATGCGCGCATTCAAGGTGTTGGATCATCCTTTGTGTCCGGAAGGACGCATGGCGATCCGGAAATTTTCGTTCTGCTGGGGAAGGGGGAATCAGTAGGCGTATTCGAGGAACACCGGTTCGATCGAACCTCCCCAGCGGGTGTGGTATGCCGAGATCATTTCCTCGGCGGTGGTGGTGCCGCGGCTGACCACCTCGTCCAGCGTTTGCAGGAAAGAGGTTTCGTCGTAGCCGTCGCGGTTCAGGCGGGCGCGATTCTTCAGCCCCTGCCGGGCGATCGTCAGCACCTCGCGTCCGACTTCGCGCAAGGTTGTGTTGCGGAACGGTGCGCTGATGCCCTGTGCGGGAACGGCGTCGCGCATCGCCACAACCTCTTCATAGGTCCAGTTCGAGGTCAGCGTCTCTGCTGCGGCCAGCGCCTCCTCATCATAGAGCAGGCCCACCCAGAAGGCCGGCAGCGCGCAGATGCGCCGCCAGGGGCCGCCGTCGGCGCCGCGCATTTCGAGGAAGCGCTTCAGGCGCACGTCGGGGAACAGCGTGGACAAATGGTTGGCCCAGTCGCCCATGGTCGGCAGCCCGTCCGGCAGGTCGTTGCGGGCGGCGCCGCCCATGAACTGGCGGAAGGTCATATGCGTCATGTCGTGATACCGGCCTTCGCGAATGACGAAGTACATCGGCACGTCGAGCGCCCATTCGACATAGTCGGCGAAGCCGAAATCGGGCGCGAAGCAGAAGCGCGGCACGCCGGAGCGCTGGTTGTCGGTGTCGCGCCATATCTCGCCGCGCCAGCTTTGCAGCCCGTTGGGCCTGCCGTCGGTAAACGGGGAGTTGGCGAACAGCGCCGTCGCCAGCGGCTGCAGCTTCAGCGAGACCTGCATCTTGCGGCGCATGTCGGGCTCGCTCTCGAAGTCGAGATTCACCTGAATGGTGCAGGTGCGATACATCATGTCGAGGCCCTGCGCGCCGACCTTGGGCATGTAGCGCGTCATGATCTCGTAGCGCGACTTCGGCATCTTCGGCGTCTCGGCCAGCGTCCATTTCGGACTGCCGCCAAGGCCGAGGAAACGGATGCCGAGCGGCTCCGCGATCTCGCGCAGCTGCGCCAGATGCGCATTGCCCTCGCGGCAGGTCTGGTGGATGGTTTCCACCGGCGCGCCCGACAGCTCGAACTGGCCGCCCGGCTCCAGGCTGATCGCCCCCTGTCCGGTCGGCTCGACGAGGCCGATGATGCGGCCCGCATCGATGATCGGATCCCAGCCGAGTTTCTCCTGCATGCCTTCCAGCAGGGTGCGGATGCCGCGCTCGCCGCCATAGGGCACCGGCGCATGGCCGTCCACATAGAAGGGGAACTTCTCGTGCTCGGTGCCTATGCGCCATTTCTCGCGCGGTTTGTTGCCGGCGGCGAGATAGTCCACCAGCTCGTCAAGGCCTTCTACAGGGCTGAAATCGGTCGTGTCGCGCGCCATGAAAACCTCATTGCCGTGGCACCTCGGGAGAGTCGCGCGGCTAGTTGGACGATATGACCGCACCCGATCAAGCGAAAACTGTAGAACCAGCCTTCAACGAAACTTCATGCTGCGTGAAGCCGGTTGCGAAACATGAACGTTTCGCTGGCGTCCGAGGGAACCTTGTGCGGCCCTGCGGCATTTTCCGCTCAAACCGCATTGCGCGCATCAGGAAGGCGAGGGGATGCCATGTCAGCAGCGAATGACGCGCCGAAGCGCCGGGCCGCGGCGGCTGTGGCCGGCGAGGGCGCACATGCGCGCCCGTTCATGCCCACCGCCGTCACCATGGTGGGCGTCACCGCCATCCTGTATCTGGGTCGCGACGTATTCCTGCCGCTCGCCATCGCCTTCCTTCTGACCTTCGCGCTGGCGCCGATGGTGTCCGCGTTGCGCAAGCGCTCCATTCCCAAGGCGCCGGCCGTTATCGTGACCGTGACGGTCGCCTTCATGGCCATCGGCCTGTTCTCCTTCGTCGTCGGCACACAGGTCAGCAATCTGGCGCAGAACATTCCCGCCTACCAGGCCAACATACTGGAGAAAGTCCGCTCATTGCGGGATGTGGGGGCAAATGGCGGCGTCATCGAGCGGCTGAGCAACGCGGTCGAACGTGTCGGGGCCGAGCTTCAGCGCGGAACCAGCATTCCGGAACAGGCCGCGCCACAGGAACCGCAGCGCGAGCCGCTGCCGGTGGAAATCGTCGCGCGCCAGCATCCGATCGAGACGCTGAAGAACGTCATCGTGCCGCTGGCCGCTCCCTTCGCCACCGCCGGCTTGATCATCGTCGTCGTTATCTTCATGCTGCTGGAGCGGGAGGATCTGCGCGACCGCTTCATCCGTCTTGTCGGCTACAGCGACCTGCATCGCACCACCGAAGCATTGCAGGACGCCGGCAAGCGCGTCGGGCGATATCTGCTGATGCAACTGGTGGTGAACACCACCTACGCCATTCCCATCGCCCTCGGCCTGTGGCTGATCGGCATTCCCAACGCCGTGCTGTGGGGGCTTCTGGCGCTGGTGCTGCGCTTCGTGCCCTATATAGGTCCGGCCATCGCCATGCTGATGCCCATACTTCTGGCGCTGGCCGTCGCGCCCGGCTGGTCGATGGTGCTGTGGACGGCGGGGCTTTTCCTCGTCATGGAGCTCATCTCCAACAACATCATGGAACCGTGGCTCTATGGCACGCGCACCGGCCTGTCGTCGCTCGCCATCATCGTGGCGGCGATCTTCTGGACCTGGCTGTGGGGACCGCTCGGGCTGGTGATTTCGACGCCGCTCACCGTGTGCCTCGTGGTGCTCGGACGGCATGTGCCGCAATTCGCCTTTCTGGACGTCATGCTTGGCAACGAGCCGGTCCTGGAGCCCCACGCACGGCTTTACCAGCGGCTTCTGGCCGGCGATCCCGACGAGGCGACCGACAACGCCGAAGAGTTTCTGGAAGAGCAATATCTCGTCGACTATTACGACCACATCGGCATTCCCGCACTGCTGATCGGCGAAAGCGACCGCCAGCGCGGCGTCATGAGCGGGGAGCAGCGCCGTCTTCTGGCTGCAAGCGCGCTCACGCTGGTCGAGAATCTGGAGGACATCGCGCAGGAGGAGGAAGAGGAGGACGACAACGAGGAGGAAACGGACAAGGAGGATACCTCTTCAGAAGATGAAGACGCGATCGAGACGCCGGATCTGCCCGATGGCGAGGGGCGCTCCCTGCTGTGTCTTGGCGGACGCGGCGAACTGGACGATGCCGCCGCCGCCATGCTGGCGCAGGTGCTGGAAGTGCAGGGCGCGGAGGTCGTCACTGGCGCGCATGCCGCGCTGGAGGGTCGCGCCGTCTCGTCCCTGCCATTGGCCGGGGTCGACACCGTTATCGTCGTTTTCCTCAACGCCGGCTCGCAGGCGCATGCCCGCCATGCCGTGCGCCGCCTGAAACGGGCGAAACCCGGCCTGCGCGTCGGCATCTTCCTGCCGCAGGCGCAGGGTGATGAAGCTGCGATCAGGGCGGATGCGATCAGCGCCGATTTCGTCGCCGGCTCCGTCGCGGAAGCGGCGACCCTGGGTCTCGACGACAAGCCCGCCGTGAAGCTGAAGGCTGCGCCGGCGCATCTTTCACGCAAGCGGGTGAGGCCGAAAAAACAGGCGGCGGCAGCGACAGCCTGAAGCTACCAGTCGCCGATCGTGGTCTGAATGACGGCAAGGGCGGCGACCGCCGCCGTGTCGGCGCGCAATATGCGGGGCCCGAGCGGAATGGCGGTGACGAAAGGCAAGGCCCGCAGCATATGTCGTTCCTCGTCGGAGAAGCCACCTTCCGGGCCGACAAGCAGGGCGAGCTTGCGTTCGGCGATGGCGCCCAGCGCAGCCATGGGATTGTTGGTGGCGGCGTCCTCGTCGCAGAAAATCAGCCGCCGGCCGCTTTCCCAGTCGGACAGCAGGCGCTCCAGCCGCACCGTTTCGCGCAGGTCGGGAACGGCCAGGACGCCGCATTGCTCGGCCGCCTCGATCACATTGGCGCGCAGCCGGTCGAGACCGGGCTTCGGCACCTGCGTGTGCTGGGTGACGACTGGCTGCAGAACGCCGGCCCCCATTTCCACCGCCTTCTGCACGAGATAATCGAGCCGTTCCCGCTTCAGGGGGGCGAAGCAATAGATAAGGCCGGCCGCCGCGGGCTGCGGACGCTGGAGGCCGCCGACGCAAAGCCGAACCGCTTTCTTGCGGATCGCGGAGACGGTCGCCGACCATTCGCCGTCGCGGCCATTGAACAGGAGAAGCTCGGCGCCTTCGCCAAGCCGCAGCACATGGGCCAGGTAATGGCTTTGTTGGGGATCGGCCTCGATCTCGCCGCCGGCCGCGAGGTCGCCGGATACGAATAGTCTTTGCAGTCGGTAATTGGCGCGCATGGCAGACTGATGCGGCAGTCGCGCGCATGCGTCAAGCGCTGGCGGAAGCATGCCAGAATGGCTGGTACCCGGCGCGCAGGACAACAAGGGTAGTCGGCGGCGTGATCAGAAAACAGGGCTCGCCGCCTCTGAAACGCACCGGAATATAGCCGGCGAACGACCATTTGAACCAGACGCCCTCGCGGCGCGTGAAACAGTCGCCGCCGACGCCGAGCACGACGCCGTCCGGCAAGGCGTCCATGTCCGCCCCGGAGAGGATTGGAGGGCGGCCGCCGCTGGCCAGCCTCTCGCCGTGCAGGTGCGCATCGAGCTGGAAGGCGCGAGGCGTGGCGATCCGGAACGCCTCGCCGAAGCGACTGAGAAAAGCCTTCGCGCGCTCGCGCCGGCAGAAGAAACAGGGCCGGTGCCCCGCGGCAAGCGCCGTCACCTCGTCAAGGAAGAACAATTCGGTCCAGCCCGCCCTGCCGCCCGGTCCGTTGCAGCCCATGGGCTCACGGCGGCGGTCGGCGAAATCACATTCGCAGATGATCCATGCCTTTGTCGTCCACCGCCGCGAAAGCAGCGTCCGGGTGTCAGGGTCATGGATGATGCCGCGATTGCCGGTGAACAGCCCGCGTTCCGGCGCCGCATGGATGACGCCGAACGGATCGACCCGGTTTTGCAGTGGCATGACGCTTTTCCCAAACTTGGGGCCAGCCCCCCGCTTGGCCGGCTTGCATGCCTCATGGTATCGCTTGCCGCGCCTTTGTCACGGGTGGGAAATTTCATGCGGGTACTTGTTGTCGAAAACTATGAGAACACGGGTCTCGGCCAGATGGGTGTCGCTATCGACGAGGCCGGCGGCGAGGTTGACATGCGCCGCCCCTGGCTGGGCGATGCGTTGCCCGAAAATGCCGATGGACACGATGCGCTCGTGGTTCTGGGCGGCGTTCAGAATGCCCTTGCCGACGACCACAGCCCTTATTTCCCCGCGCTGCTCGATCTGATCCGCGATTTCGAGGGTAAGGATCGGGCCATTGCCGGTATCTGCCTGGGCAGCCAGCTTCTCGCCCGCGCCTTCGGCGGCGAGAACCATATTGGCGGCGCGAAGGAATTCGGCTGGCAGCATGTCGGGCTGACGCCGGCGGCGGCCGGAGATGCGGTGCTGGGCGCAGTCGCGAAAAGCTTCCCCATCTTCCAGTGGCATGACGACACCTTCACCCTGCCGGAGCGCGCGGTTCGTCTGGCAAGCAACGAGGTTGCGGAGAATCAGGCTTTCCGCATCGGCCGCGCTGCCTATGGCTTCCAGTTCCATTTCGAGGCCGATACGGGGATGGTGCGGCGATGGGGCGAATTTTTCGCTCCGACGATCGAAAAGCGTCATCCCGGCTGGTCGCAGGTTCTGGAGCACGAAGCCGCGAGCAAAGGCGCCATCGCCGATGAGGTGGGACTTTCCATCGCCCGCAACTGGGTGGCGACGATCGGGGCGCGCCAACCGGCGTGACAATTTTGGCACGTCGGCGCGAAACCGCTGTGGACGACCGTTTTGCCTCTTGGCCGACGCCCCGCCTGCTTCTAGAACGCCCACTGCAAAGGCGCGGCACCGGCCGGAGAACGGGTTTTTCCGCCGGCTGTTCGAACCCTTCGGGCGCTTGAGCGTTTCAATGCAATGGTAATCAACTTCGTGCAGGATGACCGGCAGATGCATTCCGGGATGACGTCAGTGAAAGCAGCCCTTCTGACCTTTGCCATGCTCTCCGCCATTGCAGTCGGTGGTCTCGGCATCTATGCGGCCGACGCCGCGAGCGGCCACAACGCCGTCGACGGCTACGGCGTCACCGCAGCGATCGACTGAGTCACCCCCTCTCTGGTAACCGTCAGCAGTCTTTTGTCTGCGCCGTCGATCCTGATGGCGCTGAGCCTGCCTGTGCGAAAAGCGCCGGTGTCGAGATTGATCCGGTTCGGCCTGATTTCGGCCGCCGCCACCGGCGTATGGCCGTGCACGATCACCTTCGGGTAGAGCCCGGTGTGATTGTGGAATTCGCGGCGTATCCACACCAGATCGTCCACCGACTGCCGTTCCAGCGCGACGCCCGGCCGTACCCCTGCATGGCAGAAGAAGAAATCGCCGCAGGCAAACGATGTGGACAGCGTTTGCAGCAGATCGATATGCGCCGGCGGCATCGCCGCCATGAGGGCTGCGTGAAACGCGCCCAAGGCCTGCTCATCTTCCACGCAAAAGCCCGGGCCGCTCCACTGGACGCCATAGGACGCGGCGGTTTCGATGCCGCCATTGGTCATGAACAGCCCATAGCGTTCGGGGCGGGCGAGGAATTCCAGCAATCCCAGATCGTGGTTGCCGGCGAGCGTCACATGATGTGAATCGCGCGCCCTCGCTTGCGCGAGCAGCTCGAGCACGTCGCGCGAATCCGGACCACGGTCGGTGTAGTCGCCCAGATGCACGATGCGCCAGTCGCCGGGCGCATCCGACTTCAGCTCCTCCGCAACATGGCGGTGAAAGATTTCGAGCAGGTCGCGGCGGCCATGAATATCGCCGACCGCATAGAGACGCAGGTCCGGCGGCGTGCGGGCATGAATGAAATCGACGCCGCCGGCCATCGCGTCATTTCCGGTAGAGCATGTCCTTGCCGACGTCGCGAATGTCGCGCCTGCCGCACAGGGCCATGGTCGTGTCCAGTTCTTTTGCGATGATGTTCAGCGCCTTCGTCACGCCCTGCCTGCCTCCAGCGCCCAGCCCGTAGAGGAAGGGCCGGCCGATGAACACGCCTTTCGCGCCAAGACAAAGCGCCTTGAGCACATCCTGGCCCGAGCGGATGCCGCCATCCATGAACACCTCGGTGCGGTCGCCCACCGCATCGGCGATCTCTTCCAGAACCGATATGGAGGAAGGCGCGCCGTCGAGCTGGCGTCCGCCATGGTTGGAGACGATGATGGCGTCGGCCCCGGTCTTCGCCGCCAGTTCCGCGTCCTCGCGGTCCAGTATGCCCTTGAGGATCAGCTTGCCGCCCCAGCGCTGCCTGACCCATTCCACGTCGTCCCACGACAGCTGGGGGTCGAACTGGTCGGCTGTCCACGACGACAGCGACGACAGGTCGGCGACGCCTTTGACGTGGCCCGCTATATTGCGGAAGGTGCGGCGCTTCGTGCCCAGCATGCCCATGCACCAGGCTGGGCGGGTCGCCATCTGCCAGATGTGCTTCGGCGTGAATTTCGGCGGCGCGGAAAGGCCGTTGCGCAGATCCTTGTGGCGCTGCCCGAGGACCTGCAAGTCGAGCGTGAGCACGAGGGCGGAACATTTCGCCGCCTTTGCGCGCTCGATCAGGCTTTCCACGAAGCCGCGGTCGCGCATCACGTAGAGCTGGAACCAGAACGGTTTCTTCGTCACGGAAGCCACGTCCTCGATGGAGCAGATGCTCATGGTCGAGAGCGTGAAGGGAACGCCGAATTCCTCTGCCGCCTGCGCCGCCAGCATCTCGCCGTCGGGATGCTGCATGCCGGTCATCCCCGTGGGAGCCAGCGCCACGGGCATCGCCACCTCCTCGCCCAGCATGGTGGATTTCAGCGAACGATTCGTCATGTCCACCAGAACGCGCTGGCGCAGCCTGATCTTCGCGAAATCCTCCTCGTTCGCGCGGTAGGTTCCTTCAGTCCACGACCCGGAATCTGCATAGTCGAAAAACATCTTGGGCACGCGCCGCCGCGCCATGCGCTTGAGGTCGTCGATCGTCAGCGGTTCTGTCATCTTGTCAGTCCGGTCTTTCAGTTGGCGCCCTGATCCGAGCGTTGTTGTCTTCTCAGCCGCGATACGCGCCGCCAGTCGCCTGCGCGCTCCGCCTGCGCGGTGATCTGCTCGACATAGGCGATATGGTCCATGGCGGCCTTGCGCGCGGCTGCGGGGTCCTTGGCCGCGATGGCGGCATGGATTGCGCGGTGCTGTTCGAGCAAGGCCTCGCGCGCGCCCGGCAGGGTGAAGACCAGCAGCCGATTCTGGAACACGTCTTCCGACAGGAGCCGGTAGCAGGAGCGCAACGTGTGCAACAGTATGATGTTGTGGGCGCATTCGCCGATGGCGTGATGAAACTCGACGTCGACTTCCGCCTCCGCCTCGAAATCCGCGTCCCGGTGGGCGGCGTCCATGCGCGCCATGATCGCGTCGAGCACGGCGAGATCATCCGCCGTCGCGCGCCGCGCCGCATATTCGGCCGCCACGCCTTCCATCTCGCGGCGGTATTCCAGATAGTCGGAACCCGCCTTGCGGTGGCTGGAAATCAGCTCGATCACCGGTTTGGAAAAGACCTGCCCGATCACATCGGCGGCGAAGGTGCCGCCGCCATGGCGCGTGACGAGCAGCCCGCGCGCCTCCAGATCCTTCAGCGCATCCCGCAGGATCGGCCGCGAAACCTCGAACCGGCGCGCCAGCTCACGCTCGCCGGGCAGCTTGTCTCCGGTGCGCAGCACACCTTCGAGAATCAGGCTCTCGATCTGCTGCACCACCTCGTCGGCCGTGCGCGAATGTTCGATCCGGGTGAAGATTTCG
Organism: Aquamicrobium ahrensii; assembly: GCF_040545755.1. Taxonomy (NCBI): domain Bacteria; kingdom Pseudomonadati; phylum Pseudomonadota; class Alphaproteobacteria; order Hyphomicrobiales; family Phyllobacteriaceae; genus Aquamicrobium; species Aquamicrobium ahrensii. Next base: position 78,009 of record NZ_JBEPMN010000006.1, read on the forward strand.
GTCAATTCAGCGCCTGTCGAAGAAGCAACAACCGCGAAACATAGCGGCAACCGCCGAAACTGGTCAAATAGTTTATCCAGTTAGGCTGCACGCAAGTGCATCATGGCTGCGAACTCGCCATTTGCGCGGGGCGGAGAACGGTTTTAAACCTGCTTGTCTGAACCAGTTTGGGGATATCCGCATGCGGGAAGGTCCGAGCATGCCCGAGGCCGTGCCTGAGTTCGAGCCGCGCCCGACGGGCAGCGTCATGGGCTTTCCTGCGCATGAGGGGCGGCCGGGGGCGCTCGGCGAGGTGCATTCAAGGCCCTATCCGCTTGTCGCCACCCCGCGCGTTCTGGTGCAGCTGTCCTTCATGACCGAGGGCGGCTCCGTCGTCGATCAGGCGGTGCTGTCGGAACTGTCGCGCCGGCTGGGCATCGCCGCGCCCGACCGGCAGGCCCGCCACCATGCGATGAAGTGGGGCAAGGGTACGCTGCGTTGGGAGCGGCACACCGAATTCTCCACCTACCTTTGGGAAGGCCCGCTTTCCGAAAGCGGCCGCCGGCGGGAGGATTCGCCCTTCGGCAACGGATTCTCGCCGCCCGGCGCCGTCATTTCCGGCATCCGACTTGAAATCCGCAATTGGACGCCGGACAGCGAGAAGCTGATCGAGGGCTTCGACCCGACCAGCCTGTGTTATTCGCTGGTGGAGGGGGGCAATGCGGCCGTCATCACCGATTTCCGGCAGGATGGCGATGGATTGACCCGCATCCTGATCCTCGATCGCGGCCTTACCTCCGCCCGCGCCGGCGCGTTGTCGTACCGGCTGATCGACATCGAGACCTATCGCACGCTGGCCATGCTTGGCCTGCCGCTGGCGCTTTCACTTTCGGGGCGGGTGCGCCGCATAGAGGACAAGCTCGCCGTCATCACCGGCGAGATGCGGGTGCCCGAAACGCGCGACAACCAGAAGCTTCTGGCCAACCTCACCGAACTGGCGGCGGAGCTGGAGGCGGACGCCGCGTCCAGCCTCTATCGCTTCGGGGCCAGCCGCGCCTATGACGGCATCGTCACCGAACGCCTTGATGCGCTCGATGAGGCGGTGGTGCCGGGCTATGAGACCTGCGCCAGTTTCCTGCAGCGCCGTATGGCTCCGGCCATGCGCACCTGCCGGTCCGTCGAGGAGCGGCAGGCCAACCTGTCGCGCAAGCTGACCCGCGCCACGACGCTGTTGCGCACCTGGGTGGATGTGGAAGTCGAGAGGCAGAACCGCGATCTGCTTGCCTCGATGAACAACCGCGCCCGGCTCCAGCTTCGTCTGCAACAGACGGTAGAGGGCCTGTCGGTGGCGGCGGTCTCTTACTATGTGGTCGGCCTGATCGGTTATCTGGCGAAGGGCGTTTCCGGCTGGTTCGGCCACGCCATCGCGCCCGAGGTGGTGACGGCCGCTTCCGTGCCCGTGGCGATCCTGCTCGTGTGGTGGGCGGTGCGGCGCGTGCGGAAGCTGCATTCGGAGCCGGCGAAGCACGCCGGCGCCGATTAGGATTGCTTCCGTTTCGGCGACATACGCTGCCGCCAGCCGCATCAGCGTCACATTGACGCTGGCCGCGCCTCGTCAACTCGCCGCTTGCTGGCGGATATTGCCCGATTTACAGGCATGGATGCTAACTGGTAAATGGAGTTTACCAGTTTGGAGGAGATGTGCGGCATGTCCGGCCTTGTCATGCCCGAGCCCGATGGGGCGACGCTTGCCCGCCGCGCCGAAATCGTCGCCGATCTGCGCGCCATCGTGCCGGGCGAGGGCGTGGTCGATACGATCAACGAGATGCGCGCCTTTGAAAGCGACGGTCTGACCGCCTATCGCCAGCTGCCGCTGGTGGTGGTGCTGCCCGAGACGACCGCGCAGGTTTCGCGCGTTCTGACATATTGCAACGACCGCAACATCCGCGTGGTGCCGCGCGGTTCGGGCACTTCGCTGTCGGGCGGGGCGCTTCCGCTGGAGGATGCGGTTCTGCTGGTTCTGAGCCGCTTCAGCCGCATTCTGGAAGTCGACTATCCCAACCGCGCCGTGGTCGCCCAGCCGGGCGTCACCAATCTCGGCATCACCCATGCGGTCGAATCGGAGGGCTTTTATTATGCGCCCGATCCCTCCTCGCAGATCGCCTGTTCCATCGGCGGCAATGTCGCTGAAAATTCCGGCGGCGTGCATTGCCTGAAATACGGCCTCACCGCCAACAACCTGCTTGGGCTGGAAATGGTGCTGATGAACGGCGAGGTGGTGCGGCTCGGCGGCAGGCATCTCGATGCCGAAGGCTATGATCTGCTCGGCGTCATGACCGGATCGGAGGGGTTGCTGGGCGTCGTCACCGAGGTCACGGTGCGTATTTTGCGCAAGCCGGAAACCGCGCGGGCGCTGCTCATCGGCTTCCCCACCAGCGAGCAGGGCGGCCAGTGCGTGGCCGACATCATCGGCGCCGGCGTCATCCCCGGGGGCATGGAGATGATGGACCTGCCGGCGATCCGCGCAGCGGAGGATTTCGTCCACGCCGGCTATCCACTGGATTGCGAAGCGCTGCTGATCGTCGAGCTCGACGGCCCGGCGGTCGAGGTCGACCACCTCATCGGCTTGGTCGAGAAGATCGCCATAGGCAACGGCTCCACCTCCTGCCGCATCTCGCAGAGCGAGGAGGAGCGGCTGACCTTCTGGGCAGGCCGCAAGGCGGCGTTCCCCGCCGTGGGGCGCATCTCGCCCGACTATTACTGCATGGACGGCACCATTCCGCGCAAGGAACTGCCCCGCGTCCTGGCCGGCATGCGCGAGCTTTCCGAACAGTATGGCCTGCGCGTCGCCAATGTTTTCCACGCCGGCGACGGCAATCTGCACCCGCTGATCCTCTACGACGCCAATGTGCCGGGCGAACTGGACAAGGCCGAGGCGTTCGGAGCCGACATATTGCGGCTGTGCGTGAAGGTCGGTGGGGTGCTGACCGGCGAGCATGGGGTGGGCGTGGAAAAGCGCGACCTGATGCCGGAAATGTTCTCGCAAGCGGATCTCGACCAGCAGATGCGGGTCAAATGCGCCTTCGATCCGGGCCACCTGCTCAATCCGGGCAAGGTTTTTCCGCAGCTGCGCCGCTGCGCCGAGCTTGGCCGCATGCATATCCATCGCGGCCAGATGCCGTTCCCGGACATTCCGAGGTTTTGAGGATGACCACTTTCACACCTGACGCGGGCGCGGAAATTCTGGAAATCGTGCAATGGGCGGTGTCTGAAGAGCAACCGCTGGAAATCGTCGGTCATGGTTCCAAGCGCGCCATTGGCGGCGCGGTCGGGGCCGGGCATATGCTCGACCTGTCGGACCTGTCCGGCATCACGCTTTATGAGCCGGAAGAGCTTGTGCTGTCTGCGAAAGCCGGTACGCCGCTGGTCCAGATCGAGGCGGCGGTGGCGGCGCGCGGGCAGGAGCTTGCGTTCGAGCCGCTGGATTATGGTCCGCTGCTGGGACAGGAGCCGGGGCGGGGCACCATCGGGGGCGTGCTTGCGGCCAATCTGAGCGGGCCGAGGCGGCTGAAGGCGGGCGCTGCGCGCGACCACATCCTCGGCGTCCATGCCGTTTCCGGACGTGGCGAAGCGTTCAAATCCGGCGGACGCGTCGTCAAGAACGTCACCGGTTACGATCTTTCCAAGCTGATGGCCAATAGCTGGGGCACGCTGGGCGTGGCAACCGACGTCACCTTCAAGGTGCTGCCGGCGGCGGAAAGTGAAACGACGCTGGTGGTCGGCGGCCTGCTCGACGACAGCGCGGTGGCGGCCATGTCGCTGGCGCTCGGCTCCAGCGCCGAAGTGTCCGGGGCCGCGCATCTGCCCTATCCGGCCGTGACCCGTGTCGCCGGCGGGACGCTCGGCAGCGATCCGGCGACCCTGTTGCGTGTGGAAGGTTTCGGGCCGTCCGTCGCCTATCGCGTCCGGCTGCTGAAGGGGCTTCTGGCGAAAGCCGGGCCAATGCAGGAAATCGAGGCGGAGGCCTCGCGCGCGCTGTGGCGGGAAGTGCGCGATTGCGTTCCTTTCGCGGCCGCGCCGCATATGCCGGTATGGCGTGTGTCCATGCCGCCGGCTGATGGCCACAACATGGTGATGGCCTTGCGCATGCAGGCGGCGGTCGAGGCTTTTTACGACTGGCAGGGCGGGCTGATCTGGCTCGCCATGGCGGCCGGCGATCCGGAAGCCGAACTGGTGCGGTCGCTAGTGAGGAAATGCGGCGGCGGCCATGCCACGCTGGTGCGCGCGACGCCCGAACAGCGCGCCGCGATCCCGGTATTCGAGCCGCAGCCGCCGGCGCTCGCCGCCCTGTCGGCACGGCTGAAGGCCGAGTTCGATCCGAAAAACATTCTCAATCCGGGGCGCATGGCGTCAGCACCGGCACGGACGATGGAGGGAGCATAGATATGAGCGACACCAATACAGGGCCGCAGCCGCGCCAGACCGACCGCTGGCTGGAACCGGGGCCCACCAACGCGCTGGTGATCTATATCCTGTATCTGCTGGGGCTGGTGATCGGCATCAGCGGACTGGCCGGGCTGGTGATCGCCTACATCAACCGCGGCAAGGCGGACGCCTATGTCGAGAGCCATTACACCTTCCTGATCCGCACCTTCTGGATCGGGCTGCTTTATGCGCTGGTGTCGGTCGTCCTGATGATCGTCGGGATCGGCTTCCTGCTGATGCTGGCGGTCGCCGTCTGGTTCATCGCCCGCTGCGTCGTCGGCATGCAGGCCTTGCAGCGCGGCCAGCCGGTCCGGGACCCGCAAAGCTGGCTGCTCGGCAACTGACGAAGGACGGAAAGCCCGTGCAAACCCATTTCACTCCCGAACAGCTCGCCGATCCGCAGGTGGCGGAATCGGAGAAGATCCTGCGCAAATGCGTGCATTGCGGTTTCTGCACGGCCACTTGTCCCACCTATGTGACGCTCGGCAACGAACTCGACAGCCCGCGCGGCCGCATCTACCTGATAAAGGACATGCTGGAGGGGGGCAGGGCCGCCGATCGCGAGATCGTCACCCATATCGATCGCTGTCTCTCCTGCCTGTCGTGCATGACGACCTGCCCGTCCGGCGTGAACTACATGCATCTGGTCGATCATGCGCGCGCCCATATCGAACAGACCTACAGGCGTCCGCTGGCGGACAGGATGATCCGCGCCGTTCTCGCCGCCGTTCTGCCCTATCCGACGCGGTTTCGCGCGGCGCTGAAACTGGCGAAGCTGGGCAAGCCCTTCGCCGGCCTGTTTGAGCGCAGCGCGGCGCTGAAGCCGCTGGCGGCGATGCTGAAACTGGCCCCGGCCAGCGTTCCGCGTGCCTCATCGACCGCCGTGCCGGGCGTGCATCGGGGCACAGGCGTAAAGCGCGGGCGCGTCGCCATCCTCACCGGCTGCGCCCAGCCGGTGCTCGATCCCGGCATCAACGATGCCGCCATCTCGCTTCTCAACCGGCTGGGCGTCGAGGTCGTGGCGCCGCCGGGCGAGGGCTGCTGCGGGGCGCTGGTGCACCATATGGGCCGCGAAAACGAAGCGCTGGATTTCGCGCGCCGCAATGTCGATGCGTGGATGCGCCAGATCGACGAAGGCGGGCTCGACGCCATCGTCATCACCGCCTCCGGCTGCGGCACGACGATCAAGGATTACGGCTACATGCTACGGCTCGACCCGGCTTACGCCGACAAGGCGGCGCGGGTCTCGGCGCTGGCGAAGGACGTGACCGAATATCTCGATATGCTCGACCTGCCGGAACCTGCCGTGAAACCGGGCACGGTGGTCGCCTATCACTCGGCCTGCTCCATGCAGCACGGCCAGAAGATCACGCGCCAGCCGAAGGCGCTGCTGGCGAAGGCGGGTTTCGTGGTGAAGGAGCCGCGCGAGGGACATCTGTGCTGCGGCTCGGCCGGCACCTACAACATTCTCCAGCCGGAGATTTCGACGCAATTGCGCGACCGCAAGGTGAAGAACATCACAGCCACAGGCGCTGCGCTCGTCGCCACCGGCAATATCGGCTGCATCACCCAGATCGCTTCCGCCGCGAAACTGCCGGTGGTGCACACCGTCGAACTGCTCGACTGGGCTTATGGCGGTGCAAGGCCGAAAAGCGTACCTGAAGCTACGCTGCAATGAAAAACAGAAAAGGCAGCGCGGCTTCTCGCCGGCTGCCCTTTCTGCGACTGGCCACGTCCCCCGACACGGCCCGTCCCCCGTTGTTGGGAAATGCTTCTACATGACAACGACCGTCGCGCCAACCGGCACGCGGCCATAAAGGTCGACCACGTCTTCGTTGCGCATCCGGATGCAGCCGGACGAGACGGCCGCCCCGATGGTCCATGGCTGGTTGGTGCCGTGGATGCGATAGAGCGTCGAACCCAGATAGAGCGCGCGCGCGCCGAGCGGATTTTCGACGCCGCCGGCCACGAAACTCGGCAGATGGCGGCCCTTGGCCTTCTCACGCCTGATCATTTCGGCAGGCGGACGCCAGTCCGGCCATTCGGCCTTGCGGGTCACCTTGTGGGTGCCGGCCCATTCGAAGCCCGGCTTGCCGGTGCCGACGCCATAGCGGCGCGCCTTGCCGTTCTTTTCCACCAGATAGAGGAAGTTGTCGCGCGTATCGATGATGACGGTGCCCGGCTTGTGCTTGCCGTCATAGTTGACGACCTGCGGCAGGTAGATCGGATTGATCTGCGGGCGCACGGTGCGCTTCTGCACGGTTCTCGGCGCGGACGCCCGCTGCACCCGCGCAGGCTGCGTTTGCACGCCGCGCTGGCGCTGCTGAGTCTGGCCCGTCGCGCGCGGGGCGGGCTGCGTGCGTTGGACGCGCCGCTGCTCCGGCGCTGCGCGCCTTGCGCTGCCGGGGGCCTGACCGAGTTGCAGAAGCCATGGCGCGGCAAGGTCCGGGCTGACCCGCACCGGCGGGCGCTCGATATAGCGATCGTTGGCCAGCGCCGGCGAGAAGCTCATGGAGAGCGCGCCGGCGATGCAGGCAAACAGAAGAAGGGATCGTTTCATGTGACGCACTCTCGCAACACGTTCGGCGGCCGGAAACACCTTCCGGTCATGGCGCGATCCTGCTCGCCAAGGACAACCGAAAGGTGAATCGCCGATGCGTCGGACGCGGTTTTGTCAGTAAAGCTTCCGGTATGGTTATCCGGCGGTTCAGGAATCTGGTAAAGGGCCGGTAAAGCACCCGAACCCCGCATCAACGGACGTGTCGCATGAGTGAAAGAGACGGCATCATCACCGGTCCCGACGGCGTGAATCGCTGCTTCTGGCATGGCAACCTGCCGGACTACATCCATTATCACGACCATGAATGGGGCCGCCCGGTGGCGGACGACCGCCGCCTGTTCGAGAAGATCTGCCTGGAGGGCTTCCAGTCCGGCCTGTCCTGGCTGACCATTCTGCGCAAGCGCGAGAATTTTCGCGAGGCCTTCGCCGGCTTCGATTTCGGGCGGGTGGCCGAGTTCACCGAGGCCGATGTCGAGCGCCTGCTGGGCAATACGGGCATCGTGCGCCATCGCGGCAAGATCGTCTCCACCATCAACAACGCCCGCCGCGCCCGCGAACTGGCGGATGAGACGGGATCGCTGGCGGCCTTCTTCTGGAAGTTCGAGCCCGCCCCGCAAGAGCGGCCGGCGGTGGTGGATCTTGCCCATCTGCGTGCCAACCCGACGACCGCCGTTTCGACCCGCCTTTCAAAGGAGATGAAAAAGCGCGGCTGGAGTTTCGTCGGTCCCACCACGGTCTATGCCTTCATGCAGGCCATGGGCATGGTCAACGATCATATAGAAGGCTGCGCCTGCCGCGCCGAGGTCGAGGCCGAGCGCGCCCGCTTCCGGAGACCCGGCTGAAAGCAACCCGCCCTTGCCGCTGGATGCGGCATCGGTTAGGACAGCGCGCGGCGCGGCGAAAGCCCGCCGCACGATTTTTCATGCCCGAACCGCAGAGTACCCATCATGGCCGAACGACCGGAAAAGATGAAAGCGCGCCTGCCGCGCGGCCTTGTCGACCGCAGCCCCGAGGACATCAGGGCCGTCGACAGGATGGTGGCGAAGATTCGCGAGGTCTACGAACTCTACGGCTTCGAGCCCGCCGACCAGCCGCTGATTGAATACACCGATGCGCTGGGAAAATTCCTGCCGGATCAGGACCGGCCGAACGAGGGCGTCTTCTCCTTCCAGGACGATGACGAGCAATGGCTGTCGCTGCGTTATGACCTGACCGCGCCGATGGCCCGGTTCGTGGCCGAGAACTACGAGCGGCTGCCGAAGCCCTTCCGCTCCTATCGTTCGGGCTGGGTGTTCCGCAACGAGAAGCCGGGTCCGGGGCGCTTCCGCCAGTTCATGCAGTTCGACGCCGATACGGTCGGTACGCCGGGCGTAGCTGCGGACGCCGAAATGGCGATGATGATGGCCGATGTGATGGAGGCGCTGGGTATAGTGCGTGGCGACTACGTCATCCGCGTCAACAACCGCAAGGTGCTGGACGGCGTGCTGGAGGCCATCGGCCTCGGCGGCGAGGCTAACGCCGGCCGCCGCCTGACCGTGCTGCGCGCCGTCGACAAGCTCGACAAGGTGGGCGAGGACGGCGTGCGCGATCTGCTCGGCAAGGGTCGCCTCGATGAGAGCGGCGATTTCACCAAGGGTGCGGGGCTGGATGAAGCGCAGGCGGATCGCGTGCTGCTTCTGACCTCCTCCACCGGCGACGATCTTGCCGGCGCGCTGGCCGCTATGGGTGACGCCGTCGCCGGCTCGGCGCGCGGCGAGGAAGGCGTGCGGGAACTGGCCGACATAGGCGCCATGGTTGCCGCAGCCGGCTATGATGACGGCCGCGTCAAGATCGATCCGTCCGTGGTGCGCGGGCTCGAATATTACACCGGCCCCGTTTACGAGGCCGAGCTGCTGGCCGAAATTCCCAACGAGGACGGCAAGATCGTGCGCTTCGGCTCGGTCGGCGGCGGCGGCCGCTATGATGGGCTGGTGTCGCGCTTCCGTGGCGAGCCGGTGCCGGCCACGGGCTTCTCCATCGGCGTTTCGCGCCTGATGACGGCGCTGAAGAACCTCGGCAAGCTCGACATGTCGGATGTCGTCCAGCCGGTGGTGGTGCTGGTCATGGACAAGGACATGGAAAGCCTTGGCCGCTACCAGAAGATGGTGGCGGACCTGCGCAAGGCCGGTATCCGCGCAGAGATGTATCTCGGCGGCGCGGGCATGAAGGCGCAGCTCAAATATGCCGACCGGCGCGGTTGCCCGGTGGCGGTCATCCAGGGCGGCGACGAGCGCGCCAATGGCGAGGTCCAGATCAAGGATCTGATCGAAGGCGCGCGCATGTCGGCTGAAATCTCCGACAATGCCGAATGGCGCGCCGCGCGGCCCGCGCAGGTCACCGTCGCGGAAACCGATCTGGTCGCCGAGGTGGAGAAGATTCTCCACGCACAGGCAGCCGACAGGGCCGGGCGATGAGCGTGGCCATTATTGAGGAACGGCGATGACTTCGCGCTCCCCCTCCGTCGCGGGTGATGTGAAGGCGCTGTTTGCGGCCAAGAACGTCGATCTGGTCGAGGTCGGCGTGTTGCAGCCGGCGGACCCGTTTCTCGACATTGCCGGCGAGGATCTGCGCCGGCGCATCTTTCTCACCGAGAGCGAGACCGGGCAGGCGCTTTGCCTGCGGCCGGAATTCACCATTCCCGTCTGCCTCGACCACATCGCCAGCCAGTCCGGCACGCCGCGCCGCTACGGCTATCTGGGCGAGGTGTTCCGCCAGCGCCGCGACGGGTCGAACGAATTCTTCCAGGCCGGCATCGAGGATCTCGGCGAAACCGATACGGCTGCGGCCGATGCGCGGCTGGTGGCCGATGCGCATGAACTGCTGGCGCAGGCCGTTCCTGGCGCTTCGCTCAAGGTGACGGTCGGCGACCAGTCTGTGTTCGAGGCGGTGCTGGCCGCGCTTGGCCTGCCGCGCGGCTGGCGTATGCGGCTGGCCCGCGCCTTCGGTTCGCACGCCATGCTGGAGGCGGCCCTTGCCGACCTCGCAAACCCGCCGCGCAACGGCCAGCTTGCCGGGCCTGTGGCGTTACTGGCCGTCGATGGCGACGCCGAAGGGCTGGCCGACCAGATCGCCAGGGGCATGCAGCAGGCAGGCCTGCCGCTTTCCGCTGGCCGCACGCCGGCCGAGATCGCCCGCCGGCTGATCGAGAAGGTGCAATTGCGCAGCGTGCGCCTGTCGGACGACGCCTTCGCCGCGCTCAAGGATTTTCTCGCCATCGACACGCCGCTCGCCGGGGCGACGGCTGCGTTGCGCGAATTTTCCGCCGATGCCGGGCTGGAGCTTGGCGCGGCGCTGGACCTTTTCGCGGCGCGCGCCGAGGCCATCGCCGGTCGCGGTCTGGCCTCCGAAGCGGTGCGCTACGACGCGGCTTTCGGCCGCCCGCTCGATTATTATACCGGGCTGGTGTTCGAGATCGGCGTGGAAAACGGTGATGATCGCCCGCTCGCCGGCGGCGGCCGCTACGACCGGCTGCTGACGCTGCTCGGCGCGCGCCAGCCTATCCCCGGCGTCGGCTTCTCCGTGTGGCTCGACCGGGTGGAATCGCTGAGGGAGGTGCTGGCATGAGCGTAACCTTGGCCATTCCCTCCAAGGGGCGGTTGAAGGAAAAGACGCTGGAAGTGCTGGCGCGGGCCGGGCTCGCCGTCAGCCTGCCGGAGGACGACCGCCGCTATCATGCCCATGTCGAAGGGCGTGAGGACATTGAGGTCGTGTTCATGTCGGCCTCCGAGATTTCGGGCGAGATCGGCAGCGGTGGCATCGACCTGGGCGTCACCGGCGAGGATCTGGTGCGCGAGAATCTGGCGGACTGGGAGAGCCGCGCCGAGATCGTCGCCCGCCTCGGCTTCGGTCACGCCGATGTGGTCGTGGCCGTGCCGGACATGTGGCTCGATGTCGACACCATGGCCGATCTCGACGATGTGGCCGCCGATTTCCGTCAGCGCCATGGCAGGCGGCTGCGCATCGCCACCAAATACTGGCGGCTGACGCAGCAGTTCTTTTCCGGCAAACATGGCATTCAGGTCTATCGCATCGTCGAAAGCCTCGGCGCCACCGAGGGCGCTCCGGCGGCGGGATCGGCCGATGTCATCGTCGACATCACCTCGACTGGCTCCACCTTGCGCGCCAATCATCTCAAGGTTCTGGGCGACGGGGTGATCCTGCGCTCGCAGGCCTGTCTGGTGGCGTCGCGCAAGGAGCGCCCGGCGGAGGACGATAAGCTCATCCGCCAGATCGCCGATGCTGTGGCGGCGGCCCTGAGCTAAACAGCTAGCCGAGCGGGGGTAGCTCAAGAAGGGCTTGCGCCGCCACTTCGTCGGTGATGAGCACCTTGGCGTTGGTGGCGGCGATGCCGGCGCGGATCGCGTGGATCTTGCGCGCGCCGCCCGAGGAGATGATGACCTTCGGCACCTTGCGGATGTCAGCCGGATTGATGGACATGGCGCGCCGATTGACCGGATGATCGATCACCTCGCCTTCGGCGTCGACGAAGCGGCCGAGCACGTCGCCGACGCCGCCCGCGTCCTTGAGGCTCTGACCCTCTTCCCATGACAGGATGCCGCGCCGGAAGATCGAGGCCTGCTTGCTGATGTCGCTGACGGAAAGCAGCGCCATGTCCACCTCGCACGCCCGCTGCCGGAGTTGCCTGAGGTCCTGAAGCTCCCACAGCGCGGCAGCGAGTTCCTCATGCGGCACGAAGATCGGGGCGGTGATCTGGAACAGCTCGGTCTTGTAGAATTCCGCCAGCCGCCACGCCACGGCCGAGGGATTGTGGGCGGCCGCGTGGGTGAGGCCACCCAGAAGCGACACCACCGTCATGTTGTCGACCTCGCGCCAGCTCAGCGAGTTCATGCAGGCCGCCAGCGTCGCGCCCCAGCCGACCCCGATCGTCAGCCCGTCGCTGACGCGCTCGGAGATGTAACGTCCGGTGGCGTGGCCGACCACGGCGGCGATGCTCGTCTCCGACTGATCCTGGGCCGGCGCGACGATCGCCTCGAACAGCCCGAAATGCCGCTCCAGCGCCCGCTGCAGCTTGAGCAGGGGCTCGGCCTGCGCGTTGATGGAAATCTGCACCGTGCCGTCCTCGCGCGTGGCGGCGAGCAGCCGCAGCGCCTTGATGCGGCTTATGCCCAGATGCTGGGCCACCTGCTCCTGCGTCAGTCCCTCGATGAAATAGAGCCATGCCGCGCGCAGCTTCAGCTCGTCCTGATCGGACTGAAACTTCGTCTTCTTCTGGCGAGTGGCGGTGCGGGCCATGGTCTTCTCCTCCTCGGAGGGCAGATAGCCGAATTCAACGCAAAGTGGAATCCGCTCGTAACACATAGGTGCACGATTTATGTGGTCTCGTTCGTTCCAATATTGAACAATTATTCCCAGTTTGCAATAAATGTTCTATTGCAGTGCGGAAAGCGCTGCGGATGCGGTGGGTATTGCGGCCGTGCACGGCCGTGGCTGGAACAGGGACAGGATTTCATGCGCATTTTGATTTCGAACGACGATGGGATCGAGGCTCCCGGCATCAGGGCTCTGGAAGAGGCCGCTCTGCGCCTGAGCGATGATGTCTGGGTCATTGCGCCGGACGGCAACCGCAGCGGTTTCGGCCATTGCATCAGCCTGCGCAGCGGCTTTTCCGTCAGCCGCGTGGCCGACCGGCGCTTTGCGTGCAGCGGCACGCCGGCCGACTGCGTGCTGGCCGGCCTGAACTGGGTGTTCCGTGACGGCGGCCGGCCCGATCTGGTGCTTTCCGGCATCAACGAGGGGCGCAACGTGGCTGAGGATGTGTCCTATTCGGGCACCATGGCGGTGGCGCGCGAGGCGGCGCTGAACGGCATTCCCGGCATCGCCTTCTCCGCGCCGCGTGACAGCGAAACTTTTTCCAACGCCGGTTTCGACTGGCTGTCGGCGCGCATCCGCGCCTTCTGGGAAACGCGCGGTGAATGGGCCAGTGAAGGTCACTGGCTGAACGTGAACCTGCCGCGCCGGGTGCCCGCCCCCATGCGCGCCGCCCGCATCGGTCGCGACAAGGTGGCGACGCGCGTCATCATCCACGAGGAAGATGCGGTTTCGGCGCGCATCGAGCCGCTGGCCGACCGCAACTACTTCACCACCGGGGAAGACGAGAACGGCCTGATCGACAGCGGTTACGCCGCCGTCACCTGCCTCAACTGGTTCGGCAACGCGCAAGTGCCCGCAGGCGCGCTGCACGAACTGGAAACCGCCTGAAAGGGGTTTTGAAGAAAAGCCTCCGCTCCTGCCCGGGTCGGGAACGGAGGCCTCCTGACGTCAGTATTTCGGGTAGACCGTCTCGATCACGTCGTCGAGATAGTTGTTGGTGAAGCTGTCCAGCGTGCGCACCGTGGTTTCGACACGGCCGTCGGGGTGGAAGCTGTGCTCCAGATAGCCGACGAGACGCGTGCCGCCCATTTCCGGCACCAGCTCCTCGCGGGTGGTGAAGGCGATCGAGGAGCACCATTCCAGCCGGATCTGGCCATAGGCGCGCGAGCGTTGCTGATGCAGATGGCCGCTGCCGATGAACTTGAGCGAGGGGTGGTTGATGAGCCTGCGCAGCCGCTCCGTGCCGCTCGGGTCCACGGTCCAGTAGGTGAGTTCGGTCACCTCCGGCGCGTCGATGAACAGAGGCTGGTGGCTGAACACCGCCAGATGAAGGTCGCCAAGAGTGTCGAGCTGCTCTTCCAGCCAGGCGAATTGCTCCTGCTCTTCCGGCAGGCCGGAGCCGATCAGCATGGAGTTGACGCCGATGATGCGCCAGCCGTCGCGATCGAAGGACCAGCGATCCCTCTCGTAGTAGCGCTTGTAGCGGGCGAGGCGGCCGGCATTGATCCGGCTGCCCTTCTCCTCTTCCGGCCTGGACAGGTTCGGATTGTCGCCGATGTCGTGGTTGCCGGGAATATAGAGGATGTCCTTTCCCGCGCGGGCGAGGAAGTCGCGGCAGAAGGTGTAGTCCTCCTCGAAACGGATGCCGTCCAGCGTGATGTCGCCGGTGTGCACGATGTAGTCGTGATCGGAAGCCTTGAGCGGCGCGATCATCTCCTCGTTGTTCTGGCGAAAATGCTCGGTGCGCGGCGACAGGTGGGTGTCGGATATGTGCAGGATGCGGAACGGACTCATCGGGTTCTCCATGGAAGGCATTGCGCCGCTGCGCTTTTTGCATATTTTGCAGATTTGTACAAATGTATTGACCTTGATAGAATAGTTCAATATTTTCGATTTCAGAGATTGCGACGCAGGCACGCTTTGTGCGCCAGACCGTCAGCGTCCGTTGCCGCATCCCACGGAGGAGAACCGGAATGTCGGGGATCGAAATCGCCAGCCTCAACAAGAGCTGGGCCACCTTCAATGCGGTGCAGGATGTTTCCTTCACGGTCGAGGCGGGCACGCTGACGGTGCTTCTGGGGCCCTCCGGCTGCGGCAAGTCGACGACGCTGCGCCTCATCGCCGGTCTTGAAAGCGCCAGTTCCGGCGCGATCCGCATCGGTGGCCGCGACGTCACCAACGAGCCGCCGGCGCGGCGCGACCTCGCTATGGTTTTCCAGTCCTATGCGCTGTTCCCGCATCTGAGCGTTGCGGAGAACATCGTTTTCGGTCTGAAGGTGCGCAAGGTGCCCGCGGCCGAACGTTCCCGCCGCTTGCAGCGCGCCGTGGATATTCTCGGCCTTTCCCATCTTCTCGATCGCAAGCCTTCGCAATTGTCGGGTGGCCAGCAGCAGCGCGTGGCCCTCGGTCGCGCCATCGTCGCCGAGGCCCCGGTCTGCCTGATGGACGAGCCGCTTTCCAATCTCGACGCCCAGCTTCGCCACGAGATGCGTAAGGAAATCCGCTCCATCCAGAAGTCGCTCGGCATGACCATGGTCTATGTCACCCATGACCAGATTGAGGCGATGAGCCTTGCCGATCAGGTTATCCTCATGCGCAATGGCAGGATCGAGCAGAAGGCGACGCCTGCCGAGCTCTACCTGCGTCCGGCGACCGCCTTCGCCGCCCGCTTCATCGGCACGCCGCCAATGAATCTGGTCGAACTGGCGGACGGACCGGACGGTGCTGTCGTCAAGGGAGCGAACGGTCCGGCTTTGGTCGAGGGCGAAGGTTCGGGCCTGCTGCTTGGCCTGCGCCCAGAGGAAATCCGCATCGAATCGACCGGCATCATGTCGGCCATCGTGCAGTCGATCGACTATCATGGCGCTGACAGCATCCTGGAATGTCTGGTCGGCGACCAGCTCCTGCAGGTGCGTGTCGATGGTGTGCGCCGGTACGCGGTCGGCGATTCCGTCGGCCTAGACTGGAAGTCCGAGGCCATGCACGTCTTCGACAAGGAAACGAGTGAGCGTGTCGAACGCAAGGCGCTGGTGTCCGCCTCTGGTGCGGGCGAGGCGTTGGCTCTGCGGGCCGTCAAGTAACCCGGCGAAGCCGTCTGTTCCTGGCGGCCCGCCGTATCGAAACTCGATTTTTTCACGGGAGGAAATACAATGAAATCATGGACTTCATGGATCAAGGGCGCGCTGGCCAGCGTGGCCATGTTAAGCGCCGGCGCTGCGCAGGCGGCGCCTGTCGAAATCAGTTTCTACTATCCCGTCGCCATCGGCGGGCCGGTGGCGAGCATCGTCGAGGACCTGATCGCCCGCTTCGAGGCGCAATATCCCGACATCAAGGTGAAGCCGGTCTATTCGGGCACCTATCCCGAGACGATCAGCAAGGCGCTCACCGCCTACCGCGCCGGCCAGCCGCCGGAAGTCGCGGTCATGCTGTCGACCGACATGTACACGCTGATCGACGAGGACGCGATCGTCGCCTTCGACGACTTCGTCAAGACCGACGAGGACAAGGCGTGGCTGGACGGATTCTTTCCGGTGTTCATGGTCAACAGCGAGCATGACGGCAAGACGTGGGGCGTTCCGTTCCAGCGCGGCACCACGCTGTTTTTCTGGAACAAGGACGCGTTCAGCGAAGTTGGTCTCGACCCGGAAAAAGGGCCGCAGAACTGGGAAGAGGTGGTCGAATTCGCCACGAAGCTGACCAAACGCGAAGCCGACGGCAATGTCAGCCGCTGGGGCATGCAGGTGCCGTCCTCGCTGACCTCATACTGGCTGCTGCAGGGCTATGTCGCCCAGAACGACGGCAAGATCGCCGACGAAACCGGCGCGCAGACCTATTTCGACTCGCCTGAAGTCGTGGAGTCGCTGCAATACTGGGTCGATCTCGCCTACAAGCACAAGGTGATGAAGCCGGGCGTCATCGAATGGGCGACCAACCCGAAGGACTTCTTCGAGGGCCGCGCCGCAATGATCACCACCACCAGCGGCAATCTCACCAACATCAAGACCAACGCGCCATTCCCCTTCGGCGTGCAGATCCTGCCCGAGCACAAGAAGCGCGGCGCGCCGACCAGCGGCGGCAACGCCTATATCTTCAACGGCGTGTCGCAAGATAAGCAGGAGGCCGCCTTCCAGTTCGTCAAGTGGCTGTCCTCGCCCGAGCAGGCCGCCGAATGGAGCATCAAGACCGGCTACATCGCCGCGCGCGAGGATGCCTGGGCAACCGACGCCATGAAGGCCTATGTCGCCGAGTTCCCCGGCGCGCTCGTGCCGCATGAACAGATCCCGTACATGGTGCCGGAGCTGTCCACGCATGAGAACCAGCGCATCTCGCGCGTCATCGATGACGCCATCGAGGCGTCCCTGACGGCCAGGAAGGAGCCCGGACAGGCGCTTTCCGACGCCCAGAAGGAAGCGGACCGCATCCTGGAAGACTATCGCGACTGATTTTCTGTCGGGCCACGGGGCGCGATGTGTCCCGTGGCCTGCGCCTGTCGAAATAAGCCGAGAAAGGTTGGCCGGTGAAGAAGACGAACAACATGGTGGCGCCCTGGCTGCTGCTTCTGCCGGCCACGGTGCTGCTTGCCGCCTTTACGCACATTCCGGCGGTGATGACCTTCATCAACAGCTTCTATCGCACGCCGCGCGGCAACCGGCCGGCGCGGTTCGTCGGCCTGGACCAATACAGCAACATGCTGAGCGATCCGGTTTTCATGGCGGCGCTGAAGAACAATGCGATCTATGCGCTGGGCACGGTGCCAGCGGCGATCGCGCTGTCGATGCTGATGGCGGTGATCGTCAATTCCGCCATTCGCGGCCGTGCGCTGCTGCGCATGTCCTTTTTCCTGCCGACCGTTCTGCCGATGATCGCCGTCGCCAACATCTGGCTGTTCTTCTACACGCCGGGCTATGGCCTCATCGACCAGTTCCTCGGCCTGTTCGGCTTTCATGAGCGCAACTGGCTGGGCGATCCCGACACGGTGCTCGGCAGCCTGATGGTGCTGGCGATCTGGAAGGAAGCCGGCTTCTTCATGATCTTCTATCTGGCCGCCCTGCAGCAGATCAGCCCGACGCTGTCGGAGGCGGCGGCCCTTGAAGGCGCGAGCCGCTGGTATTTCTTCCGGCGCGTGACCTTCCCCCTTCTGATGCCGACCACGCTGTTCGTGATGATCAACGCCATCATCAACTCGTTCCGGCTGATCGACCATGTCATCGTCATGACCCGGGGCGGACCGGACAACGCCAGCACGCTGTTGCTCTACTACGTCTACAACGTCGCGTTCCGCTTCTGGGATGCGGCCTACGCCTCGGCGCTGACTGTCGTCCTGCTCGCCGCGCTTGCCCTGCTGGCCTTCGTCCAGTTCGGTGTCCTCGATCGCAAGGTGCACTACAAATGAGCGCCATGACCCTGTCCCACCACACCCGTGAAGCCTCGTTCTGGAGGGTTCTGGAAATCGGGGCCTGCTACCTGCTGGGGCTCCTGTGGATCCTGCCGCTGTTCTACGCCGTGTGGATGGCGGTGCATCCGCCGGCCTACGAGGTGCGCTTCGAGCTGTTCGCGCCGGTAACGTTGCAGAACTTCGTCGACGCCTGGAACGCAGCGCCCTTCGCGCGCTACTTCCTGAACACCTTCGCGCTGATCACCACCATCCTGGTGTGCCAGTTCGTGGTCTGCACCCTGGCCGCCTATGCCTTCGCCCGCTACGAATTCCGAGGCAAGACGGTTGTGTTCATGCTGGTGCTGATCCAGCTCATGATCATGCCGGAAGTGCTGATGGTGGAGAACTACCGCACCATCTCCAAGCTCGGGCTAGTCGATACGGTGGTGGCCATGGGCCTGCCCTACATGGCGTCCGCCTTCGGCATTTTCCTGTTGCGCCAGACCTTTCTCACCGTGCCGAAGGAACTGGACGACGCCGCGCGCGTGGAGGGCGCGGGGCCGCTGGCGGTCCTGCTCAAGGTCTATGTGCCGCTCGCCCGTCCGATCTATGTCGCCTATGGTCTGGTCTCGGTCAGCTACCACTGGAACAATCTCCTGTGGCCGCTGGTGATCACCAATTCGGTGACCACGCGCCCGCTCACCGTCGGCCTTCAGGTGTTCGCCTCGCCGGATCAAGGCGTGCAGTGGAGCGTGATCTCGGCCGCGACGCTGATGACCTCCGCGCCGCTGCTGATCGGCTTCCTGCTGTTCCAGCGCCAGTTCGTGCAGAGCTTCATGCGCGCCGGCATCAAGTAGAGCATGTCGCCCGAAAGTGGGAACCGGTTTCGGGCCAACGACATGCGTAAAAACAAGAGCTTAAAGCGTAGGGAGCGAATCTGAAAGATCGCGGCGCGCTTCAAGCCGGAACGCTTCCGGCTGTCCCGGCAAATGCAGCCGGGCAGCCTTTCCCGTCGCTGTCATCTGCCTTGGATCACGCGGATGAAGCGGGGGCTCTTGGTGCGGAAATCCTCATAGGTGATGCGGCCGCTGGCGATGCCGTTGAAGGCGCGCGTGCAATAGGTGCGCGCGACATTGCTGCGCGGGCTGACATTCATGATCTTCGCCATCTGCGCCTTGCGGGCAGGCGTGGCGCGCGATGCCCCGCGATAGCATTCGTTGATTGCGTCCCGCTTCATCGCCGGGCTGCCGCGCACGATCTCCTGCGCCTGCCTGTAGCTGGATTCCGTTACGCAGCCGCTGAGTAGGGCGGCGGCGGCGATTGCCATGAGCACTCCCGAAATGCGCATATGCTTCTCCCTGTGTGGTCAACGCCCGGAAAACTGAGGCATGCAGTCCGAACTGTCAAAGGCCGCCGTCCGGCAACGTTTCAGGCGACGACCTGCAATTCGGTCATCACCCGGTCGCGGCCGTTGTTCTTGGCGCGGTAGAGAGCGGCGTCGGCGCGCAGGAACACGCTCTCGAAACCCTCGTCCGAGGCGAGTGTGATGGCGATTCCCGCGCTGGCGGTGCAGATGACCGGGCCGGCTCCGGTCTGCACCGGCTGCGCCTTGAAAGAGGACCTGATGCGCTCCGCCATGGAGATGGAGGCCGGAACGCTGGCCTGCCGGATCACCATGACAAATTCCTCGCCGCCCATGCGCGCCGCCAGATCCGCCTGGCGCAGGTTGTTGCGCAGCTCAAGCGCGAACTGGCACAGGATGCGGTCGCCGGTATGGTGGCCGTATCGGTCGTTGATGGATTTGAAGCTGTCCAGATCGAAGACGATCACGGCGTCGGTGGGCTGAAGCTTGTCGAGCGCCAGGCTGTCGAGCAATGCGCGCCTGTTCAGGATGCCGGTCAACGGGTCGGTTCGGGCTTCGATGCGATGGCGGCGCGCGACTCTCGACTGGTTGAGCCCGATAGACAGCGCGCCGATGCCGGTTATGCCGGCAATCGCCATGATCGCGTTGAGATTCTCCGCCCAGTTGTCGGGCCGGGCTTCCAGTGTCCAGCTATGCGCATGGAGCAACACGAAACCGCAAAGCAGGAAGGAGACCGCCGTCAGCAGATAGAGGATCGTGATGGCGACAATCGACACCGGCGCTTCCCGCCGTGCGTTCCAGTAAAGCCGCGCCGTCATCACGATGAGAGCCGCCGCCACAAGATTGTAGACGGCGATGCCGACGCCGTTCAGTCCCGTCGCGATGAGGATGACGATGGGAAGCGAAAGACCCGTGGCCAGCATGATGGTCGGTCGCCATTGGACCGGCTTGCCGACGAACAGCCGGGCGGCGATGTACACCGCCACGAAACCCGCCGTCTGCAACAGGAACCCGAAGGCGGTGATCGACTCGATATGGAGAGGTATGGTCGAATAGATCACAACGCCGCCGCCAAGCAGCATCATGCCCAGCATCCAGCCGATCAGGAACCGATCCATCCGGTTCTGCAGCCATACGCTCAGCATCGTCAGGGCCAGAGCGGTCGCGCAGATGCCGGCCGCGAAGAAAAGCGTGTCCGAATCCATCCCCATTCTGGTCACGCCCCTTGTCGTGATTCCGATTCCTTGCCCTAGCATATAGGCGGCATGGGATACGAAAGCGACTACGAGCAAGGTGAACGGAACGTTACGCATGCTTTCGGCGTCGGCTGGAGATAGTGGCCGATGGGGATATTCGTCGCATTCGATCCAATCTGGAAGGACCTGTTAACCGTCGCTTCCTATTGCTTGGGGAGCAGTCAATCGGCGAGTCTTGAGTATGTCATCCATGCGTCTTTCCCGGGCCAATTTTTCGGACATGGTTTCGCAGGGCGAGAGCCCGCAGCCGGGTCTGGAGGGGCCGCGCATGGTCGGCCTGCAAAGCACTGGCGCGAGCTACGTCCAGCCGAAAGCCAATGGCGACGTGTTCCCGACCTTCGGCGCTCCGGAAGGCGAGTTCGCCCGCCCCACCTACCAGAACTATTTCTTCCTCGCTCCCAATGTGCGTTTCACCCGCACGCCGGATCGCGAGATCAGGAAGCTGCGCGATGATGACGAGCGCGAAGAATCGGCTGACGAAACCGCCGCTGCCGATGACGGGTCGACCAATTCCATTCCTGTTGCGACGGTCCCCGCCACAGTCAGCAAGCCCGCACCCGCCGAAACGCCCCGTGCTTCGGCGCGGCAGGCCGTCGCGGCCGGACGCTGCATCGAGCCCATCCGCACCATCGAGCCGAAGCCGGTCGCCCCGGCGGTTCGGCCGGTGGCGACCTCCGGAGGGCATGCCGGGGTAGCCGGACGCTGGGCCTATATTTCGGATCATGCCTTCTTCGAGTTCGCGGCTGAAAACACCGTCGATATGCCCACGGCAGCTACTCCCATGGCTCCTGTCGCTGCTCCCGCGCCGGCGTCGTCGGCGCCTTTCACGCCCGTTGTCCGCACCCGGCCCGCGCCCATGGCCAAGGCGCACATCGCCCCTTCCGCGCTTCAGAACGCCGACATCACCACGCTTTATCGCGTTATCGAATGCGCGGTGACCGGCAAGGCGTTTGACGTGCAGCCACAGGAAGCCGAACCGACGCCGGTACGGCAGACGCCCGCCGCTGTCGTTGAAGCTGCCGCCGTTCCGGCCAAAGTAAAGGTTGAGCAACCGCGAGAAGAGGACGGGGCCGTTCAGGTGGAGGCGGAAGCGACGCCCGCCCGCGCTGCGCGCTCGGTCGAGATCACCATGCCTGCGCCGCGTGCGCCAGCGCTGCCGCGAGCGGGACGCGTGGCGCAGGTTGCGGCCGGCGGCGCCTATGAATTCCCGTCCGAGGAACTGCTTCAGGAAGCGCCTGAGGGGCAGGGCTATTACATGTCGCAGGAGCGGCTGGAGCAAAATGCGGATCTGCTGGAAAGCGTTCTGGAGGATTTCGGCGTCAAGGGCGAGATCATCCATGTTCGCCCCGGTCCGGTCGTCACCCTCTACGAGTTCGAGCCCGCGCCAGGTGTGAAGTCATCGCGCGTCATCAATCTGGCGGAGGATATCGCGCGCTCCATGTCGGCCATCTCGGCGCGTGTGGCCGTGGTGCCCGGCCGCAACGTCATCGGCGTCGAACTGCCCAACGAAACGCGCGAGACGGTCTATTTCCGCGAGATGATCGAATCGCAGGACTTCCGCAAGAGCAGCGCCAAACTGGCGGTATGCCTCGGCAAGACGATCGGCGGCGAACCCGTCATCGCCGAGCTTGCCAAGATGCCGCATCTGCTGGTGGCCGGCACCACCGGCTCGGGCAAGTCGGTCGCCATCAACACCATGATCCTGTCGCTTCTGTACCGGCTGAAGCCGGAGGAGTGCCGCCTGATCATGGTCGACCCCAAGATGCTCGAACTGTCGGTCTATGACGGCATCCCGCATCTGCTGACCCCTGTCGTGACTGACCCGAAGAAGGCGGTGACCGCGCTGAAATGGGCGGTGCGCGAGATGGAGGATCGCTATCGCAAGATGGCGAAGCTCGGCGTGCGCAATATCGACGGCTACAACCAGCGCGCCGCCGCAGCCCGCGACAAGGGCGAGGTCGTGGTCATGCAGGTGCAGACCGGCTTCGAGAAGGGCACCGGCGAGCCGGTCTTCGAGGAGCAGGAGATCGATCTTGCGCCGATGCCCTATATCGTCGTCATCGTCGACGAGATGGCCGACCTGATGATGGTCGCCGGCAAGGAAATCGAAGGGGCCATCCAGCGCCTCGCCCAGATGGCGCGCGCCGCCGGCATCCATCTGATCATGGCCACGCAGCGGCCTTCGGTGGACGTCATCACCGGCACCATCAAGGCCAATTTCCCGACCCGCATCTCCTTCCAGGTCACCTCGAAAATCGACAGCCGCACCATCCTGGGCGAGCAGGGCGCGGAACAGCTTCTCGGGCAGGGCGACATGCTGCACATGGCCGGCGGCGGTCGCATCGCCCGCGTGCATGGCCCGTTCGTCTCGGATGACGAGGTCGAGCAGGTTGTCGCGCATCTCAAGACGCAAGGTCGCCCCGAATATCTGGAGACGGTCACCGCTGACGAGGATGAGGAAGAGCCGGAGGTCGATGACGGCGCAGTCTTCGACAAGGGCGCCATCGCGTCCGAGGATGGTGACAGCCTCTACGACGAGGCGGTGAAGGTGGTGATGCGCGACAAGAAGTGCTCGACCTCCTACATCCAGCGCCGCCTCGGCGTCGGCTACAACCGCGCCGCCTCGCTGGTCGAGCGCATGGAGAAGGAAGGGCTGGTCGGCGCGCCGAACCATGTCGGCAAGCGCGAGATCCTGATGGGCCGGGCGGACCGCGCCGAATAGCGACGGTCGCCGCGCCGTGTGGCGGCGGCCGTTTTCCTCGTATTTGACTCAAACTCGCATGCTGCTTTTTGCTCTCTGTTCGCATGCCCGTGCGATGAAGGGCCTGGCGGGCATTGATGGAGAATGAGTTTGATACGAGACCTGTCGGCGGCCCGCGTGCATCTTGAACGCGCCTATTACTATCTCGGGGGAAATGAGGAGGCGTGCTGCAAGGCGCGTGAAGCGCTCGACCTGCTGATCGAAATGGTGGCGACGGCCGAACATGCCCGGCCCGTCGGCGACGTCATCCAATTTCCCCGGCAGTCGCGAAACTGAGAGGAGGCCGCCGCCGCTGTGCGATCTCCCGAGTCGCCCGGAGGGCGGATGGCTGGGACCTGTCGATTAACCCGATTTTCTCTGCAGGGTTTCGTCAATCTCGTCGCTCCCCACCATGCCCTTGGGGCGCAAGGCCATCGACAAGACAATGATAAGCCCCAGGAAAAAACCGGTCAGCCCGAGGAACTCGGGCAGCTTGACGCCGAAGATTACCGGGCTGCTCTCAAAATACCGCATGATCTCAAATCCGGCGGTTACGATAATGACGCCGATCACGGCTCCGGAAATGCTGTTCATTCCTCCCAGAATCAACATGGCGAGCGTTAGCAGCGTCGTGTCGAAATAGAAGCTTTTCGGACTTATGGAACCGATCAGATAGACGTACAGCACCCCGCCCGCCGCAACGACCCCGGCGCTCAACACCCATGCCACCAGACGCAGCAGGCGAACATTGACGCCCATGCTTTCAGCGGCGACGAGGCTTTCACCGCTCGCCCGCAATTGCAATCCGGGCGGAGAATCGCGAAACCAGCGGCCGAAGAAGATCACCGCGATCGCCACGATCAGCACCAGCCATGTGTTGAGCGTCATGGGCACGCCATAGAGCGCACGCATGCCGCGCGTAAGCTCCACCCAGTTGGCGAGTATGGTGTGGACGATGACGAGAAGCGCGAGCGTGAGAATCGTGGCCGAGATTCCCGATTCGCGCACGATGACGAAACCGACGATCAAAGCGACCAGCATGGCCAGCAGAATGGCCAGAATCGCCCCTTCCACGGGTCCGAGCTGGAAAGTCGCCAGGCCGAATGGTGCGTTGGGGATAATCGTCTTCTTGATGGCGACAGGGATGGTGAGGATGGCCGCTGCATATCCGGCTATACCCATGAAGCTGATATGTCCGAGGTTCACGATATTCGAATTGCCCATGAATATCTGAAGGCCCACGACCAGAATCAGGTTTATGAGGAACAGGTTGAGGATGCGCTCCTGCGCGCCGCTGCCGAATGTGACGACCAGGATGGCGATGATGATGGGGAGAAGCGCGGTAAGCGCGGCGCCCTTGATGAAACCCGGTATCCTGATCATTCGTCCTTGTCCCCGAACTGATGTTTGACGCCAAGCAATCCCTGTGGTCGCCACACGAGGATGACGGAGACCAGCGCGAATACGAAGGCGTCCCTGTAGCCGGCGATGCTGCTGGGCAGTGCGATCTGGAAGAAGACTTCAAGCGCGCCGAGTATGAACCCGCCCAGCACCGCCCCGCCAAGAGAACCGAAGCCGCCCAGAACGGCTGCGACGAACGCTTTCAGAACGGGGCCGAAGCCCATGAACGGATCGACCACGCCACGCCTTGCGATGATGAAGATGGCCGCCAGGCCGGCGAGGAAGCCGGAAATCGCGAAAGCCGCCATGATCACCTTGTTGGCGTTGATGCCGACCATGCGAACCATGTCGAAATCCCGCGCGGCGGCCCGCATGGCGAGGCCGATATTGGTGCGGCGCAGGATAAAGACCAGCAGCAGCAACGCCAGCGCCGTCAGGGTTGTCTCGACGATCTGGATAAGCTGGATGCGCGCAATGCCGATGTCGACATGCTGGCCCAGCCATTGCGGCGTCGGCACCGCCTTGGAGCGGGTGGCGACCAGGGTGATGAAGAAGTTGCGGATCACGATGCTGACGCCGAACGCCGTCAACAGGCCGGTCGCCGCCGGTGCATAGCGGACCGGCCGGAACGCCACCCGCTCCAGTGCGATCGAGATGCCGATCGCGGCGAGGATGCCGACAGGCACGAGCACCAGCCCGTGATCGACGCCGGTGAGCGAAAAGAACGCGAACATGGCGTAGCCGGCGACCGCGATCACTTCACCATAAGCGAAGTTCACCAGCCTCATCACACTGAAGACGATCGCGAGGCCCAGGGCCAGAAGCGCATAATTGCCGCCGATGCTGAACGCATTCAGCACTTGTTGCGCAAGATACTCCATACTCGGTTTCCTTCAGCGGGCTTTTCGCGACAGGGTTTTCATTGCGCCTCTGCAAGGCCCATATAGTGGCTCATGAGATCTTCCGATTCCCGGAGCCTGCTGGCCTCCCCCTCGAAGCGAAGCCGTCCCGAATGCATCAGATAGGCGCGGTCGGCCACGGCCAGCGCCTCGTTGGCGTTCTGTTCAACCAGCAGGATGGTCAGCCGCGCGGCCTTCAATTCCGCGATCAGGTCGAATATCCGCTCCACGATCACCGGAGCCAGCCCAAGCGAGGGCTCGTCCAGCATGACGATCTTCGGCCCGGCCATCAGGCAGCGTGAAATCGCGAGCTGCTGCTGTTCTCCTCCCGATAGCGTTCCCGCTTTCTGGTGGAACCGTTCCTTGAGGATCGGGAACATCTCCAGATACCGGTGCTGGTTCCGCTCCCGGATCGCCTTGTCCGGCTGGGAGCTTGCGCCCAGCCGGAGATTCTCGGCCACTGTCAGGTTTGCAAAGATTCGCCGGCCCTCCGGCGAAATCCCGATCCCCATTCGCACCTTTTCCTCCGGCGAGGCCAAGGTGACGTCCCTGCCCAGGAAGCGAACGGTCCCCGACGTGATGGGAACGACGCCCATGATGGCGGAGATGAGCGAGGTCTTGCCTGCGCCGTTGGGGCCAAGGAGGGCGACCACCTCGCCCTCCCTGACATCTAGGCTGACAGACTGGACCGCCTTGACTGCGCCATACTCGACACGGACGGAATCCAATTCCAGCATGGCTTCTGGTTCGTCATTCGGCCGCATTCTCTGGCTTCCAGTCGGAGTCGGCTTCCGGGACCCAGTTCGGCATGATTCTGTCGACAAGCTCGAACTGGCCGTTGTTGCCCTTGACGATGACGACATCCTTCAACGGCACGCCGCCACGATCCTTGAAGGTGATGGAGTCGGCCGTGACGCCTTTCATGTTCTCGATATTGCCGATGGCTTCGTTGATCGCGGCCGGATCGTCGCTGCCGGCGGTCTCGATGGCGTGGCGCACGATTTCCACCGCTTCACCGCCCAGCCCGAAGAACACGTTCTCGATCTTGAAGCCGCGCGCGGCGCAGTCGTCATAGAACGCCTTCAGCGCGCTGCCTTCGGAAGGGAAGCCGTGCGAGCCGAGATTCATCAGCGAACCGCCGGGACCGGCCGCCGACAGCATTGCGGGATCGTCGAACGTGTCGGTGCCGAAAACGGGAATATCGAGCCCTGCCGCCATGGCCTGCCGCATGAAGGTGCCGCCGTCGGGCATCACGAAGGCCGAGAAGATCATGTCCGGTCGCGGGTTCATCGCTGCGATCTGGGTGATCTGCGGGGAATAGTCGCTGGTCCCGAGGTTCCAGTTCAATTCGCCGACCACCTTGCCTCCCAGATGCTCGAAAGTTTCGCCGAAATAGCGCGGGGTGGCGATGGAGTAACTGCCTACATCATGGGAGATCATGAGGAGGGCGGTCTTGTAACCCTGCTTGACGGCGAATTCCGCAGCCGAGGCCGCTGAAGCGTTGTCGCCATAGGCGGTGAGATAGGCGACGCCCGGAACCGCGGCGGGCCACTGCACCTGGGTCGAGCCGACCGAGATGACGGGGATGGAAAGCGGCATGGCGATAACGCCCATGGGAATCAGGCCATCGTCGGTGGGCGGACCGAGCAATACCCTGGCGCCGGCGTCGATCAGTTCCTGCGCCGCGGTTCCGGCGAGCGCGGCGTCGCTTTTCATGTCTCTCGTCAGAAGCTTGAGCTTACGTCCGCCCAGAACGCCGCCTTTCTCGTTGACGATGTCGACCATGCATTGGACGCCGGTCACGCTGTCATAAGGCGCGAGCTCGCCTGTCGCGGCGGCGACGTGGCCGATGACCACCTCATCGTCGGCCATGGCCGCGGCGGGCAGAACGCAGGCCAGAGCCATGCTGAAGAGCAGATGTCGGTTTGATTTCATGTCTCGGTCCTTCTCTAACGGTTACGGGTCACGCCGGGGATGGAGGGCCGTTCACGGCCTGTATCGCCTGCCGCCGGGCTTTTCGCCCCAGATAGATTTCCGCCACTCTGGGATCGTCGCGCAGCACGCTGGGAGGGCCGGAAGCGACCAGCCGTCCCATGTCGAGCACATAGATTCGTTCGCAAACGGTGGTGATGAAGGAGAGGTCGTGATCGATGACGACCACGCCGCAGCCCATCCAGTCGCGGATTTCCATGATCGCGGCGATGAGTTCCTTCGTCTCGCTCTCGATCATGCCGGCCGTGGGCTCGTCCAGCAAAAGGAACTCGGGGGCGAGCGCCAGCGCTCGCGCAATCTCGACCCGGCGTTGCGTTCCGTAGGCGAGCTCGCTGGCCTTGTGCTCGGCGAAATGTGCGATGCCGAGCTGGTGCATGAGCCGCTCGATCGTCAGCTGTCCCAGTCGCTGCCGCCTGTGCCGCCGGGCAGTCGTATAGGCGACCTCGATGTTTTGCCGAACTGTCAGGTTCGGGCACAGGCGGATGTTCTGGAAGGTGCGCGCTACGCCGGACCGCGCGATCTGGCGGGGACCGATATTGTGGACTGCCTGATCGCCAAGCGTGATCGTGCCCGCATCGACCGTGAGCAAGGACGAGATCATGTTGAGCAGCGTGGTCTTTCCGGCGCCGTTCGGTCCGATCAGGCCGACGATCTCGCCAGAGGCGCACTCCAGCGTGACGTCGTTCACCGCGGTCACGCCCTGGAAGTGCTTTGAAACGCCGGAAACGGCCAGCTTCATCGCTTGTCTCCTGCGGTCGCATCGACCGTTGCGCGTATTTCGCCCGCAGCTTTCGGGCTCGCTGCGCCTGCCGAAAAATGGGCGAGATAATTCTTCGCCAGTTTTGCGGTGTTCGCGGCGAAATGAGGCGCCAGGGCCTGCGGCTCGGGAGCGTCGATATGGCTGCCGATCCATGCCAGCAGCGCCATGCGGCGAAGCATTACGAACGTGTCGATTTCGTGCTCTTCCTCCGCAGACAGGGCGCGCACGCTGCGGTATCCCCGCACCCAGGCTTCGCGCAGGGCCGGCACCTGGGGGTGGTCCTCGATGAAGCTGACGCCGGTGGCGAAGTCGTAGAGGAACCAGCCGAGCCCGCAATCGTCGAAGTCGATCAGCGTTGTGGAATCGCCGTCGATCAGCAGGTTGGCCAGCCGCATGTCGGCATGGATCAGGCCGTAGCGGTCCGGCCTCTTGCCGAAGGCGGCCAGCCGGCGGCAGATCAGCGTCTCCGCTTTTTCCAGGATTTCACGGATCTCCGGCGTCACATTCGGCGCGTCCCGCCAGTCCCCCCAGTTTGCCTTCGGGCCGAACACCGCCTCGGCATCCCAGACAAGACGTTCCAGCGGTTCCGGTTTTCGCCAGCCTTGGGAATGCAGATGCGTATGCGCCGCGATGGCGCCGAGCTGTTCGAACGGCGCGGTGAGGTCCTCGTTTTCGTCGGGCTGACGCCCGGGGGAAAAAGTGAACATCACCATGAAGCGTGTTTCGGGAAGGCCCTCGACATGCCCCTCCTGAACCAGCTCGCCATTCACCCCCGGGATAGGGGGTGGGGTCTGCACCATCTGGTCCGCGGCCAGGGCCTGCGACCATGCAAGCTCCTGTCCGATGCCGCGACGGCTATGATAGTCCGGCCGGTGAATGCGCAGCACCGAACAGAAGCCGTCCGCTTCAACCAGATAGGTCGCGTTCTCTGACACGTTGATCAGGCGCGCCTTCGCTCCTTCCGGCACTCCCCAAAGCGGCAGGGATTCATTCGCAAGCCGCTCGAGGTGCTCCAGCAGTTCCTGAAACGGCATGGCCGCCGCATCATTCATGTCTTTCCTCCCGCTCAGATGGATTCCAGCGCTTCCAGCGATTCCGGCAGGATTTGCCCGCCATCCACGATGATCTGCTGGCCGGTGATGTAGGCGGCCTCGTCCGAAGCGAAGAACAGCGCGGCGTTGCCGATATCCTCGACGTCGCCAAGACGCTTGAGCGGGATCGAATTGGCCATGGTTTGCAGATAATCCTCGCCCAGACCCTCCAGCCCTTCCGTGCGGATATTGCCCGGCATCACTGCATTGATGGTCGTGTTGTAACGGGCGAGCTCCATCGCAGCGGTCTTGATGAAGCCAAGCTGGCCGGCCTTCGAGGCGCCGTAATGCGACCAGCCCGGATAGCCCGTCACCGGACCGGTGATCGAGGAGGTGACGATAACGCGTCCCTTGCCCCGCTTCTCGAAGTGCGGGATCGCGGCCTTCACGCAAAAGAAGGTGGAGCGCAGGTTGGTCGCCATGACATGGTCCCAGTCATCGGCGGACATGTCGACCATTTTCACCTGCGGAAAAATGCCGGCATTGGCGCACATGACGTCCAGACCGCCCTGGGCCTCGGCCGCCTCGTCCACCATGCGCTGCACGGCGTTCATGTCAGTCACGTCGCATGCCGCGCCACGGGCGGTCGCGCCCGCCGCATTCATTTCGGCCACCACCCCGTCGATTTCCGCCTGGTTGCGCGCGACAATGGTGAGCTTGACGCCGGCGCGGGCGAAGACACGGGCGATGCCGCGACCGATTCCCTTCGAGCCGCCGGTAACGATGACGCTGCGGCCTTTCAATGAATTCAGCATTTATTGTTCCTCCCTTTATTCTTTATGTTCGGCGGCGCAGCCACCACATCACCGCCAGTCCCATCAGGACCAGAACCATTGAACTCGCCACCGACAGCATCCCGAGCGCGGGGATCTGCGGCGTGAAACCTGACACCATTCGCGAGTAGAGCCATTTCGGCAGGGTCGCATCGACGCCGGAAGTGAACAGCGACAGCGGGAAATTGCCCCAGGACAGGAGGAAGGCGAACAGCCCGGCCGACACGATCCCCGGCATCAGCAGGGGCAGCGTTATCTCGCGCATGATGGTGAATGTCGTGGCTCCCATGTCGCGCGCCGCATCCTCCAGCGAAGGGTCGAAGCCGTAGGCGCGGATGGCGATGATCAAGGTGGTGATCGGCGTGATCCACACCAGATGCGCGACGACCGCCGTTTTCCAGCTCGGCGTGATGCCGAGCGCCGAGAACCAGATCAGAAGCGCCAGCCCCAGAACCGTCTGCGGAAAGAAGATCGGGAGCAGGATGAGCTTCTGGTAGAGCCCGCGGTATTTCCACTGGAAGCGGGCGAAGGCCAATGCGCCGAAGAAGCCGATCACCACCGAGATGAGAGCGACCAGCACCGCGATCTTCAGCGAGGTCAGCACCAGGTTATGCACGTTCGGGCTGGTGATCGAAGAGGTCAGCCATTCGCTTGTATAGCGCTTGACCGGAAAGCTCAGGTAGCGTGCCCTGGACACCGACGCGAAGGCGACTGCGATAAGCGGCAGATAGAGCACGATGAGGATCAACAGCCCATAGACGTAGAGCGCGAT
Source organism: Aquamicrobium ahrensii (assembly GCF_040545755.1). Taxonomy (NCBI): domain Bacteria; kingdom Pseudomonadati; phylum Pseudomonadota; class Alphaproteobacteria; order Hyphomicrobiales; family Phyllobacteriaceae; genus Aquamicrobium; species Aquamicrobium ahrensii. Next base: position 108,824 of record NZ_JBEPMN010000006.1, read on the forward strand.
CCGGTTGGGGCGGGAAACGGTCGTCATTTGCGCCGCCCCATCATCGTGTCCAGATCGATGCGGCTCAGCGGAACCAGCGCGATCACGGCCGAAATGACGATCAGCATCAGCGAGAGCGCCGAGCCCAGCGGCCAGTTCTGCGCATAGGTGAACGCGCTTTCCACGTCGTCGGTCAGCACCACCACCGACCGCCCGCCCAGCAGCTTCGCCTCCGCCACGGCTCCTGCCGAAAGGACGAAGGTCAACAGGCTGCCGACCAGGATTCCGGGCGCGGCGAGCGGCATCTCGATCTCGAACATGATTCGCGTCGGGCTTGCGCCAAGGTCCAGCGCCGCCAGGCGCGCGTCCTCGGGCACCAGCGCAATTCCCTGGGCGAGCGGAAACAGCATGAAGGGAAAATACACATAGGCCATGCCGAACACGATCACCGGCCAGTTATAGAGCGGGCTTTCGAATGTGACGCCGAACCAGTGGCGCAGATAGCCTTCCAGCAAGCCTCCCTTCATCAGGGAGAGGAACCAGCCAAACAGCCGGATATTCTCGGAAACGAACAGCAGCAGCACCACGAGAACGGTGATCACCAGCGTGAATCGCCCGAAAACCTTGGCCATGCCGTAGGCCAGCGGCCAGCAGACGATGAACAGGATGGCCGTGGTCAGGAAAGCCAGCCCCAGCGAGCGCAACAGCGATTTGTAGTATCCCTGCTCCCAGATCACCGCGAAGGACGAGAAGTCGGGCAGGTGAGCCAGCTCGAACACCTTCTGCGGCATGATGGAGAAACCGGCCACGACGATAAGAGGCATGATGAAACTGAGAAGCAGCAACACCACGATCGGAAGCCCGGTCAGGAAGCCGAGCCTTTGCTCAAGCTTTTCCATGCCCCGCCTCCTGTGAATTCGGCTCCGGGATAGGGTGGATCGCATCGCGGTCCCAGCCCAGCGTGACAGGGACGCCGATCGATACGTCGTGACGAATCTCGAACGGGCGCTCCACGGTGAGTTGCACGCCGTTCGCAACTTCGACCGAATACTGGATGCGCGATCCAAGCGCATATTCGGCGACGAGCGTGCCCGTGATGCGAAAGTCAGCCGTTTCCTCCGCCTGAAGAAAACGAATAAGCTCCGGACGCACCATCAGCGCCCCATGCCAGCCCGGCGCCAGCGCAAGGGAGCCGGGCACGGCCTCGATCTCCGCTTCGTTCCAGATGGCTTGGCCGGCGTCGTCGATGGTCACGCCGAACAGGTTCACTTCGCCCATGAAGTTGGCGACGAACCGGCTGATCGGGCGGGAGTAGATCTCTTCGGCGCTGGCGATCTGCTCGAAACGGCCCTCGCGCATGATGGCGATGCGGTCGGACATCACCATGGCTTCTTCAAGTGAATGGGTGATGTAGACGAAGGTCTTGCCCGTTCGCGCGTGCAAGTCCTTCAGTTCCTTTTCCAGCGTCTTGCGTAGCCGGTAGTCGAGCGCGGAGAGGGGCTCGTCGAAGACGATGATCTGCGGATCGAAGGCCAGCGCACGGGCAAGCGCGACTCGCTGGCGCTCGCCGCCGGACAACTGGCCGATCATCTTGCCGTAGTAATTTTCCGGAAGCCGCAGCAGCCGCAGCAGTTCGAGAGCCCGCGTGCGGCGCGCTTCAGGCGCGACTTTGCGCAGCTTCAGCGGGAACTCGATATTCCTTCCGACGCTCATGTGCGGGAACAGGGCCAGAGACTGGAAGACCATGCAGGTCGGGCGCTTGTTGGCAGGCATCTGGTCGATGCGTTCGCCATTGAGTCTGATCGTTCCCTCCGTCACGTCGTCGATGCCGACGAGAAGTCGGATCAAGGTGGACTTTCCGCTTCCCGAAGGACCGACGATGGTGAAGAACTCTCCCTCCGCGATGTCGAGACTGATCCGATCCAGCGCAGTGAACCGCCCGAAACGTTTGGTGACGTCCTCAATCTGCAGGAAAGCCCGGCCCGTCATATTTCCATTTCCGTAGGTTATGCAGATGGCCGGCGGGAACATGGTTCCCACCGGGTCATTGCGTTCGGCGTCTTCAGCCGCGACGGGCCTTGATATAGACCGCCAGAAGTTCGTCGTAGGAAGGCACTTCGTCGAACTCCATGCAGCGCGACAACTCCTCCGACAGCGTGTCGACCTGCATCGCGCTCAGCTGGTCTTCGTCGAACAGCGCCATCACTTCCGGATTACCCATCTGGGTGATCGGATTGAGCGTCCCGCCACCCGAGGCGACCAGGGCTGCGATCTCCGGCTCCTGGATAAATTCCAGGAAGTCCTCGGCGAGATCGGACAGTTCGGGATTGTTCACCGCCGAGGTGATCTCCACCCAGACGATGCCTCCCTTGCCGTCAACCGGGCCGGTTCGTGGCGTGATGGCCCGAACCTGCGACTGCCCGTCATAACGGGCGCCCGAGCAACTGAAGACGCCACCGGTGAAGTAACAGTCGATCTCACCGTTGATCAGTGCGGTGTTCATGGCCACCAGATCATCGGTCATCATCTTGGCGTTGCCCATGATCTGTTGCGAAACCTCGGTATATTTGGCGAGATTTTCTTCGCTTGCCGGCTTGAACGGGTCGAAGCCGGCGGTCAGGCACAGATGCATGACGTTCCAATTGTCCCAGGTAAGAACGCCGTAGCGCCCTTTCATCGCCTCATCGAGGAACAGGTTCCAACCCTGATCCTCGGCGAGGTCCTGACTGATCTTGTCGGTGTTGACGACAAAGCAGAATGAGCCGTAGCGCTGGGGCATGCCCATCAACTCGCCGGAATCGGAGAAGGACATCGGATAGGGCGGATTGGCGAACCCCGGAGTCATCTTCTCGAAATAGGGAAGAAAGCGTTCCTTGTTCAGCGGCTTGATGAGGTTTTCCTTGTGGAGCACACCGCGCGCCCATGCCTGATTGACGTTGATCAGGTCCCACTGGGCGAGTCCCCCTGCACGCAGGCGGTTGATCATCTCTGGGTCGGAGGTTCCGCTTTCCGCGCGTATGGTCGCCCCGGAGTGACGTTCCCGGAACGGGTTAAGCACATCATCCGAGTTATAGCCTTCCCAGCACAGGATATTGAGCTGGTTGTTACGGGCGGCAAAGCTCCGGCCCGATCCCATGAGGGTCGTGGCGCCAGCGAAACTGGCGGCGCCGACCGAGAATTGGCGTCTGGTGATCATGTCTTCCTCCCTGTGGTGTTTGCGTGGGCGATTGGTTCGCCTCTTCCGCTTGTTGGGATGTCCCGGACGAGCTTCCAGGACCTCCGGTACTCCTAGCGACCTTTAATCTCCCCCAGCATGGCGGTGATTGTATCGCGTGCCAGTTGCATGTCCTTCAGGCTTCCGGAGATGAAGAGCCGGCCGGTCGCCCCCATCATCTGCACATCGTTGATGACACAGTTCGGAGCCACCTTTTCGGCTTCGTTGGCGGCCACGCAGGCGAAAAGTGCGGGCGCCATCTCATAGATCAGCAGCGCCACTCCCGGCACCAGAATGGAGGCGTCTCGCGACCGGTTGAGTATGATCGCATGCTGGTCGGAAAGGTCTTCGATGATGTCGTGGTACAAGATCTGGGGCTTGAGCTGAGCCTCAGGTTTGGCGTCGATCCCCTTGAGGATCGCTTCGCCTGCGGCCTTCAGGTCTTCCATCCGGTCCGAATGCAGTTCGAGCAAACCGAACTGCCGTTCGGTGTAGAGAATGCCCGGCTCCATGTCAGGCGCGGACTTCAGCGCGAGGTCGGTTATGCGGTGGATGGCCAGCGCCGGAGCGACCTCGATGATCAGCGAGTGCTGACCCGCGAAAGGCGGATACCCCCTCGCCCGAGTGGGCGAGGAAAGATACGCCGCGAACTGGGGCTGAAGATCCTCGATGGGAAGATAGACGCGAAGCTCTGTCATGCCTCAGTCCTTGTGTGTCGGATATGCCGGCGGGCCGGATCAGCCCTTGAGCGCCTCGAAATGCTTGGCCAGATCGGCGTGCGGGCGCGGTATCACATGAACAGCCGTGACCTCGCCCACCTGTGCGGCGGCCTCCGCGCCGGCCTCGGTCGCCGCCTTCACGGCCCCGACATCGCCGCGCACCACAACCGAGACCAGGCCGCCGCCAACTTCGTTGCGGGCGACGATCTCGACATTGGCGGCCTTGACCATGGCGTCGGCAGCAGAGAGTGCCGGCACATAGCCTTTTGTTTCGATCATTCCGATTGCAAGATTAGCCATTTCAGGAACTCCTTTCCTTGCGTTTCTCCACCGGCGCGCCGGCAGTTGCTTCGTCGATGGAACCAATGATGAGCGCGTCGATCGGCGCCTGCTTGTCCTCGAACCAGGTGGCCGCGGTCGAGCCCTGGACGATCAGTACGGCCTCGCCTTCGGCACAGCCCAAAGGGTCGAAGGCGATGAGCTTTGCGCCGGTGTCCGTTTCAACCTCAAGCAGGGCGCCGGTTGGCAATGAGCCGATGTGGCGCGTGGACCAAAGTCTGCCGCTGACGCGTCCCCTAATCATACCAGTGTCCTTTCGATCCTGAGGCGGCGACGGCGTACTTCATCGCTTGCAAGCGGGGTAAGCCGCGCTGTTTTCATGATGCGTAGTCTTGTCTCGCCTTGGGCAATGGTCGCGATGTCACGTTCGGTGACGAGGCCCTTGCGCAGTTCGGGCGTCGGGGCGGGCATGGTGGCGACGAGAGTCGTCGACTGGGCCGAAGGCGGAACATGCGTGACCTCGGGCGAGGCGCCGCGTGAACCCGATATAGGAGTGGCTGCCGGCGCAACCGGCGCAAACCGGATCCGCCCGGCCTCCAGGGCGGCAAGAAAGCCCGGCTCCTGCGCGCGTCCGGCAACCTTCAGCGCAAAGTCGGTCAGTTCGGCCTCGCTGCTTACAAGGACGCGCTCGACCTGCGGCTGCGCCAGCGCCTCCGCGCGCAGCAGGCCGATCTCCTCGGAGAGGAGTTCGCGGATGAGGGCGCGAAGATCGCTCATCCCGTCGCCCCCGCTTCGCGCAGCGCGCGCTCGGCCGCATCGCGGGCGTTGCGGACATCGGCCTCGGTTCCGGCCAGATAGAGCCGCCCGTTCGCGCCGATCATTCGCATGTCGATGACTTTTATGTCGGCCTCCTTTTCCGCCTCGTTGCAGGCGAGGATGGCATAGGCCGCAGGCTGGCATTCGAGCAGGTAAACGCTCTCGCCGCCCAGAACCATGGAGCCGGTCTTGTTGCGGTTCATCAGGAATGCATGCTGGTCGTCGACCCGTGTGACCATTTTCGAAGCCATGATCTTCGGCTTCTCGGCGTCGTCACGACTCTTGCCCATAGCGGCCAGCGCGGCGTCGGCGCCGGCATGGACCTCGGCGGCGGAATAGGCGTGGAATTGCAATGTGCCGAACTGGCGTTCCACAACCAGAAAGCCGGCGCGGACCTCGGCGCTTTTCACCACCGTATCTGTGAGGGCCTCGACATCGAGGCCGGGCGCGATCTCGATGATCTGGGCCGCCATCCGGGCGCGGGGCAGCGTGCCACGCATCCAGGTCGAGGTGTAAGCCAGGGTCTGCGGTTGCAACTGATCGATGAAGATGAAGGCGCGAAGATCGGTCACGGCTGGCCCCTGGTCAGTTCACGGAGTTCCTGGAGGATGAGCTGACGCAGCATGTCGCGATCCATCCCTCCGGGCTCGCTTGCGCCGGACGGAGGAACTGCGGCGAGCACGGGCCGCGATGACGCGGGCGCGCGTGGGGCGCTGTCCGGGCCTTCGAAAGTCATCTGCACATTGGTGAAGTCGCCCATGGGGACCGCGCTGTCCGAATTCCATGCCAGCCGCGTCCAGTGCACGAGGTGCTGCGGCCCGATGTTCTCGCCTACCGAGGAGCGGCCGAAATAGCCGGTGCCAATGGTGAAAGAGGGCGCCAGATGGGTGGAGAAACCGGCTGCGCCCTGGGAACAGGGTGCGTTCACCACCACGCGATAGACCGGAAGGGCGGCGGCGTAATCCATCGCCTTTTGCGGGTCTTCGCCATGGAAGGAGGCGGAATGACCCGCTCCATGCATCCTTAGCAGCATCCGCGCCACGGCGGTCGCGCGTTCGAAGCTGGCGACCATTGTCCAGGAGAGGACGGGGGCGAGCTTTTCCTTGCTCAACGGCTCGTCTATGCCGACCGTCTCGATCGGCGCAACAAGAACCCGGCTCGATGATGCAACACGGAAGCCTGCCTGGGTCGCGATCCATACGGCGGATTTGCCTACCGACGCGGTGTTGAGGCGGCCCTCTGGAAACAGCCATTCACGCAGTTTCACAACTTCGCCTTCGCTGCATATATGCGCCCCGTTGGCGCGCAGCGCCCGCTCAAGCCGGCTGCGGTCCCGTTCCAGTGAGATCAGAACGCTTTCGTTGGTGCAAAGCACGGAGTTGTCGAAAGACTTGCTGTCGATGATGCGCCGCGCTGCGGCGGTCTGGTCGGTGTCGGGATCGACATAGACCGGGATGTTGGACGGGCCAACCCCGATGGCGGGATTGCCCGAGGAATAGGCTGCGCGCACCATCGGATTGCCGCCGGTGGCCAGGATGACCTGTATCTTCGGAGAAGACATCAGCGCCTGAACGAGCGGCACCGAAGGGGCTTCGATGCACTGGATCAGCCCGGCCGGCGCGCCGGCCTGCTCGGCAGCCGCCGCAAGTCTTGCAGCGGCGTCGCAGCAGCATTCACGCGCCAACGGGTGAGGGCTGAACAGGATGGCGTTGCGCGACAACACGGCAAGGATCGTCTTGTAGAAGATGGTCGAAACCGGATTGGTAGCCGGCGTCAGGGCCAGGATCATGCCCGCCGGGCGGGGAAGCTCGACTATCTTGCGCCCTGTATCCACGCGCGGGTTCACGAGATCCATGTCTTCGTAGAAATCCACCAGCGCGTGCGAGGAAAGTTCGTTCTTCAGCCGCTTGTGTTCAACCACGCCCATGCCCGTCTCGCGCACCGCCCATTCGGCATAGTGCTGCGCCGACTGGTAGGCGGCCTCGGCCACCGCGCGAACGATCCGCATCACTGCGGCGCGGTCATATTTTGCATAGGCGCGGCCGGCCCAGGTGCCGCGGTCGATCTTCATCTGCGCCGTGGATTCCGCCCGATCCGGCATGACCAGACGCGGGGCGTCATCATGATTGAGCGTCGGCATTCCTCAAGCCCTCCAGCGTTCAGGCGGCGCGGCGCATGGTGCGCAACAGCGCCCGCGCGCGCGGCATGGCCGCTTCCATCCGGTCGATGATTTCCTGGCAGGTCGCCGCATCGAGCAATACGCCAGGTTTGAACTGCAACACCCGCTTGTCGAGCGAGGAGAAAATCGCCCAGACTCCGTGCTCGTAAAGTGCGCGGGATATGGCGACCGCCCCTTCGGGATGATCGAACTCCAGGCCGAGGATCACGCCCCGTTGCCGCACGCCGACAAAAATGTCGGAATGAGCGGCCATCATTTCCGCAAGGCTGCGCTGGAAGAACTCCGCGACGAACTGGACGTTGGAGACCACCTCGGGCCGTTGCAGAATATCGATCACTTGATGGCCGACGACGCAGCCCAGCTCCGACCCGCCGGACGTCGAGATATGCGCGGCGCCGTCCTCATGCAGCCAACCGCCGCATTTTTCGGTGACGACACAGGCTGAAATCGGGTAGATGCCCCCGCCCAGCCCCTTTCCGGTCACGAACATGTCGGGCTCCAGATCGTAGGATTGCCAACCCCACATGGCGCCCGTGCGCAGCAGGCCCGTCTGGACCTCGTCGGCGATGTAAAGCGTGCCGTAGCGGCGGCACAGATCCAGACAGGCCTTCAGATAACCGTCGTGCGGCATCGGAAAGCCATAGGTCGCCGGAATGGTCTCGATGATGAAGGCGGCCACATCCCGTCCGCGCAACGCCCGGTCGAGCGCGTCGATGTCGTTGAACGGAACCTGGATGAATTCCTCGGGCCGGTCGGCCAGGAAGATCTTCGAGAAGCGATCGTCGCCCGTCGCCACCGACAAGCCGGAATGGCCGTGATAGCCCTTGACGATCGAGACGATCTTCTTGCGCTGCGTGACGTAGCGGGCGGTTTTCAGCGCAATCTCCACCGCTTCGGCCCCGCCCGACCCGAAAATGGCGTATTTCATACCGGGCGCTGTCTTCACCAGCTTCTCGGCGAAGGCCGCGCGGGCCACGGAAGGGAACCAGTGGTTTCCCATGTCGAAATAGTCGAGAGCGGACTTCAGCACCGAAACCAGTTCGGGATTGCGATGTCCGAAATTATAGGTTCCGCCGTTGAGATGCAGGTCGATCAGGCGTCGGCCCGACATATCGTAGAGGAAATAGCCCTCGCGGCGGTCGATCACCAGATCGATCCCGGCGTCCTGCCAGAACCTGGTCTTTCCGGGATTCCAGTACTCGATGGCCTTCTCCAGAAGGTCGGCCTTCGAATCAAAGCTGAAGTATCCGTAATTGAACACCAGCGCTCCTCCATTTGTTGGAATGCTCGCACGGGTTTGTCCGTTTGGCAACATTAAATGTTGTTACTCGCAGATATGGAAACCTTGTTTCGCGCGTCGCTTTCTGCAAATGCTGACGCGATGAAGCCGGCCGTGGGAAATTATCGTGAAGATTCGTAAGGACGATCGCCAGGCTCACATTCTTTCGGCGCTGGAAAACAATCCTGCGTTGCGTGTGAATCAATTAGCGAAGGAATTCGGCGTCACGACCGAGACGATCCGGCGGGACCTTGCTGCGCTGGCTCAGCTTGGGAGCATCAACCGGACCTATGGCGGAGCGGTCAGGACCGGAAACCAGTTCGAGCCCGCCCTGACCGATCGGCTCAAGCTGCTGGTCCGGGAGCGTCGCATGATCGCCCGTCACGCGGTTGATCTCCATGCGAATGGCGATGCGTTGCTGCTGGGGGGCGGCGCGACCATGTTGCAGTTCGCACGTGTTCTGTGTGGCATCCAACATCGCATGGTCGTAATCACCCCGGCTCTGTCGATCGCCCAGGAGCTTGCCGTCAATCCGCGAATAGAAGTCATGCTGCTTCCCGGCGTTCTCGACGCGCAGGAGCATATGGTCACAGGCCCCGAGACGCTGCGCGCGATCGAAAAGTTTCATGCCCCGATCGCGATCATCGGCGCGTCCGGCATGAATGCCGAGGGCGTGAGTGAAGCGATGCCGAGCGTGGGCGAAATCTACATGGCCATGCTGGCCAATGCCGACCGGGGCGTGATTCTCGCCGACCACAGCAAATTCGACAAGCGCGCCCTGATCCTGCTGTCCGAGTGGAACCGGAAACTGTCGCTGATCACCGATCGCGCTCCGGGCGGCGCTCTGTCGGCGGCCATGGAAAGGGGAGGAGCCGAGATCGTGCTGGCGCCTCCCGGCCGGGAGTGACTGCGGCTGCGTTCCGGAAAATCGGTGAACAGCCGGTTCCGGTCTATATCGGTTGCAGGAAGACCGGGGAAGTCGAACGCTTGTCCGTATGACGAAGCACGGCAAGATCCATGGTGAGACCATACGTCCTTGCGGACGCAAAACGATGCTCCAAAACGTTCATTTGGTATAGGGATCCGGAAGCCGATTCCACGTTCCGGCCGCTGCGCCGGAGTGTTGCCAGAGTGTTTTCGCTGCCGGATAGGATCGTCTGGTGTCGCCGCGCATATCGAGGCGATCCTCACCGGCCGCGCGCCTGCTGATTTGAGCGTGCGCCGCCATGTGCGGAATCCGCGCCGCCAGGCGTTTGAAAACACGACGCCAAATCCACGCGAGTGAAAAAATGCAGAAAACAGGGAAGTAATTGGTGGAGGTGAGCGGAGCATCCGCGAACCGGAACAAGGCCGCGACCGCGGCCCGGGCTTTCGCCCGCCCCATCGGAGCGTGAGCGAAGCAAACTGCCGTGAGATATGGAAAATGGTGGAGCCAAGCGGGATCGAACCGCTGACCTCCTGCATGCCATGCAGGCGCTCTCCCAGCTGAGCTATGGCCCCATACCCGACTCGTCGGGCACCGTTTCCGGCTAGGTCATCAGGGCGAGGTATCCTCACCCGATGTGGGCGGCTTCTAGCGCCGCCCGTCGTCAATAGCAAGCCTCTTTAGCCTGCTTTTTTCATGCCGCGCATAAAAAATCGCGGCATGTGGACAGGGCCCTGATCAGAGCTCGTCGTCTTCGTCGTCGCCGACGCCGATCATGTCGGAAACGTCGTCGTCACCCTCTTCCTCGTCGGCAAGGAAGGTGTCGTCGTCATCATCGCCCAGATCGACGTCATCATCGTCGTCGCCGAGGTCGGGGAGATCGTCATCCTTCGATTCGCCGTCCGCTTCTTCCAGCGGAACGAGCTCCGGGCCTTCCTCGTCGGCCTCGAGCTCCTTCTCGGCCACTTCATCCTCTTCCTCGAGGATCGAGGTCTTGCCGTCCTCAAAATAGGAACGCGGATAAGTCTTGCCCGTATAGGGCGAGACAATCGGATCCTTGTTCAGATCATAGAATTTCTGGCCCGTTTCCGGGTCGATTCGTTTGGTGCCAAGTTCGGGTTTTGCCACGACAAGCCTCGTCGAAAAAAGTTTGGTCCCCTTAACGGCTCATTGTAAGCCTGTCAAAGCCAAATGCCGCCAAGAGAAAACCGGAGTTTCCCGCAACTTGCCGAAGGGGATGACCATCGCCCCGGCTCGTGATACGAGACCGCCGCGCTCCCTTTGAAATTGCCCGCTAACCGGGATCTTCGCAAGAGGAATAGTCATGTCGCACTCCGCCGCTCCGCAACCGGCCACCGCACGCAGCTCTTCCGCCCTCCGTGGCGAGGCGCGGGTGCCCGGCGACAAGTCGATTTCGCACCGTTCCTTCATGTTTGGCGGACTGGCCTCCGGCGAGACCCGCATCACCGGCCTGCTGGAAGGCGAGGACGTGCTGCGCACCGGCGAGGCGATGAAGGCGATGGGCGCCCATATCGAGAAGAAGGGCGACGAATGGATCATTCGCGGCGTCGGCAACGGCGCGCTGCTGCAGCCGCAGGCGCCGCTCGACTTCGGCAACGCCGGCACCGGCTCGCGCCTCACCATGGGTCTTGTCGGCAGCTACGACATGGAGACCACCTTCATCGGCGACGCCTCCCTGCAATCGCGCCCCATGGGACGCGTGCTCGATCCGTTGCGCCAGATGGGTGTGCAGGTTCTGTCCGCATCCCCCGGCGACCGCATGCCGCTGACCCTGCGCGGGCCCAAACATGCGGCTCCGATCACCTATCGCGTGCCGATGGCCTCGGCGCAGGTGAAATCCGCCGTGCTGCTGGCGGCGCTCAACACGCCTGGCGTCACCACCGTCATCGAGCCGGTGATGACCCGTGACCACACCGAAAGGATGCTCAAGGGCTTTGGCGCGAACATTAACGTCGAAACCGACGAGCGCGGCGTGCGTCACATCTTCATCGAAGGGCAGGGCAAGCTGACCGGCCAGACGATTCGTGTGCCCGGCGATCCGTCTTCGGCGGCCTTCCCGCTTGTCGCGGCGCTGATCGTTCCGGGCTCCGACATCGTTATCCGCAACGTGCTGATGAACCCGACCCGCACCGGCCTCATTCTTACGCTTCAGGAAATGGGCGCGGATATCGAGGTGCAGAACCCTCGCACCGAAGGCGGCGAGGATGTCGCGGATCTGCGCGTACGTCATTCGCATCTGAAGGGAGTGACGGTGCCTGCCGGGCGCGCGCCGTCGATGATCGATGAATATCCGGTGCTTGCCGTCGCCGCCGCTTTCGCCGAGGGCGAGACGCTGATGCTGGGGCTGGAAGAACTGCGCGTAAAGGAAAGCGACCGGCTGGCCGCCGTCGCGGCCGGTCTGCGCCAGAATAACGTGGACTGCACCGAAGGGGAGACCACGCTCGCCGTGCGCGGCGTTCCGGACGGCAAGGGCCTGGGCGGTGGTGCAGCGGTGGAGACCCATCTCGATCACCGCATCGCCATGAGCTTCCTGGTCATGGGGCTTGCTGCGGAAAAGCCGGTCACCATCGACGACAAGGCGATGATCGCCACCAGCTTCCCCGAATTCATGGACCTGATGACGGGTCTTGGCGCACGCATCGAAACAGTGGAGCCGGCGGCATGACAGCCGGCGCGCTGACCATCGCAATTGATGGGCCCGCCGCCTCCGGCAAGGGCACGCTGGCGCGGCGGCTGGCCGATTATTACCATCTGCCTCACCTCGACACCGGCCTCACCTACCGGGCGGTCGCGCACATGCTGCTGGCCAAGGGCTGGCCGCTGGGCGACGCGCCGCACGCCATCGAGGCCGCGCGCCTTGTCGATCTCGGCGCGCTCGACCGTTCGGTGCTTTCCGCCCATGCCGTGGGGGAGGCCGCCTCCAGGGTGGCCGTCATCCCGCAGGTGCGGCGCATTCTGGTCGACAAGCAGCGCGCCTTCGCCGCGCAGGCCGGCGGAGCGGTTCTGGACGGCCGCGACATCGGCACGGTCGTGTGCCCCGATGCGGCGGTGAAGCTCTATGTCACGGCAAGCGCCGAGGTGCGGGCGCGTCGCCGGCTGGCCGAGATCGAGGCCAAAGACGGCGCTGGTGATTTCGCCACCATTCTTGCCGATATCGTGCGCCGCGACGAGCGCGACATGGGCCGCGCCGACTCGCCCTTGCGGCCTGCTGCCGATGCGCACTTGCTCGACACCAGCGAAATGGATATAGAAACCGCGTTTATTGCCGCCAGAACCATCGTTGATGGTATAGTGGCGGCGGAAAGCGAAGCCTGACCGGAACTTCATCGGCGTTGTCGCCTGCGAAATTCCGTTCGGCGTCAGACCAAACCGCCTGCCGGCGCTCCATGCGCCGTAATTCGACCGCCCCAGGCGGTCCGGGACCCGAGGGTCCGGAATGTCGGTCAGGCAACCGCAACGCGAACCCACGGCGCTGCCTCTTAAAAGAGGCGTTTCAGGAGAACATATGTCAGTTTCAAACCCTACTCGCGACGATTTCGCGAGCCTGCTCGAAGAATCCTTTGCCGATGGTCATGCCGGTGAAGGCCAGGTCGTTCGCGGCACCGTTACCGCCATCGAAAAGGACATGGCCATCATCGACGTCGGCCTGAAGGTCGAGGGCCGCGTTCCGCTGAAGGAATTCGGCGCGAAATCCAAGGACGGCACGCTGAAGGTTGGCGACACCGTCGAGGTCTATGTCGAGCGCATCGAGAACGCGCTGGGCGAGGCCATGCTGTCGCGCGAGAAGGCTCGCCGCGAGGAAAGCTGGGTCCGCCTCGAGGAGAAGTTCTCGAAGGGCGAGCGCGTCGAAGGCGTCATCTTCAACCAGGTCAAGGGCGGCTTCACTGTCGATCTCGACGGCGCCGTGGCCTTCCTGCCGCGTTCGCAGGTCGACATCCGTCCGATCCGCGACGTCACCCCGCTCATGCACAACCCGCAGCCCTTCGAAATCCTCAAGATGGACAAGCGCCGCGGCAACATCGTCGTTTCGCGCCGCACCGTGCTTGAAGAGAGCCGTGCCGAGCAGCGCTCCGAGATCGTCCAGAATCTCGAAGAGGGCCAGGTGGTCGAGGGCGTGGTCAAGAACATCACCGACTACGGTGCGTTCGTCGACCTCGGCGGCATCGACGGCCTGCTGCACGTCACCGACATGGCGTGGCGCCGCGTGAACCATCCGACCGAGATCCTCAACATCGGCCAGACGGTCAAGGTGCAGATCATCCGCATCAACCAGGAGACGCACCGCATCTCGCTGGGCATGAAGCAGCTCGAGAGCGATCCGTGGTCCGACATCGGCACCAAGTTCCCGATCGGCAAGAAGATCACCGGCACCGTCACCAACATCACCGACTACGGCGCGTTCGTCGAGCTGGAGCCCGGCATCGAGGGCCTCATCCACGTGTCGGAAATGTCGTGGACGAAGAAGAACGTGCACCCCGGCAAGATCCTGTCGACCTCGCAGCAGGTGGACGTGGTGGTGCTCGAGGTCGATCCGGCCAAGCGCCGCATCTCGCTCGGCCTCAAGCAGACGCTTGAAAACCCGTGGGAGGCCTTCGCCCGCAGCCATCCGGTTGGCTCCGAAGTCGAGGGCGAGGTCAAGAACAAGACCGAGTTCGGCCTGTTCATCGGCCTCGAAGGCGATGTCGACGGCATGGTTCACCTCTCCGACCTCGACTGGAGCCGTCCGGGCGAGCAGGTCATCGAGGAGTACAACCGTGGCGACATGGTCAAGGCTCAGGTGCTCGACGTCGACATCGACAAGGAGCGCATCTCGCTCGGCATCAAGCAGCTTTCGCGTGACGCGGCCGGCGACGCCGCCGCCAGCGGAGAGCTGCGCAAGAATGCCGTCGTGACCTGCGAGGTCACCGGCGTGAAGGATGGCGGTCTGGACGTTCGCCTGGTCGAAAGCGGGCTCGAGAGCTTCATCAAGCGCAACGACCTGTCGCGCGACCGTGACGAGCAGCGCCCCGAGCGCTTCACCGTCGGCCAGAAGGTCGATGCCCGCGTCATCGTCTACGACAAGAAGAACCGCAAGGTTCAGGTGTCGATCAAGGCGCTGGAAATCGCCGAGGAGAAGGAAGCCGTCGCACAGTACGGTTCGACCGACGCCGGCGCTTCGCTGGGCGACATTCTCGGCGCCGCGCTGAAGAAGCAGGGCAGCTGATCAGCCTCTGCCGTTCGGTCGCGCTGTTATCCACGGCGTGACCGAAAGGAACAAAAAACCCGCCGGAGCGATCCGGCGGGTTTTTCTTTGGTGGTGTCTGGCCGAATGCCGACGGTCCGGTCAGGGCCCGATCAGGACTGACCGTACAGCGGGATGAGCGCGCCGCTCATGGCTTCGTTGGCCGGCGCGACGAGATAGGAAATGGTGGCCGCAACAGTGGCGAGGCTGACCCATTTTCCGAAATCCGCATCGGGCATCGCCGCCCTGTTGGCGGGCGTGTCGAGGATCGACGGGGCGATGGCGTTGACGAGAATGTTGCGCGCCTTGACCTCCTCGGCCAGCGACACCGTCATGGCGGCCACGGCCGCCTTGCTGGTGGTGTAGGCGACCATGCCCGAACCCCGCCGGGGGTTGAGGCCCGGCTTGGCGGCGACGTTGACGATGCGGCCGCCCCTTCCGCCGGCCATCATGCTGCGCACCGCCGCCCGGCAGCAGAAGAAGCTGGTATGGACATTGGTTTCCAGAAGCTCTTCGAACGACGCGGGTTCGGTCTTTTCGATCGGCGCGGCGCCAAAGCCTCCGGCAAGATGGATGGAGGCCCACAATTCCGGAACCTCGGCATAGAAGGCGTCGGCGGTCTTGGCGTCAGCCAGGTAAATATTGTGGCTTAGCCTGACATTGGGATTTTCGGCGTGCGGAAAGTTCGCAGGCGGTTCCGCATGGGTGTTGGGCACATGGCAGATCGCGCCCTGCGCTGTCAGCATGCCAACGACGACGCTGCCCAGAGCGCCGGTTCCGCCGGTTACGACGATATGCCTGCCGTTTATCGATTCGTTCATCTGCGTCCGATCTCTCCTCACCCCGAGTATATGCTTGAAGCCTGGACTTTTTTGCAGTTGCGCTCAAATGCTATTTCGATGAAGCAGCCTTGCCTTTTCGCATGGCGGATATGGAAACGCACTGTCACCATCATGAACCTTGCGTTTTGGCTCAACTTTATTTCATTTGACCGTGAAGATGGCTTTGGGGCGTTAGGAGCGCTCCGCAACAGGAAGAAGATTGATGTCCACAACCACCCAAACCGCGCGTCAGCGCCTCATCATACCGGCCCTCGGCGGCGTCTATGCAGCGCTGCACGGAGGTTCGGAAACCTTGCTCCGTGTCGTCACCGGCGGCATCCTTGCGATCCACGGTTCATCCAAGATCGTCAACCCCTTCGGCGCGGCCGAAATGGTCGAAGGCCTTGGCTTCTATCCGGGGGGCCTTTGGTCGCTGCTTCTGTCCTGCACCGAATTTTTCGGCGGTATTTTCCTCGCCCTCGGCTTCCTCACCCGTCCCGCGGCCTTCGCCGGCCTGATCGTGCTTCTGGTGACGGTCTGGTTCCACTGGATCACGCTGGGCCAGGGCTTCTCGGGCGCGGAGAAGTCGATCCTTTGGTCGGCGATGCTGTTCTTCTTCGTCATCCGCGGCGCAAACAGCCATTCGGTCGACGCCCGCATCGGCAAGGCGTTCTGATTTGGCGCGATCGGTGGGAGCGACCACCGATCGCACTTTGCCTCGGCCAAGAAACGGACTATGAAGCGGCTTCAGCCAAGCCCCGGTCCGGCCGGGGCGCATAGCCGGAGCCCGTCATGACAGAAATCCTGCAAACTCCCAAGCTCGTGGTCGTCTTCGGCGGGTCCGGTTTCGTGGGACGCTACGTTGTGCGCGCGCTGGCCACGCGCGGCTATCTGATCCGCGTCGCCTGCCGTCGCCCGGCCCTCGCGGGACATCTCCAGCCGCTCGGCAATGTCGGGCAGATTCAGGCTGTGCAGGCCAATCTGCGTTTTCGAAAGTCTATCGATCGGGCGGTGATCGGCGCCGATCACGTCATCAACCTCGTCGGTATTCTGTCCGAGGGCGGCCGCCAGAAGTTCGGCTCGGTGCATGAGTTCGGCGCTCGCGCCGTCGCCGAAGCCGCCCGCGCGGTGGGAGCCCGTCTCACCCATGTCTCGGCGCTTGGCGCGGATATGCAGTCGCCTTCCGCTTACGCCCGCACCAAGGCGCGTGGCGAGAAGGCGGTTCTGGAAACGGTTCCGGAGGCGACGATCTTCCGCCCGTCGATCATTTTCGGCCCCGAGGACAGCTTCTTCAACCGCTTCGCCGGCATGTCGCGCTATGCGCCGGCCCTGCCGCTGATCGGCGGCGGCGAAACGAAGTTCCAGCCCGTCTATGTGGGCGATGTGGCCGAGGTTGTGGCGCGTTCGGTTGACGGCGCGGTCGCTGGCGGGCGGGCCTACGAGCTCGGCGGGCCGGTCGTGGCCAGCTTCCGCCAGTGCCTTGAGGAGATGCTGGCGGTAATCCAGCGCAAGCGGCTTCTGCTGCCGCTACCGTGGTGGGTGTCGAAGCTTGCAGCGACGTTCCTCGGCCTTTTGCCCAAGCCGCTGCTGACCACGGATCAGGTGGCGCAGTTGCGCTCGGACAATGTGGTCTCAAAGGAAGCGGAAGCCGAGGGGCGCACTCTGGCTGGCCTTGGCGTCGAGGCGCAGTCGATGGCCACCATTCTGCCAAGCTATCTCTGGCGCTTCCGCGCCGCCGGCCAGTTCCAGCGTCGCCAGACTGCCTGAACTCCGGCCTGATGAACGGGCTGGCGGGATGCCGTCAGCCTGCGATGTAGAGCGCGGCGAGGCCGACCGTTCCCACCACCAGCCGCCACCAGCCGAACAGCTTGTAGCCGTGACGGCTTACATAGCCGAGCAGGCCGCGGACGACCACGACAGCGGCCACGAAGGCGGCGACGAAGCCGACGCCGATAATGTGAAGGTCGGAGGCTGAAAGCGCGCTCCAGTTCTTCAACAGGTCGAGTGTGAAGGCGCCGAGCATCGTCGGCATGGCGAGGAAGAAGGAAAATTCGGCCGCCGCCCGCTTGTCCGCGCCCATGAGAAGTCCGCCAACGATCGTCGCGCCGGAGCGCGAGGTGCCGGGGATCATGGCCAGGCACTGGAAGAATCCGATCTTGAGGTAAAGCGACAGGGGGAACTGGCCCACCTCATGGTACTTCGGCTTGAGGTCGAGCCTGTCGATCCACAACAGAACGATCCCGCCGAGGATCAGCATGATGCAGATCAGCTTCGGCGTCTCGAACAGCACGGACTTGATGAAGCCGTGCGCCAGGACGCCGATGACGGCGGCGGGCAGGAAGCCGATCGCAAGACCCACCAGCATGCGCACCGCCGGATCGTCGGATAGCTGCGGCGGCAGGAACAGGTTCGGACGTCGCCGACGCACGATGGCGGCCACGAATTCGAAGGCGCAACCGCCCATCCAGATCAGGCAGGCGATCACCCCCACGATCACCTCGCCAATGACATGCAGCCTGTCCGAGCGTTTCATGAAATCCCAGAAGCGGCTGGCGTAGACCGACAGGATGGCGAGAATCGCGCCGAGCTGGATCAGCACCTCGAAGGCCTTGCCGGTTGATTCGAAGCCCAGAAAATGGCCGGCCAGGAGGATGTGGCCGGTGGAGGAAACCGGGATGAATTCGGTCAGCCCTTCCAGCAACCCCAGCAGCAGGGCCTCGATGATCGTCTGGTTTTCCATATTTTCCTGGATATTCCCGGTTGCTTGTCAGGACGGTGTTCTGATCCTATAGGACGCAATGCTTGACAGTTCGTTGGTGGGCTGCCGAGGCTGATTGGCGCGGCCGGAAACGTGCTGGCGCGCTTTTTTGATCCAAGGGACCATGCTGACGCTTTTTCATCATCCGATGTCCGCTGCCTGTCGTTTCGTCCGAATCGCTTTCGGCGAATATGGAGAGGAATTGGCGTTAATTGAGGAGAACCCTTGGTCGCGCCGCAAGGAGTTCCTGGCGCTCAATCCGGCCGGCACGCTGCCGATCCTGCTCGCCGAAGGCGATGTGCCGATCGTGGGCGCCACCGTTATCGCCGAATATCTCGACGAGACGCGCGGCGTGCTCAAGCGCGACCGGCGTCTGTTTGCGGAAAATCCCATGGACCGCGCCGAGATAAGGCGTCTGGTCGACTGGTATCTGGGAAAGACCGAGAGCGAGGTCACGCGCCATCTGGTGCGCGAGCGCGCGCTGAAGCCGCTGATGCCGGATGCGGCTGGCGGCGGTTCACCCGATTCCACCGCCATTCGGGCTGCGCGCGCCAACATCAGGCAACATCTGAAATACACCAACTGGCTGGCCGGCACCCGCCACTGGCTGGCCGGATCGCGCCTCACCTATGCCGACCTTGCCGCCGCCGCCGCCTTCTCGGTGCTCGATTATCTGGGCGAGATCGACTGGCGCGACAACGCCGCGGCGCGCGACTGGTATATGCGGGTGAAGTCGCGCCCCTCCTTCCGCCCGCTGCTGGCCGACAGGGTGCGCGGCCTGGCGCCGGTGTCGCATTATGCGGACCTCGACTTCTGATCCCGGCAAACTTCGCGCGCTGATCGACAGGGAAGCCCTGCGCGCCGGTTTCGACCTGTGCGCGGTGACGTCTCCCGATTCGATCCCGAAAGCGCCGGAGCGGCTTGCGCAATTCGTGGACGACGGTTTCCATGGCTCCATGGAGTGGATCGCCGAGACGCTGGAACGGCGCGCCAGCCCAAGCGTCCTGTGGCCGGATGTGCGTTCCATCGTCGTGCTGGCGATGAATTACGGCCCGGACCACGATCCGCGCAGCATCCTTTCCCTGCGTGACCGCGCCGCCATCTCCGTCTACGCGCGCAACCGTGATTATCACGACGTCATGAAGGGGCGGCTCAAGGAGATCGCCGGCAAGATCGTCGCGCGCGCCGGCGGCGACGTGAAGGTGTTCGTCGATACGGCTCCGGTGATGGAAAAGCCGCTGGCCGAGGCGGCCGGGCTCGGCTGGCAGGGCAAGCACACCAATCTCGTCAGCCGCTCGCACGGTTCGTGGCTGTTCCTCGGCTCGATCTTCACCACGGCCGAACTGGAGCCGGATACGCGTGACATCGACCGTTGCGGCTCCTGCCGCGCCTGTCTGGATGCGTGTCCCACGCAAGCCTTTCCGGCACCCTACAGGCTCGACGCGCGCCGTTGCATCTCCTATCTGACCATCGAGAACAAGGGCCCCATCCCGCCGGAGTTCCGTGCGGCGATGGGCAACCGCATCTATGGTTGCGACGACTGTCTTGCCGCCTGCCCGTGGAACAAGTTCGCCCGCACGGCCTCCGAGGCGAAGCTTGCCGCGCGCGCCGATCTGCGCGAACCAAGGCTGGCCGATCTGCTGAAGCTTGACGATCCCGCATTCCGGATCCTGTTTTCCGGTTCGCCGGTCAAGCGCATCGGCCGCGACCGCTTCATGCGCAATGTGCTGATCGCAGCAGGCAATTCCGGGGAGATGGGTCTGGTCGGTGCGGTGCGTGAGCTGACGCGCGACCCTTCGCCTCTGGTGCGGGGCGCAGCCGTCTGGGCCTTGTCGCGTCTTGTGCCGCAGTATGAGTTTTCACTGCTTGCGCAACCCGCCTTGCGTGATGAAACCGACGCGGACGTGCGGGCGGAATGGATGCATGGAATGGGCTTGGCTGAAAAGGTTCGGGCATGAGCACGCAGGAAATCTTCGTCTTCGGCGCGGGCTATTCGGCCCGTGCCTTCGCCGGCCTGCGTTCGAAAGACGCGCCAATATCCGGCACCACGCGGTCGGTCGAAAAATTCGACCTGTTGCGCAAGGCCGGCGTTGCGCCGCTTCTGTTCGACGGCGTGCTGACGGCGGAAATCAGGGAGGCGCTCGCCGGCGTCACCCATCTCGTCGTCTCGGTGGCCCCCGGCGAGGCCGGCGATCCGGTGCTGAACGCCGCGCGCGCGGTCATCGCAGATGAAATGCCGGCCTTGCGCTGGATCGGCTATCTCTCCACGGTCGGTGTCTATGGCGATCACGGCGGCGCGTGGGTGGACGAGGTGACGCCCTGCCGCCCCGTGTCGCGCCGCTCCGTGCTTCGGGTCGAGGCCGAGCGGCGATGGCTGGAGCTTGGTCGCGCCCTGGATTGTCCGGTGGCTGTTTTGCGCCTTGCCGGCATCTACGGACCCGGCCGCAACGCCTTCGTCAATCTGCGGGACGGAACGGCCAGACGGCTGGTCAAGCCGGGGCAGGTGTTCAATCGCGTCCATGTCGCCGACATCGCCGGTGCGCTGGCGCATCTGGCCGAACGGGAAAAGGGCGGCATCTTCAACGTCACCGACGATGAGCCCGCACCGCCGCAGGATGTGGTTGCCTGCGCAGCCGAACTGATGGGGGTGGAGCCGCCGCCGGAAATCCCGTTTGAAGAAGCGCAGCTGACGCCGATGGCCCGCTCCTTCTATGGCGAGAACAAGCGCGTTTCCAACGCTGCGCTGAAGGCTGCCGGCTACCACTTGCGGCTTTCGGACTACCGCGCCGCGCTTCGCGCCCTGTGGGATGACGGCGACTGGGCCGAGGGAGAGCCCAGAGCCAGGATGGGCCTGCCTTGATCGTGGCGCAGTTGGCGACATTATGTGATTCGGGTTTTCCCGACTGGAGGCTGGAATGCGAGCATTGTGGGCGAAGATGACGAAAGGCGCGGTCGCGGTCGCCGCGCTCTCCATTCTCGCAACGGCGGCTCCGCAGCAGGCGGACGCGCAGGAATTGGCCAAGACGCTGTTCGGCTCTCACAAGCTGCCTGCCGCCACCCAGCCGCAATCGATCGGCTTCTATTCCAAGGGCTGCTTTTCGGGCGGCGTCGCCATCGCCACCGATGGCCCGACATGGCAGGCGATGCGCCTGTCGCGCAATCGCCGCTGGGGTCATCCGGCCATGATTTCGCTGATCGGGAAGTTGTCCCATGACGCGGTGCAGGACGGCTGGCCGGGCCTGCTGCTGGGCGACATCTCGCAGCCGCGCGGCGGACCCATGCTTACCGGACATGCCTCGCACCAGATCGGGCTCGACGCCGACATCTGGTTCACGCCCATGCCCGACCGCCGGCTGACGCCTCAGGAGCGCGAGAACATGTCGGCGGTCTCGCTCATCGACCCCAAGACCCGCAGGGTGGTCGAGAAGCGCTGGACGCCGGCTCACGCGCGCCTGCTCAAGCGCGCCGCCAGTTACAGCGAGGTGGAACGAATCCTCGTCCACCCCGGCATCAAGAAGAAGCTGTGCGACACGGTGACGGGCGACCGCTCATGGCTGCGCAAGGTCCGCCCGTTCTGGGGGCATGACTATCATTTCCACGTCCGCATCGGCTGCCAGCCCGGCTCGCCGGATTGCAAGCGTCAGGAAGCCGTGCCGGCAGGCGAAGGCTGCGACAAGTCGCTGGCATGGTGGTTCACCGAGGAGCCGTGGCGGCCGAATCCCAACCCCGATGCGCCGAAAGCGCGCGACGTGATGAAAATGTCGTCGCTGCCGAAGGCCTGCCGGGCCGTGCTCGAAGCGCCCGATCCGGTGTCGATCGCCGCTGTCACCTATCCGTCCGGCAATGCGGCGATGATCACCCGCGCCGATCCGATCGCGGCAATCGCCGCATCGGGCGGTTTGCCGGCCGGCGCGAGCGCTTTTGCGTCCACCCCCGAGTTCGGCGCGCCGTTGCCTTTCCCCCGTCCTGGCGATTGACCCGCGGGATGCCGGGGCGTCGATCCGCTTTCAATCGTTTTAATCGCGGGTGAAAATTCATTTTCCTTTTGCCCGCCATGCGCTAGAGCAATTCCAGCAAAAGTGTGAAGCGGCTTTGCGTTTGGAATTGCGTAAAAATAAAAAGTTGGAGCGTTTTCGCGATTCGCAAAGGAGCGGAAATGCGCTGGGGCATTTTGCGGCTGGGCGGAATCGTCCCGCACCGCATAATGGCGGCAGGAACAAACAGATCGGGCGTCGGACCGAAAAGACGATTGCTTGTCGGGGACCAGAATGACGGGTTCGGATGGTGGAGAGGTACGGTTCAGGTTTCCGGTTCTGATCGGCGACATTGGCGGCACCAACGCCCGTTTTTCGATCATCCGGGATGAGGCCTCCGAAGCGGGTGAGCCGCGTATCGTCCGGACGGCCGATTTCGCCAGTGTCGACGAGGCGATCCGCTCCGCCGTGCTCGATGGCGCAGCGCAACCGCCGCGCTCGGCCATTCTGGCGGTTGCCGCCCCTGTGGAAGGCGACGAGATACCGCTTACCAATTGTCCGTGGATCATCAGGCCGAAGCGGATGCTTGCCGATCTTGGTCTCGGCGACGTGCTTCTGCTCAACGATTTCGAGGCGCAGGCTCTGGCTGTCGCCGCGCTGGGCATGGAGCATATGGAACAGATCGGCGGCGGGAGGCCGGCGCCTGACGCCGCCCGGGTGGTGCTCGGTCCGGGAACAGGATTGGGCGTGGCGGGACTGGTCCACGCCTTTGGCGGATGGGTTCCCGTGCCCGGCGAGGGCGGACATATCGACCTCGGGGCGCGTACGCCGCGCGACCATGATGTGTTCCCGCATCTGGTGACGCTCGACGGGCGCGTTTCCGGCGAGGATATCCTGTGCGGGCGGGGCCTCACCAATCTCTATCGCGCGATCGCTCTTGCCGATGGTCGGGAGCCGGCCCTGACCGAACCCTCCGACATCACCGCCGCCGGGCTGGCCGGAAGCGATGCGACCGCCGTCGAGACTCTCGGGACCTTCACCACCCTGCTTGGCCGGGTCGCGGGCGACGTGGCGCTGATCTTCAAGGCGCGCGGTGGCGTCTATCTGAGCGGCGGCATCGCCCAGAAGATCGTGCCGGCGCTGAAGGCCGGCAATTTCCGTGCGGCCTTTGAGGACAAGGCCCCCCACCATGCGCTGATGGGCTCCATTCCCGTCTATGTGGTGGGCCATCCGCTGGCCGCGCTTGCGGGGCTCGCCGCCTATGCACGAACCCCATCCGGCTTCGGCGTGGGGACGTCCGGGCGGCGCTGGCAGGCGTGAGCTTTCCGGCCGGCAATTTCAGCGACGGCCATAGGCAAACGTGCGCAAAGGCTCTAAGAGGGTGCCCGACGCACCCCGGCGTCTTCAACATCAGGTCAATGCAGCGACGGATCGAGTTTTGAGCGTCGGCACAAAAAGCAGCAAGCCAGAGCCCGGTGAAATCATCGCCGTGCTGAAGCGCATCTTCGCCGAGAATGGCCGCGAATATATCGGCTATTACGCCTTCACCATAGCCTGCCTGCTCATCTCGGCCGCCACCGCCGGGCTCGCCGCGTGGATCATGCAGCCGCTGGTCGACGACATTTTCGTTGGCCAGCGCTACGACCGCGCCCCGCTGATCTGCGGCGGCATCATCGCCATCTTCCTGATCCGCGGCATGGCCACCTACGGCTATTCGGTCACGCTGGCGAAGATCGGCAACAATGTCGTGGCGCGCTACCAGAAGCGCGTTTTCCAGCATCTGATGCGGCTCGGCATGGACTTCTTCAGCGACACGCGCTCCGGCAGGCTGGCGGCGCGGATCAACGAGAACGTCGCCGGCGTCCGCGATCTGATGGGCATGACGCTGCGCTCCGTCGCCGGCGATCTGGTCGCCCTTGTCGGCCTGATCGGCGTCATGGTCTGGCAGCAGCCCTTCCTCGCCGCCTCGATCATTATCGTCGGCCCGCCGCTGGTGTGGGCGGTCAATTACATCATGCGCCGGGTACGCTCGGTGACGCGCGAATCCGTCACCGTCAATTCGCATCTGATCGGGGCCATGCAGGAGGCGGTCCAGGGCATCGCCGTGGTTAAGGCCTTCACCATGGAGGATCAGCTTTCGGCGCGCATCGGCGAGTTGGTCGACCATGCCGAAGGCCGCTACAACAAGATCGCGCGGGTGTCGGAGCGTCTGGGTCCGATCACCGAAAGCCTCGCCGGCTTCGCCGTAGCCGGCGTTATCGGTTACGCCTCCTACAAGGCGGCGACGACCAACCACCCGCCCGGCGACGTGATGGCCTTTATCACCGCCTTGCTGCTGGCCTACGACCCGGCCCGCCGGCTGGCGCGCACGCAGGTCAATGTCGAGCGCGCGCTGGTCAATGCGCGCATGATCTACGAAATCCTCGATCTGGAACCGCGGCAGGGCGATGTGCCGGATGCGCAAGCGCTTGCCGTGTCGCAGGGCGAAGTGCGTTTCGAGAACGTGTCCTTCGCCTATGCGCCCGGCCAACCGGTTCTGAACGAGGTGAGCTTCGTCGCCGCGCCCGGCAAGACCACGGCCATCGTCGGCGCCTCGGGCGCTGGCAAGTCCACGCTGGTGGCGTTGTTGCAGCGTTTCCACGATGTGGATGGAGGCGCCATCACGATTGACGGGCAGGACGTGTCGAAGGTGACCAAGCGTTCGCTGCGCCAGTCGATCGCCTATGTCTCGCAACAGCCCTATCTGTTCGAGGGCTCGATCCGCGACAACATCCGCTATGGCCGCCCCGAGGCGAGCGACCGGGAAATCGAGCTGGCTGCAAGGCTGGCGGCGGCGGACGAGTTCATCCGCCAGCAACCCGGGGGCTACGACACGCAGGTCGGCGAGAACGGCGCATCGCTGTCGGGCGGGCAGCGCCAGCGCGTTTCGATCGCGCGCGCCATGGTGCGCGATGCGCCGGTCCTGCTGCTCGACGAGGCGACCTCGGCGCTCGACAACGAGTCGGAAGCGCGCGTGCAACAGGCGCTGAACGAAGCGATGCGCGGCCGCACCACCATCGTCATCGCGCACAGGCTTTCCACCGTCGTTAATGCCGACAACATCGTCGTGCTGGAACAGGGCAGGGTGGTCGAACAGGGCACCCATGCGCAACTGATGGCCGATCCGAACAGCGTCTATGCGCGCTTTTATCGCTTCCAGGGCGACAATGGTCTGGGGCTGACGGCGGACGCGGCGGCGGACAGCGCCGATATATCCGAAGTTTCCGGGAGAAACACATGAGCGATATGGGTCTTGTCGTCGTCGGCGCAGGCGGGCGCATGGGGCTGGAGCTGGTGCGCGCCGTTCACGAGACTTCTGGCGCGCGTTTTGTCGGGGCGGTTGAACGAAAGGGCTCGCCCGCAATCGGCAGGGACATAGGCGAATTGGCGGGCCTCGGGCCATCGGGCGTGATCGTCAGCGATGATCCGCTGGCCGCCTTCGCCCGGGCCGACGGCGTGCTCGATTTCACCGCCCCCGCCGCAAGCGTGGAATTTGCCGGTTACGCCGCTCAGGCGCGCATCGTCCATGTGCTTGGCACTACCGGCCTGGCGGCGGACGACAACGCCCGCATCGAGGCGGCGGCGCGCCATGCCACCGTCGTCAGGTCCGGCAATATGAGCCTTGGCATCAATCTGCTGGCGCTGCTGGTCGAGCAGGCGGCGCGCGCGCTTGGCCCCGGGGATTTCGATATCGAGGTGCTTGAAATGCATCACCGCAACAAGGTCGACGCGCCCTCCGGCACGGCCCTGCTTCTGGGCGAAGCGGCGGCGGCCGGGCGCGGCGTTCCCCTTTCCGGCAACGATGTGCGGGTGCGTGACGGCCACACCGGCGCGCGCGAGGCGGGCAGCATCGGCTTCGCCACGCTGCGCGGCGGTTCGGTTCCCGGCGATCATTCCGTGATCCTCGCCGGCAATGGCGAGGTAATCACCTTGTCCCATCACGCCCAGGACCGGGCGATCTTCGCGCGCGGCGCGGTCAAGGCGGCCCTGTGGGCGCGCGGCCGCAAGCCCGGCCTCTATTCGATGCGCGACGTGCTCGGCCTCTGAGCCGGGCCGTTTCACTGGAACGTAACTGTAAGGAGCAAACATGTCCGGAACCCTCGTGCTCGTGCGCCACGGCCAGAGCGAATGGAACCTGAAGAACCTGTTCACCGGCTGGCGTGACGTGGACCTGACCGAACAGGGCCATGACGAGGCGCGCGCGGCCGGACAGAAGCTGAAGGAGCGCGGCCTGAAGTTCGACGTCGCCTTCACCTCCGATCTCCAGCGCGCGCAGAAAACCTGCAAGCACATCCTCGACGCGGTCGGCCAGAGCGATCTGGAGACCATCCGCGATCAGGCGCTCAACGAACGCGACTATGGCGACCTCGCTGGCCTGAACAAGGACGACGCCCGGCAGAAATGGGGTGAGGATCAGGTGCATGTCTGGCGACGGTCCTATGACGTGCCGCCGCCCGGCGGCGAAAGCCTGAGGGACACCGGCGCGCGCGTCTGGCCTTACTACATGCACGACATGCAGCCGCATGTGCTGCGCGGCGAGACGGTGCTGGTGGCGGCCCACGGCAATTCGCTGCGCGCCCTGATCATGGCGCTGGACGGCCTGTCGGGCGAGGAAGTGGTGAAGGTGGAGCTGGGCACCGGCGTGCCGGTCATCTACCGTCTCAACGCCGATTCCACCGTCGCTTCCAAGGAAATTCTCGAAGGCTGATTTTCAGGCGTCGATGGAGGCATCTTCCTGCGCGATCCTGATGGGCGGATCGCGCAGCGGTTTATTATCGGGGTTGTCACCCGTAATTGTTGACGAGCGCTTCCGGAGCCGCTGCTCCGGAACTCCCGTCCGGCGCCATGCATACGCGGTTCCGGCCCTCCTGCTTCGCCCGGTAAAGAGCCTTGTCGGCGGCGTTGATCATGTATTGATAATCGGGATGCCCCTCGAAACTCGCCACGCCGATCGAGGCGGTGATGTCAACCCTGCGGGTTTCCGAGACCACCGGTCTCTGTGCGGCGATCCCCTGACGAATGCGCTCGGCGATGATGTGCGCTTCCGTCCGGTCCGTTTCGACGAGAGCGATAAGGAATTCCTCGCCGCCATAGCGGAAGACATAGTCGCTGCTGCCGACGGCGCCGAGCAGGTGTTCGGCGACACAGCCCAGCACCGCATCTCCGGCCGAATGGCCGTAGGTGTCGTTGATCGTCTTGAAGTGATCGACATCCACCATGAGAAGCGCGAATGGGGAACCGGCGCTTTTCGCCAGCGATATCTCCCGGCCGAGAATGGACGGAAGGAAGCGCCGGTTGAGCGTGCGGGTGAGCGGGTCTCGACCGTTTTCGAGGTTCGCCGCCGTCTGGAACAGGTCGTTGAGCAGATATTTGATCTCATCGACCCGCCGCTGGAGATCGGATATCGCCGCAGGCCCCCTGTCGGAGATCGCCGGAATCGTCTGCTGGTCGATCTGTCGGATCAGATCCTCGATGCCGCCGAGGATCGTGGAGCCCTGAAACAGAACGGCTGCGCGGTGCCTCACCCAAAGACCGAAAGGCGATGAAGAGAGCATATTGCCCGGCTTTTCCGACTTTTCGCCGAGCAGGCTGAACAGCACCGACTGGCTCCATTCCATCAGGGCCGCGCGCTGGGTTTCCCGTTCCAGATTGATGTCCTGTCCGAGCGAGAAAAGCCGGAACGCCTCGTCGGTCTGGGCGCGGCTTCTGGTGTCGGAGACATAGGCCTCCGTCATGTAGCGCATGGCGAAGTCTATGCTCTCGCCCAGCAGGATGATCGTCTCGGCCGTTGTGGCGGCGTCCAGCCCCAGCGCGGAAACCCGCCGAGCGATCTCGGTCTTGAGAAGGGTCATGCCCTCCATCACGATATCGTTCGGCACCCTCAGTCGGGCATGCACCTCGCCGATCTTGATCTGGCGTTGCTCGAACCCGGAGGTGTCCGACCGCATATCCTTGCCGACCAGATCGAGCAGCCATTGGCGAAGCGAATAGCGCAGACGCTGATTGACGACCGAATGGCTGAGATAGGCCGAGGCTTCCTCATGGACGAGAAAAGTCGAATAGAATGCGTCGACGAGCTGGTCGACATTCTCGCTGACGATGGCGGCAAGGCGCTCGAGGGCCGCCGAGATCGTCTGGTCCGACGACGCCATCCAAAAGGACAAGCCCGGCCTTTCGATGCTTGGCAATTTTATGCTCCATGGGTTGGTGAGATGATCCCGTAGCCGCCGCACGCGAATCCATCAAGCCTTCTTGCCGGGTTCTCTGGCCCCGCTGAACCATATGTGAATGTTTCGGCGTGCGGCTCGTGTCCGGACGGGGAGCGCATGCAAACACGCCTTTCCGCAAAAAGGACAGGCCAACGCCTGATTCCGATCCGCCAGCAAAAAAAGCCCACGCCGGAGCGTGGGCCTTATTTGGTGCTGTTCCAGCTTGTTAACGACTGGACCGCGTTTTCTGAACAACCGAATGTTGCAGATGTCGGGCGCATTGGCAACATTCGGTGGAGGGGGAAGGCTATGCGGACATTGGCATTGATCTTGGCGCAACGGCGGACAGCCGGTTGTCTTCTTTCCGACCAGCTTAGCAGTTCAGGAAACGCGGTCCAGCCGCAACCGATCCGCCTGATGATCGATAACCGTCCAAAGCTTGGAGGGTCGGGTTGCGCGGGCCTGTTCTCGACGCTTCTTTCGTCGCAGGGCGAGCAGCATAGGGTGTCCGCCGCATTTCAGGGTTGCCAGTCCGTCATCAGAAGGATGTTCCCGCCAAGCTTCTGAAATGCGCGCTGGCGACAGGAAAAGACGATGATCTGCTGGTCGCGGGCCTGTCGGTGGAGCGCGTCGAACATCTTTTCGATGCGGTCGTCGTCCGAATAGACCAGAGCGTCGTCAAGGATCACCGGGGCCGGTCGCCCGTCACGGGCGAGCAGCCGCGCGAAGGCCAGCCGCGTCAGCACGGAAAGCTGCTCGCGCATGCCGCCGCTCAGACGATCGACCTCTTCCTCCTGACCGTTTCGGAGGATCGTCTGCGGCAGGAGCGTCCTGTCGTCAAAGGTGATGGAGACATCGTCGAAGAGCAGGCCGATCAGAGGCCGCAACTCGCTCATAACCGGCTTGAGATAGAGATCGCTCGCCTGTGATCGTGCGGTTTCAAGCGCGGATGAAAGCCGCTGCAGGGTTCTGACCTCCCTTTCGAAGGCAGCGGCACGCCTGCTCGCCGCTGAAAGGGAATCAACAGTTTCGCGCCATTTTTCCTCGACGGCCTCGTCGGCATAGGCGCGGATGCGGCCATTCAGTTCGGCGAGCGTCTCGCGCAGCGTGCCGGCCTCCTTCTCAGCGGCTGCCTCCACAGAACGGGCGCGTTTCAGCGCGGCCTCGACCGATTCCAGATCGGCGGTTGCATCGCGCAGGTTCTGCAGCGCCGTCTCTTCCGTTTGAACTTTCTGCTCAAGCTGGTCCAGTTGCTCCGACAATTCCCGCTGGCGGTCCGCACGGTCATCTTCAGGTCCCAGAATCGCCTCGACCTGGGCCATTTCGGCGCGCAGCGTCGCGAGGTCCGTCCCGGCGGTCATGAATGCTTCGTCTGCGGCGCGCTGGAGCGGTTCCGTTTCCCGCAAAGCCTGACGCGCGGCCTTGCGGCGATCGTCGGCGCTGGCATAGGCGGCTTTGAACTGTTCCGGTTCACCCTTGATTTCGCTGGCTTCCGAAACGGGCGGCGGCTCCTGTGCGGTCACCTCTTCGCGCAGCCTGGCCAGCCCGTCCGGCGCGAGAGCGGACAAGCGGCTGCGCAGCCCTTGCATCTCGATGGCGATTTTCTGCCCCTGCGCCTGCCGTTCTCTTGCCGCCGCGATGCCGCTGACGCCCAGCATCTCGAGCAGCGCCCGACGCTTCTGCCCGGCCTGTTGCAGCCGGCCGTCGTTGCGGACGGGGCGGTTCGACCGCAGCGTTATGACGCCGACGCCGGGAACGGCAAGTTGCGCCTGCTCGTCATAGCGGCGTTCCTCCGCGTGGCTGAGCGGCGTGCCGTCCATCTTCACGGGGTAGACGCTTCCGGGCTCATAGACAACCGTGATGGAAGGGCGGGCTGCGTCTTCGAGCGCGTGCAATCTTGCAATCTCGATTTCAAGAGCCTGAAGATCGTCGACGCCCTTGGGATCGATCTTCAGCGCGGCATATCTGGCCTCCTCCTGCTCCAGCGCAAGACGGGCGTTCTCGGCTTCCTTCAACCGTCCTGTCAGCGCTGCATGGCGCTCCGACGCGTCCCGTGCCTTCAGCGCCGCATCCATCCGGGCGAGCAGGTCGCGGGCTTCCTGCTCTTGCTGGTCGGCGACATCGGCGTCCGCCCGGGCCTGAGCCACTGCATCTGCGGTCACCCGCCGCTTTTCCGAAGCCTCGGCATGCCGACGTTCCGCTTCCCCCAGTGTGGTGCGCAGAAGCTCCGCCTTCTGCAGCGCCTCCCGCATCGCCTTGAAGTCGCGCGCGATCGCATCGCGGCGCTCGCGGGTGAATTTCAAACCGGCTTCCGCGGCTTTCAGCGTCTCGGTCTGCGCTCTGGCCTGGTCGAACGCGGCCTGCGCTTTCTCGACCGCCTGCTGGCGTTCCTGCCGGTCTTCCGGGCGGTCCAACTCAGCCAGACGCCGCGCGGTGGATGCGCGCGTGTCGAGCGCTTCCCGCAGGGCCGCAACCTCCGCCGCAAGCCTCCGCTCTTCGGTCGCCAGCCTGTCGCGGGTTTCGATTGCGGCGGCATAGCGACCGCCTGTTCTGGGCCGGCCGGTGGCGGTGACCAGTTCGGAAAGCGCTTGCGCAGCGGCGGACATGATATCGGCCATGCGCCGCCCGCCGGTGACGGCTTCCACCTCGCCCTGAACGGACTCCAGCAGGGTCTTGCGAACCTCCTTTTCGCTGTCCTCTTCCGAGCGGCTGCGCTTTTCGATACCGGTGACGCCCTGCCGCACCCACAAAAGCCCGGCCGGGCCTGCGCTGCCGCCCCGGATGAGGTTGGCGATGAAATTCTCAGCCTCGTCCGCCTGCGCCACCAGACGCCCGCTCGGCAGGTCGGATACGCGCGCGCAGCGGCCGCCATAATATTGCTTGGTGATGCGGAAGGAGCCTTCCGCGGTCGCGATGTCGGCCTCCACCAGCGGATTGCCGCCGCTGTAGGGGCGCAGGCTCCTGACGTCGCCGGATGTGCTGGAATGCGGCTGGAAGAACAGCGCGTGAAGCGCTTCAAAGCTCGTGGACTTGCCGAATTCGTTGGCCGCGCAAAGCACGTTGACGCCGTCGCCGATTCCTTCGATCGCAACGCCGCGCCCGGCGAAACGCTTCACATTGAACAGTCGCAGCGCCGAAATCTTCATGCCGACACCGTCTGCGCAAGGGAATAAAGGCGCGTCAGCGCAGCCTGCGCGATGTCGCGCTCGGCGGAAGGGCGGTTTTCGTCCGCGGCCTCCGCCAGCAGGGCGTTCGCGGCTTCACGCAGCGCGCCCGCCCGGTCGATCCGGTCGAGGTCCTCGACTTCGCACTCCGTTTCCAGACCGGTGTCGTCCAGGTCCATGAAGGCAAAATCCGGCGCGGCGCTTTCGATCGCATGGCTCAGCGCCGTGCGGCCGGAAAGGCGGCTGCGCCCGGAAGCCGCCACGCGCAGGAGCGATTGCCGTCGCTTTCTCATCTCCGGCAGCAAGGCTTCCAGCGCGCGGGCCGGATCGTCGCCCTCCAGCAGATGCAGCTCCAGCGTGCGCCAGGAAAAGCTTGCTGTGGGAAGCGGCGTCACGTCGGGCAGGGCGCCAGGGCCGGCAATATGCACCAGCAGCGCTTCACCCGGCCGGTCGTGCTTGAAACGGTCGGGTTCGGGCGTGCCGCTGTAACGAGTGCGCGCATCGATCCCGACCGCGCCGTGCCAGTCGCCAAGGGCGAGATAGTCGAGACCGGCCCGCCGCGCCCGGTCGGGCGCGATCACCTCGGAAGCCGCCGCCTCTTCGGAAAAACTCTGGATCGCGCCGTGGGCAAGCCCGACGCGGATTGTCCCTTCAGGCGAAGCTTCCCCGTCCATCCATTCGGTCAGATCCCGGCCAGGGCGGCGCGTGGTGCATGGCCCCGGCAGCAGAACGGCGTTGGACGACAGTTCGAGGGAGCGGGCCTCGAGAACCAGCACGACATTTTCAGGTGCTTCGGCTTTCAGCGTCGCCCAGAGCTGGGAGGCCTGCAACGAGTCGTGATTGCCGGGCAGGATCACCCAGCGGATGGGCGCATGATGCGCCATTTCGGCAAGCGCCTGCCGGCGGATGTCCGGCGCCGGCGTCTCGGTGTCGAAAGTGTCGCCCGCGAGCAGGATGGTGGACGCGCCGTGCTCGCGCGCATGTTCGCCGAGCCGCGCCAGCACGGCATGGCGCGCTTCGCGCAGCCTGCCCGGCAGGTCGCCGGAGAAATTGCCGAAACGCTTTCCCAGATGCAGGTCGCTCGAATGAATGAAACGCAGCATGTTGAACCGGCTTTATTCCCATATTCCCGACTGCCCGGTCGATCGACGCAGGCTTTGGTGCGGCGACCGGAAAAGTCGCCATTCCCGATGTCAGCCAGAGTCGCGCCAAAAAGGCAACGAAAGCGCCTCGCACGGCGAGAAGCCCTGGGGAAAGGTCAGGCAAATTCAACGAAAAAAAGGAAGTGGTGCCCAGGGGCGGAATCGAACCACCGACACTGCGATTTTCAGTCGCATGCTCTACCAACTGAGCTACCTGGGCCTGTCTCGAAGAGGCCGGACGATTCCCCGACCACAACAGGACGCCGGAACGCCTGCGAGAGCGCGTGGGTTATAGCACGAGATTTTCGCCTGTCCAGCCGCCTTGAGCTGTTTGTCGTCGCTTTTCTGCGCACATCAGGCCCGGTTTGCACCTTGCAGATGCGCGATAACGGCAAATTACTGAAATAAAAGAGAAAATAGCTGCGGCCTGAGGGCGCGCGCCCTTGAAAAGCCGCGATCGCACCCTAGCTTTAAACCATGTGCATGGAAACTTTCACACGAATGTCGAGGCTCGCCGGCAAAGCACGGCATGCGGCCCGGGGCGAAGCGACTGAATCCTGACGGCCGCGCCCTTTTTCGCTCCGGGACAAGCCTGAAGGCGGCTCATTTCCTGCGATGCCGCGGCGTCGCTCAGAAGGAGCGTTTCCATGATCGCCAATCCACATGACAATGCCTGCCGGGGCTGCAAGCGCGACCTGCCGCGCGCGGCTTCGCGCTGCCCATGGTGTTTTACGCCGGTGCTGCCCTTTGCCGCGCCGCGGCCGCCCGTTCATGTGCCGCCGATGAGGTGGTGAGGCGTTCGCGCCTATTCCTTTTTCTCGAAATGGCCGCCGAACGCCAGCCGCATGGCTGAAAGAAGCCTGTCTGCATAGCTCGCATGGCCTTGCGAGGAAAAGCGGCTGTAGAGGGCCGACGACAGCACCGGCGTCGGCACACCGGTGTCGATGGCCGCTTTCACCGTCCAGCGGCCTTCGCCGGAATCCGAGACGCGTCCGCCGAACTGCGACAGGGCGGGATCGTCGGCGAGTGCGTCGGCCGTGAGATCGAGCAGCCAGGAACTGATGACGCTGCCGTGCCGCCAAACCTCCGCGACCTGCCCGACGTCGATGTCGAACTGGTAGTATTGCGGCTCGGAAAGCGGGCTGGTCTCGGCGTCGGCGCTGCGTTCCTGCTTGCCGGCATTGGCCGCCTTCAGGATGTTGAAGCCTTCCGCATAGGCCGCCATCATGCCGTATTCGATGCCGTTATGAACCATCTTGACGAAATGGCCGGCTCCGCTCGGGCCGCAATGCAGATAGCCGCGCGCGGCGGTTCCGGGGGCGTTCTCGTCCCCGCCGGGTGCCAGCGTCGCGAAGATGGAATCGAGCTGGCGCACGGCCTCGTCCGGCCCGCCGATCATCAGGCAGTAGCCCCGCTCCAGTCCGTGCACGCCGCCGCTGGTGCCGACATCGACGAAATTGACGCCCCGGGCCGACAGCCGCGCGCCGAGATCCACCGCGTCGCGATAGTTGGAATTGCCGCCGTCGATGATGGTGTCGCCGGGTTCCATCAGTGCGGCAAGCTGCTCGACCACGCCGCCGGTTATGGCCGCCGGCAGCATGAGCCAGATGTGCCGGGGTGTGGCGAGTTTGGCGACCAGCTCTTCCATGGATGAAGCGCCGGTCGCGCCTTCGCCTGCAAGGGTCGCGACGCTTTTCGGGTCGATATCGTGCACGACGCACTCATGGCCGGCGCGCATGAGCCTGCGCACCATGTTGCCGCCCATCCTGCCCAGGCCCATCATTCCGATCTGCATGACCAACGTCCTTCGGTGATGCCGCCGGCGAAACCGTGCCGGGGCCAGATTTGACTCCCGAACCCTTGCTTATTTGCGTCGCAGCGCCTCGGCAAGGGCCGCGCCCAATGCGCCCTGTTGGGGCGCGCTTTGCGGAGGCCGGTTCTCCTGCGGCTTTTTGACGGGGCGCGAGTAGCGCTGGCCCGCGTCGTCGGGCTGACGCCGCTCCTGCTGCTGCCCGCCACCATCCTTGCGCATGGAAAGCCCGATGCGCTTGCGCTTCACGTCCACCTCGACCACGCGCACCTTGACCACGTCGCCGGCCTTCACCACCTCATGCGCATCCTTCACGAAGCGGTCGGCAAGCTGCGAGACATGCACCAGCCCGTCCTGATGCACGCCGATGTCGACAAACGCGCCGAAGGCCGCGACATTGGTGACCGTGCCTTCCAGAAGCATGCCGGGCTTGAGGTCCTTGATGTCGTCCACGCCCTCTGCGAAGGTCGCGGTGCGGAAGCTCGGGCGCGGGTCGCGACCGGGCTTTTCAAGTTCGGAAATGATGTCGCGCACGGTCGGCAGGCCAAACCGCTCGTCGGTGAAGACACGCGGATCGAGCGCCTTCAGCGCCGCGCTGTCGCCCATCAAGGCGCGCACGTCGCGGCCGCAGGCGGATACGATCTTCTTGGCGACGTCGTAGGCCTCCGGATGAACGGCCGAGGCGTCGAGCGGTTCGACCCCATCCGGGATGCGCAGGAAGCCGGCGCATTGCTCGAAGGCGCGCGGGCCGAGGCGTGAAACCTTGAGCAGTTCCCGCCGCCTGGCGAAAGGACCGTTGACGTTGCGGTGAAGCACGATGGCTTCCGCCAGGGACGCGCCAAGGCCCGACACCCGCGCCAGCAGCGGAGCGGAAGCTGTGTTGAGATCGACGCCGACGGCGTTCACGGCATCCTCCACCACAGCGTCCAGAGCCCTCGCCAGCCGGAACTGGTCGACATCGTGCTGATACTGGCCCACGCCGATGGATTTCGGCTCGATCTTGACCAGTTCCGCCAGCGGATCCTGCAACCGGCGGGCGATGGAGACAGCGCCGCGCAGCGACACGTCGAGATCCGGGAATTCGGCCGCCGCCGCGGACGAAGCCGAGTAGACGGACGCGCCGGCCTCCGAGACGATGACCTTGGTGGGCCTGGGCGCGGGTATGTCGGCCAGCATGTCGGCCACCATCTTTTCCGTTTCGCGGCTTGCCGTGCCGTTGCCGATGGCGATCAGCTCCACGCCATGCATGCGGACCAGCGCCGACAGCTCGGCCTGCGCGCCGCGCAGGTCGTTGCGCGGCTGGAACGGATAGACCGTGCTGGTGGCGATGAGCTTGCCGGTGCCATCGACAACCGCGACCTTGACCCCGGTGCGGATGCCGGGGTCGAGGCCCATGGTCGGGCGAGAGCCGGCAGGGGCGGCAAGCAGCAGGTCCT
Source organism: Aquamicrobium ahrensii (assembly GCF_040545755.1). Classification (NCBI taxonomy): domain Bacteria; kingdom Pseudomonadati; phylum Pseudomonadota; class Alphaproteobacteria; order Hyphomicrobiales; family Phyllobacteriaceae; genus Aquamicrobium; species Aquamicrobium ahrensii. The sequence continues at coordinate 144,809 of NZ_JBEPMN010000006.1, forward strand.
TCATGTTGCGGCCGAAGACGTGGATCGCCGCCTCCTCGGCGCGCTCGCGCAGATCGCGCATCAGGTCGAGCGACAGATGCAGCGACAGTTTCACCCGCCATGTCCAGCCGGCCACTTCGGCAAGCCAGACATCGCCCGGAAGGGTGCGGCCGATGGCGTAGGCGTCGCAGATCATGCGCACGGTCGGGCGCACCGGCGAGGTGTCGTCGACGTCGACCTCGATGTCGAGGGCGAGCACTTCCTCGTTGCGGCCGCGCAGCATGGCCAGCGCCCGGTGGCTGGGCACGCCTGCCCAGCGCTCGGCATGGTCGAAATAGTCGGAGAACTTCGCGCCTTCCTCCTGTTTGCCGTCCACCACGCGCGCGCGAAGCACCGCGCGTTCGTGCATGTAGCCACGCAGCCGGCCGACGAGATCGGCGTTCTCCGAGAATTGCTCGGCGATGATGTCGCGCGCGCCTTCGAGCGCCGCCTTCACGTCCGGCACGTCGTCGGTGACGTATGCCGCCGCCAGATCGGCAGGCACGGCGGCGCGGTCGGAAAGGATCGCTTCCGCCAGCGGCCCGAGCCCCCGCTCGCGGGCGATCTCCGCCTTTGTGCGGCGCTTGGGCTTGTAGGGCAGGTAAATGTCCTCAAGCTCGGCCTTGGTGGCGGCCGAGCTGATCTTGCCTTCCAGATCGGGCGTCAGCTTTCCCTGCTCGCGGATGGAGGACAGGATGGTGTCGCGGCGCGCATCCATCTCACGCAGATAGGTGAGCCGTTCGGAAAGCGTGCGCAACTGCGTGTCGTCCAGCCCGCCGGTGGCTTCCTTGCGGTAGCGGGCGACGAAAGGCACCGTGGCCCCGTCGTCCAGCAGCGTGATCGCGGCGGCCGCCTGATCGGGCCGTGCGTTGATCTCGGCGGAAATGATCGCTGCGATGCGCTTGATGTCGGTCTTCATGCCTGTCCCGGAATCGTTGATGGGCCGCGAACATAGAGCATGTGCGGCAAAAGTGGGAACCGCTTTCGGGACAAAGGCATCCGTATAAACGACGGGTCAGTTGAGATAGAGGATGGAGGCGTTGAGCAACGTGGCGAAACCGGTCCACAGCGCGTAGGGCGCGAACATCAGGGCCGATATCCTGTCATTGGCGCGGACGATCTCGATGAACCACACGATCACGGCCACAAGCAGGATGATGACAATCAGCGCCGCCGCCGTGGCGTGTGCGGCGAAGAACAGGGGCGACCATGCGAAATTGAGCGCCATCTGGATGAACCAGAGCTTCATCTCCGCGCCGGACGGATTGCGCCGCCATGTGCGCCAGCCGACGATGGCGATCAGGATATAAAGGAGCGTCCATACGGGGGCGAACAGCCAGTTCGGAGGATTGAAAGGCGGTTTGGCGAGCCCCGCATACCAGTCGCCGGGCGGCGTCGCGACGCCGATCGCCATGCCCACGCCCACAACGATCAGCAGAAAGACGCCAAGCGATACGTATCTGTTCAAGATCGGCCTCCGTCATGCCGTCGATGCCTGCGCTTCAACTGGGGCGCGAACCGGGCAGGTCAAGTACGGCGAAGCGCGCAGAAGTAAAATCCGTCGGTTCCGGTGCGTCCCGGCGACAAGGAAACGCCCATGCCGATGCCGGCCCGCCCTTCCTGGCCGGGAAAATGATGTTTCCACAGCGCCGCGTGGTCTTGCGGGGTGAAACCCGGCACACGTTCCAGGAAGGCTTCCGCCTGTTCGCCATTCTCCTCAGCGAAGACCGAGCAGGTGACATAGGCGAGCAATCCGCCGGGCTTCACGTAGCGAGCGGCCATGTCGAGGATTTCGGCCTGCTCGGCGATGCGGGCGTCGAGCTGCTGGCGGGTGAGCCGCCATTTGGTGTCGGGACGCCGCCGCCATGTGCCCGAGCCGGTGCACGGCGCATCGACCAGCACGATGTCCATACGGTCTTCCAGCGGGCCAAGTTCGCTCGCCCCGGCGGCAATTTGTATGTTGCGGCTGCCCGCGCGCTTTATGCGCTCCACGATCGGCGCGAGGCGCGGTTTCAGCGCATCATGCGCGAAGATCTGGCCCTGGTTGCGCATGGCTGCCGACAGCGCCAGCGACTTGCCGCCCGCGCCGGCGCAATAATCCAGCACCTGCATGCCGGGGCGCGCGCCGGCAAGTTCGGACACGATCTGCGAACCCTCGTCCTGCACCTCGAAGCGGCCTTCGGCGAAGGCCTCGCCGGCCTGCACATTTGGATGGCGTCCGCTGCCCTCGATGGGCGCGATGCGAACGCCGTGCGGCGCGATGCCGGTCGCGTCGGCGCCGGTGGCCGAAAGCGCCGCCAGAAGCGTGTCGCGTTCGCATTTCAGGAGATTTGCGCGCAGGTCCAGCGGCGGACGGCGGGCGAGCGCCGCCGCCTCATCCGCCCAGTTCTCCCCGAAGGCGGATCGCAGAAGCGGCGCGCTCCAGTCGGGGCAGTCGGCGCGCACCTCGTCGGGCATGTCGGCCGCGAGCCTTTCGCGCAGGATCCGCAGTTCGTCCTCTTCCAGCGGCGGGGGAGCGAACTTGTCGCCATCGAGCATGGCGTTGATGGCGTCCGGCGTCTCGCCCCATTCCAGCAACAGCGCGCCGAAGGCGAGCGCCCTGGGGCTGTCGCCGTCGAACAGCCATCCAGCCGAGCGCCTGCGCCGCAGCGCGTCATAGACGATGTTGCCGATGGCCGCGCGGTCGCCGCCGCCGGCGAAACGGTGGGCGCCGCCCCAGTCGCGCAGAGCCTCGGCGGCCGGCCTTTGCCGTCCGTCGATATCCGCCAGCACCTCCATGGCTGCGGCCAGCCTTCCGCCCATGCGCATGTATTTTATCCGGTTTCAGGTTCAGGTCGGGTCTAAGCCTCCGGTTGCGGCTAGACAACCCCGGCAGTTCAAAAGAACATGGCCGCAAAGGAAAAGAGCCGCAGGGAAGGGCTCCCCGCGGCTCTTGAATGGGCTTGGGTTGCGGCCTTTACTCCGCGGCGCTCAGCGTGTCGGCCTCGTAGCCATGAGCGTCCTTCAGCGCCTTGCGCACCCCGGCCGCATAGTCCGGGTGCACCTTGTGGAAATGGGCGAGCTGGCGCTCCACGATATGGCCGGGAACTCCGCCCATGGCGGCCGCGATGTTCCTGAACAGACGGCCTTTCTGACCTTCGTCGAACAGGTTGAACAGCGCGGTGACCTGCACATAGTCGTCATTGCCGACGCGGTGATCGTAGCGCGACATGTCGCCCTCGATCTTCAGCGGCGGCTCGCTGGCCGATTTGTCCTCGAACGGGCCGCCGAAGGAGTTCGGCTCATAATAGGCGTCGGGATTGCCGGTGCGCAGACCGCCATACGTGTTCATCTGGCCGTCGCGATGGTAGTGATGCACCGGGCATTTCGGCTGGTTGACCGGAATGTTCTCGTAATGCGTGCCCAGCCGGTAGCGGTGGGCGTCCGCATAGGAGAAGATGCGGGCCTGCAGCATCTTGTCCGGCGAATAGGAAATGCCGGGCACGATGTTGGAGGGCGAGAAGGCCGCCTGCTCGATCTCCGCGAAATAGTTGTCCGGGTTGCGGTTCAGCTCCATCACGCCGACGTCGATCGGTGGGAACTCGCCGTGAGGCCAGACCTTGGTGATGTCGAACGGATTGTATGAGGTCTTTTCGGCCTGCTCTTCCGTCATGATCTGCACCTGCAGCTTCCAGCGCGGATACTCGCCCTTCTCGATCTTGCCGAACAGCGCTTCCTGATAGCCCTCGCGGGTGCGGCCGATGATCTGCTCGGCTTCGTCGTTGGTGTGGTGCCTGTGGCCCTGCTGGGTCTTGAAGTGGAACTTCACCCAGAAGCGCTCGCCGGCCGCGTTGATGAGCGAGTAGGTGTGCGAGCCGTAGCCATTCATGAAAGTGGGGTCCACGGGCAGGCCACGGTCCGACATCAGGATCGTCACCTGATGCAGGCTTTCCGGCGACAGCGACCAGAAGTCCCACATGGCGGTGGCGGAACGCAGGTTGGTGCGCGGGTGGCGCTTCTGCGTGTGGATGAAATCCGGGAACTTGTAAGCGTCGCGTACGAAGAACACCGGCGTGTTGTTGCCGACCAGATCCCAGTTGCCTTCGGACGTGTAGAACTTCAGCGCGAAACCGCGCACGTCGCGCTCATGATCGGCCGCGCCCATCTCGCCGGCCACGGTGGAGAAGCGCGCCAGCATTGGCGTCACCGCGCCCGGCTGAAGGGCGCTGGCCTTGGTGTATCTGGAGATGTCGCCGGTGATGGTGAGCGTGCCGAAGGCGCCCCAGCCCTTGGCGTGCACGGCGCGCTCGGGGATGCGTTCGCGATTCTGGTGGGCCAGCTTCTCGATAAGCTGGTAGTCCTGGAGCATGACGCCGCCACGCTCGCCGGCGGTCATCGAATTCTGGTTGTCCGGCACCGGTGCGCCGGCGGTGGTGGTCAGCGTGGGTCGATCAGACATGGAGCCTCCTGTTTCGATCTGGCCTGCAAGAAGGATTGGCGGAGACGCCGGCTGTCGCCGGAATTCCTCCGCTGAAGCTGCGGCGCATCTTTGGGAAGACAGGGCCTGCAAGCATTTTAGAATTCTTCTAGAAACAGTTATCCCATGTGATGACGATAGTTTCCAATTGTATTTCCAACTTTTGACGATAAGATTTCCTTATCATGCTAACTCTTCGCCAGATGCGTTATTTCGAGGCGCTCGCCACGGCCCTCCATTTCGGCCGCGCGGCCGAACTGGTCCATGTCAGCCAGCCCGCCCTGTCCGCGCAGATCAGGGAGATGGAGGCTCATCTGGGCGTCACGCTGGTCGAGCGGAATCGCGGCAACATCCTCCTCACCCGCAAGGGCGAGGAGGTGCTGGAGCACGTGCGGGAGGTGCTGGCCGGCGTGGAGCGGCTGGAACATGCGGCGCGACGCGGCGACGGCCTTCTGGAAGGCCCGGTGCGCTTCGGCATCATCCCCACGGTCGCGCCCTATCTGGTGCCGGGGCTTGTGCCATACCTGCGCGCCACCTATCCCGCCATTGAGGTGGAACTGAAGGAGGCCGTCACCGACAGGCTGATCGCCGATCTCTCCGAAGGCAGGCTGGACGTGGTGATCGCCGCCCTGCCGATCGATCAGGAAGGCATCGCCACGCGGCCGGTGTTCCGCGACCGCTTTTTCATGGCTACTGCGACCAACGACCAGCATGTGCTGATGTCGCCGCTGAGCGAAACGCAGGTGGACGCCGGGCGGCTGCTGTTGCTGGAGGAGGGGCATTGCCTGCGCGATCAGGCGCTGGCCGTTTGCGGCATGGCTGGCAAGCGCAGCCTCGTCAATTTCGGCGCCACCTCCATGGCGACGCTGTTGCAGATGGTGTCGCACGGCATGGGCATGACGCTGATCCCGGAGATCGCCGTGCCGGCCGAGACATCCCGCAACGACATCCGTATCGTGCCGTTCGCCGAGCCGCAGCCTTCACGCCAGATCGGCCTCGCCTGGCGGCGCAACGGCGCGGGTGAGGACGAGATCGAGGCGCTCGCGCAGGCGGTCGCGGCGACCGCGCCGCTGGGCCGGGAACGGCAGGCGTCCTGACGAAAAAGGCTTGCCTTGCCATATAGTCGTCCCGAAACCGGTCTCGCCTTCGGGGCGACGGGCTCTACTCCTGCCCGGCCACGCAGCGCCGGCCGGTCATGGTCTCGATCATGATGCGATAGAAAACATGTTGTGTCGGGCTCTCGTCCGCCGGCTTGAGCCCGCCGGGCTCCCACCAGTTGGCGTGCTGGCTGAGCAGCGACCAGGCACGGTCGCGCGCATGTTTCCAGCCGATCCGGTCGGGCAACTCCTCGAAGCGCCCGTTCACGACGACGCTGCGCCATGTGCCGTGCTCGCCAAGCACGTCGGTTTGCAGGCTGACGAGCGGATTGGTTCGCATCCACTCGATTTTCTGTCCGGTCAGCGAGAAACTGTAGAGATAGTTTCCTTCGATCGCGAAGGTGACCGGAACGACGTAAGGCTGTCCATCCCGGCAGCAGGCGAGATGCCCGAGGCGCTGAGACGCAAGCAGTTCGAGGCATTCGGACCGCGTCATTTCGGTGATGATCATGCCGTCTTCTCCATCGTCCCCGTCATAGTCCGCCCTTGCGCGTCAGCGCACAACCAGAACCGGCGCCTTCGCCTTCGCCACCACTTCCGCCGTCTGGCTGCCGAGCATGACCCGGTTCATGCCTGTGCGCCCATGCGAAGACATGACGATGAGGCTGCAACCATATTCGCTGGCGGCCTCGCAGATTGCGCCCGCCACCAGGCGCCACGGAATATGGACGATTTCGATCGGGATGCCGAGCGCTTCCGCCTTGCGGCGAATGGGTTCGAGGATGCGCTGGGCGATGCGCGCCTGCGCTTCGTCGAACGCCCTGATCTCCGTCTCGCTCGGCGACCACAGATCTGAGGCGAAGGCGAACTGGCCGCCAAGCGGCTCTGTCACCGTTATCGCGGTGACCCTGCTGCCATGTTTCTTCGCCAGTTCCAGACCATGATCGACGCCGGCCTGCGCTGCTTCCGAACCGTCGCTGGAAACGAGAATATGGTCGTACATCGCCATCCGCCCCCGGGACATTTCCCTATTGCCGGCAGCGAACCACCGCAGCCGGCCGCCTGCAAGCCGCATCTTGTCGCGGGTCAGGCAGCGCCTGGAATCCGCTCGTACCGGGTGAGGCTGGCGTAGCGCTTGCGTGGTCCCGACACCCGCCAGAATTCGATCCAGCAGTCGCGGCTGCGGAAGAGAAACCGGCCGTTATAGAGATCGTCGCCGCAATGATGGAGCACCCGCTGGTCGGGCGCAAGGCCGAGCCGCACGAAGTCCGAGCCGCCGGCGAACCGCACGTCGACGCCTGCGTCGTCCATCGCCAGCAGGTAAAGGCGTTTCGCCTCCATCGCTTCGCGGCTGCTGCGCATCTCGCCGGTTTCCGTGATCGACTTGGCCTCGATCAGAGCCTGTCCGACAAAGCCGATTTTCTCCTGGCCGCGATGGTCCACCAGTCGCCGCCGCACGTGCCATAGCCCGATGAAATCGGCTGGCCGCATGGAGCCATGCATGACCGTTGTTGCGCTGTGATCGTCTGTCGTCATTGTTTGCGGAAGCATGATCCCCACACAATGAATGTCCGTGGACCTCCCCGCAAGAGCCGAATATGGCGCGCAAGCGCGGATGGAGGCCGCAATCGTTCGGAGAAATCGAACGTTACGACATAAATAATGCGTTGGATTGCACAGATCGGAAATGGCATTCCCGATCCGACCTGAATTGGAGAATGCCGTGTCTGCGAGTGAAAGCTTTTTGTCCGCGCCTGTCGCCACCAAGGCGGGCGTCAGTCGCGCCGGTGGCGTCTGGCCCGGACTGGTGCTTGTCGGCGTCATCACCGGCGCAGGCTATTCGCTGCGTGAAATGCCGGGCCTCGTGATCTTCAGCCCGATGATTCTGGCGGTGATCATCGGCATGTTGTTCGCCAACACGGTCGGTGTCGCCGCCAGCGCCAAGGACGGCATCCGCTTCAGCCAGAAGACGCTGCTGCGACTGGCGATCGTCCTGCTGGGTTTCCAGTTGACCGTCGATCAGACCGCATCGATCGGCATCAGCGGCTTCGGCCTCGTCGCCCTGACGCTCGCCGCGACTTTCCTTTTCACCATTGGCGTCGCGCGCCTGCTCGGCGTCGAGCGGCGGCTTGCTCAGCTGATCGCCGCGGGTACCTCGATCTGCGGCGCATCGGCGATCGTGGCGGCCAACACCGTCACCAATGCGCGCGACGAGGACGTGGCCTATGCGGTGGCGTCGATCACCCTGTTCGGCACCGTGGCCATGCTGGCTTATCCGCTGCTTGGCGCGTTTGCCGGCCTCGACCAGAACGCCTTTGGCCTGTGGGCCGGCGCTTCGATCCATGAGGTGGCGCAGGTCATCGGCGCGGCCTTCCAGTACGGCCCGCAGGCGGGGGAGGCAGGCACCGTGGCCAAGCTCACCCGCGTCGCGCTTCTGGCGCCGATGGTGTTCGCCATGGGCTTCGCCGCCCGCCGCGGCGGTGGCGAGGCGGGCGCTCGTGCGCCGATGCCCTGGTTCGTGCTGGGCTTCATCGCGGTGGTGCTGTGGAACAGCTTTGTCGGCATCCCCGACGCGCTGCGCCCGCATGTCGCCTTCATCACCACCCTGATGCTGACCATGGGCCTTGCCGCCATGGGCCTGAACGCCAATGTGTCGGAGATCAGGTCGCGGGGCCTGCGGCCGCTTCTGCTTGCGCTTTCCGCTTTTGTGTTTATCGCTGTCTTCAGTCTGGTGTTGGTGAAGTTTCTGGTCTGAGAACAGGGCGATGACGCTTGAGCAGTTGCGCATCTTCGTTGCCGTCGCCGAGCGCGAGCACGTCACGCGGGCCGCCGCCGATCTCAACCTCACCCAGTCTGCGACGAGCGCGGCGGTGTCCGCGCTCGAAGCGCGTTATGCGACAAGGCTTTTCGACCGGGTCGGGCGACGCATTGCGCTCACCGATGCCGGTCGCACCTTTCTTGCCGAGGCGAAAGCTGTGCTGGCGCGGGCCGCCAGCGCCGAACTGGTGCTGGCCGATCTGGCGGGACTGAAGGTCGGTTCGCTCAGGCTCGCCGCCAGCCAGACTGTCGGCAACTACTGGCTGCCGGGCGTCATCCACAAATTCCGTTCCGCCTATCCCGGTCTTGCGGTGGAACTCACCATGGGCAACACCGAGACGGTGGCGGCGATGGTGCGCAAGGGGGAGGCCAATCTGGGCTTCGTCGAAGGCGAAGTCGATGTCCATGCTCTGAACGTCATGCCCGTGGCCGACGACGACATGGCGCTGATCGTGGCGCCTTCGCATCCGTGGGCCGCCGCAAAAGATGGCGATTCCCTGGATCTGAGGGCCTCGCCATGGGTCATGCGCGAGCATGGTTCCGGCACGCGCTCCATACTGGAGGCGATGCTGACGGCGCGCGGCCACAGCCTGTCCGATGTCGGGATCAGCCTGGTGCTGCCGACGAACGAGGCTGTGCGGGTCGCCGTCGAGGCAGGTGCAGGGGCCACGGTCGTGTCGAGGCTGGTGGTCGCCAACGCCCTCAAGGCGGGCCGTCTTGCGGCCGTGGACTATCCGGTTCCGCGCCGCAAGTTCTTCATGCTCCGCCACAGCGAGCATCACGAGACGGCGGCCGAACGTGAGTTCGTCCGGCTGGTCACCTGAGGCTGAAACGCTGAAAAGTCAGTGCGTGCGGCGGCGGTAGATCCACAGCCTCGCCGGCGGGATATTGCGCAGGATGAAGTCGAAATGCTCGACCGTGTAGTCGCCGCGGCCCGGCGGGATCGGTGACATCGGGCCATAGGTGATCTGCACCACGGGGCGGCCTTCCGGCATGCGCGACAAAAGGCCGTCGAGATATTCGACGCGGCGGGGAACCGGGAAATTGAGCAGCGGAACGCCCGAGATGACCGAATCGAAGGTGAGGTCCGCCGCCTTGTCGAGCGTTATGTCGAGGTTGAAGGCGTCGCCTTCGATGACGTTCACGCCCGGAAAATTGCTGCGCAGATGGCGGGCGAAATCGGACGAATACTCGACCGCATAGAGATTTTCCGGCTTCACGCCGTGGCGCAGGATCGCCTTCGTGATGACGCCGGTGCCGGGGCCGAGTTCGAGGACCGGCAGTCCGGAGCTGAGATCGATGACCGAAGCCATGCGCCGCGCGGTGACCGAGCTGGTCGGCACGATGGCGCCCACGGCCTTCGGCTTGTCTATCCAGCCCTTGAAGAATTTGAGTTCGTCGTCGAATTTGGCCGCCAGCGTCCTGCGCAGTCCGGTTCCCTTAGCCATGCAAATCTCCTGCGCTCCCCTCGGAGGTACTTAGCATCTGACTGGCCCGGTTCAAGAAAAATCCGGGCCAATGTGCTGATAGCGCCAGGAAAAGGCGGCGACGGGAAAGCCTCTATTTTTCGGCGAAGGAATCGAAGAAGTCTTTCATGCGGCTGAAGAAACCGCTCGATTGCGGCGAGTTTTCCTTCGACGAGATCTGCTCGAACTCTTCCAGCAGCTCGCGCTGACGTTTTGTCAGGCTCTGGGGCGTTTCGACGGCCGTCTGGATATAGAGATCGCCCACCTGCGGCTGGCGCAAAACCGGCATGCCCTTGCCCTTGAGGCGGAACTGGCGACCGTTCTGGGTGCCCTCCGGCACCTTCACGCGGGTCTGGCTGCCGTCAAGCGTCGTCACCTCGAAGGAGCCGCCAAGAGCCGCCGTCGTCATGGAGATCGGAGCCTTGCAATAAAGGTCGGCCCCGTCGCGCTGGAAGAACTCGTGCGGCTTCACCGACAGGAAGATGTAGAGGTCGCCGGACGGACCGCCGCGCAACCCGGCCTCGCCCTCGCCGGCCAGCCGGATGCGGGTTCCGTCCTCAATGCCCGCGGGGATGTTGACCGACAGCGAGCGCTCTTCGGTGGTACGGCCCTGGCCTGCGCACTTGCCGCAAGGATCCTTGATGGTCTGGCCGCGACCCTGACACTGCGGACAGGTGCGTTCGATGGAGAAGAAGCCCTGAGAAGCGCGCACCTTGCCGTGACCGCCGCACATGGTGCAGGTGACCGGCTGGGTGCCCGGCTTTGCGCCCGTGCCGGAGCATTCGTCACAGGACACCGAGGCAGGCACATGGATTTGCGCGGTCCTGCCGGTAAAGGCTTCCTCCAACGAAATCTCCATGTTGTAGCGCAGGTCCGCGCCGCGTTCGCGCCCGCCGGAAGAGCGACGGCGGCCGCTGCCCATCATCTCGCCGAAGATGTCGTCGAAAATGTCGGCGAAACCGCCCGCCGCAAAGCCGTGGGCGGCGCCGTTCATGCCGCCATTCTCGAAGGCGGCATGGCCGAAGCGGTCGTAGGCCGCCCGCTTCTGCGGGTCCTTGAGGCATTCATAGGCCTCGTTGATTTCCTTGAACTTGTGCTCGCAGGCGTCGTCGCCCGGATTGCGATCCGGATGGAACTGCATGGCGAGCTTGCGGAACGCGCTCTTGAGTTCCTTTTCGTCCGCACCGCGGCTCACGCCGAGCGTTTCGTAGAAATCAACCTTCATTTAAAGCCTGTCCTGGTTCTTCTGCCCGATGGCTCCAAATCGGCCGAAATGGCCATTCCCGTCGGTCGATGCGCCTGAACGGGCGCTATTCCCCGGCATGTTCTGCGCATCGCCCTGCGCCCGTTGCGCATGGTTCCTGCGTTCTGCCCTTCTTGTGCGGCCTTCGATTTAAGCACTGCACGGACCGGATGCCAGAGCTGGCAAGGGTCAGGCCGCATTTTTCAGGCCGAAGGTTGCAGAAAAGCCCGGCTGGACCGGGCTTTCCCTTGCTGCAACAGGGATCAGGCCGACTTTTTCTTGTCGTCGTCCTCGTCGATCTCCTCGAAGTCGGCGTCGACCACATCGCCGTCCTTGGCTGCGTCCGCCTTGGCGTCGGCTTCGGCTGCTTCCTGCTGCGAGGCCTCATACATGGCCTGGCCGAGCTTCATGGAAACCTCGGCGAGCGTCTGGGTCTTGGCCTCGATGTCGGCAGGGTCGTCGCCCTCGGCGGCTGTCTTCAACGCCGCGATGGCGTCGGAGATGGCCGTGCGGTCGGCTTCCGAAACCTTGTCGCCATAATCCTTCAGCGACTTCTCGCTGGAATGGACCAGCGATTCGGCCTGGTTGCGGGCCTCGACCAGCGCCTTGCGCTGCTTGTCGGCCTCGGCATTGGCCTCGGCGTCCTTCACCATCTTCTCGATGTCGGCGTCGGAGAGACCGCCCGAAGCCTGGATGCGGATCTGGTGCTCCTTGCCGGTGCCCTTGTCCTTGGCCGAGACGTTGACGATGCCGTTGGCGTCGATGTCGAAGGTGACCTCGATCTGTGGCACGCCGCGCGGTGCGGGCGGAATGCCGACCAGATCGAACTGGCCGAGCATCTTGTTGTCCGCGGCCATCTCGCGCTCGCCCTGGAAGACCCGGATCGTCACCGCGTTCTGGTTGTCTTCCGCCGTCGAGAAGGTCTGGCTCTTCTTGGTCGGGATGGTGGTGTTGCGCTCGATGAGGCGCGTGAACACGCCGCCCAGCGTCTCGATGCCCAGCGACAGCGGGGTCACGTCGAGCAGCAGCACGTCCTTGACGTCGCCCTGCAGCACGCCGGCCTGAATGGCCGCACCCATGGCGACCACCTCGTCGGGGTTGACGCCCTTGTGCGGTTCCTTGCCGAAGAACTGCTTCACCACTTCCTGAATCTTGGGCATGCGGGTCATGCCGCCGACCAGAACCACCTCGTCGATCTCGCCGGCCTTGAGCCCGGCATCCTTGAGCGCGGCCTTGCACGGCTCGATCGTGCGCTGGACGAAATCGTCCACCAGCGATTCGAACTTGGCGCGGGTCAGCTTCAGCGTCAGGTGCTTGGGGCCGGTCGCGTCGGCGGTGATGAAGGGCAGGTTGATCTCGGTCTGCGTGGTGGACGACAGCTCGATCTTGGCCTTCTCGGCAGCTTCCTTCAGGCGCTGAAGAGCCAGCTTGTCGTTGCGCAGGTCGATGCCCTGCTCTTTCTTGAATTCGTCGGCCAGGTACTCGACCAGGCGCATGTCGAAGTCCTCGCCGCCGAGGAAGGTGTCGCCGTTGGTCGACTTCACCTCGAACACGCCGTCGCCGATTTCCAGAACGGAAATGTCGAAGGTGCCGCCGCCAAGGTCATAGACGGCGATGGTCTTGCCGTCGCGCTTGTCGAGGCCATAGGCGAGGGCGGCGGCGGTCGGCTCGTTGATGATGCGCAGAACCTCCAGGCCGGCGATGCGGCCGGCGTCCTTGGTGGCCTGACGCTGGGCGTCGTTGAAGTAGGCCGGCACGGTGATGACCGCCTTCTCGACCTTCTCGCCGAGATAGGCTTCCGCCGTTTCCTTCATCTTCTGCAGGATCATGGCCGAGATCTGCGAAGGCGACTGCTTCTTGTCGCTGGCTTCGACCCAGGCGTCGCCATTGTCGCCCTTGACGATCTTGTAGGGGACGAGCCCCTTGTCCTTTTCGGTGACCGGATCGTCATAGCGGCGGCCGATCAGGCGCTTGACCGCGAAGACGGTGTTCTCGGGATTGGTGACCGCCTGACGCTTGGCCGGCTGGCCGACGAGGCGCTCGCCGTCTGCCGTAAAGGCGACGATCGAGGGCGTGGTGCGCGCGCCTTCCGCGTTTTCGATCACCCTTGCGTCCTTGCCGTCCATCACGGCGACGCAGGAATTGGTGGTTCCAAGGTCGATGCCGATTACTTTAGCCATTGATTCAGTCTCTCCATCAAGCAGGCTTTCAAGGACCCTGTCAGGCGTTCCGGCGAAAGCCCCTGTTCACAAGAATTTCCGAACGCGCCAGCTTGCGATCAAAGGCCCGTCCGGATCTGCGGCGTATATAAGAACAGGCTTCGCAGGGTGCAAGCGTTCCCGCACGTTCGCGGGCGTGTCTTTGGCGCTGCGTGGGGAAACTGCGCAAAATGCGCGGCGAATCGTCCATTCGGGCCTCATATGCCGTCAAAAAGCGGCGTTCGGCTCGAAAAATTTGACCTCGGGGCTGAGCGCGCATAGAGCATCCCGGCCGGCACCGAGGCCGGCTTCACCAACGGGACCAACAACATGGCCGGAAACGACATCCTCGACTTCAACCCGGAACTTCTCGCCGCTGCGGCGCAGAACAAGGCCTGGCCGTTCGAGGAAGCCAAAAAAATCGTCGCCCGCTATGCGAAAACCGGATTCCCGGAAACGATCCTGTTCGAGACCGGATACGGCCCCTCGGGCCTGCCGCACATCGGCACGTTTGGCGAGGTGGCCCGCACCACCATGGTGCGCCACGCCTTCCGCATCCTCACCGGGGACAAGGTGAAGACGCGGCTTCTGGTGTTCTCCGACGACATGGACGGCATGCGCAAGATTCCGGACAACGTGCCGGACCGCGCCTTCCTCGAGCCCTATCTGCACAAGCCGCTGACCTCGGTGCCCAATCCGTTTGGCGGCGACTATGAGAGCTTTGGCCATCACAACAATGCGATGCTGCGCCGTTTCCTCGACACCTTCGGTTTCGACTACGAATTCGCCAGCGCGACCGACTATTACAGGGAAGGCCGCTTCGATGCGGTTCTCCTGCGCGCCGCCGAGCGCTTCGACGACATCATGGCGGTGATGCTGCCGACGCTTGGCGAGGAGCGCCAGGCCACCTACAGCCCCTTCCTGCCGATCTCGCCGAAAACCGGGCGCGTCCTCTACGTGCCGATGAAGCATGTCGACGCCAGGGCCGGGACCGTGACCTTCGACGACGAGGACGGCGCGGAGACCACGCTGCCGGTCACCGGCGGGGCGGTGAAGCTGCAATGGAAGCCGGATTTCGGCATGCGCTGGGCGGCGCTGAACGTCGATTTCGAAATGTTCGGCAAGGATCATCAGACCAATGCCGTGATCTACGACCGCATCTGCGAAATCCTCGGCGGGCGCGCACCGGAACATTTCGTCTACGAATTGTTCCTCGACGAAACCGGCCAGAAAATCTCCAAGTCCAAGGGCAACGGGCTGACCATTGACGAATGGCTGACTTATGCCCCGACCGAGAGCCTGGCGCTCTACATGTTCCAGAAGCCGCGCGTGGCCAAGAAGCTCTATTTCGACGTGATTCCGCGCGCCGTGGACGAGTATTACCAGTTCCTCTCGGCCTATCCGAAGCAGGACTGGAAGAACCGTCTCGGCAATCCGGTCTGGCACATCCACAGCGGCAATCCGCCGGCGATCGACCTGCCGGTGCCGTTTGCGCTGCTGCTCAATCTGGTCAGCGTTTCCAATGCGCAAAACAAGGACGTGCTGTGGGGCTTCATCTCGCGCTATGCGCCGGGCGCGACGCCGCAGACGCATCCCGAGCTGGACAGGCTGACCGGCTATGCGATCCGCTATTTCGACGATTTCGTGAAGCCGTCGAAGGTCTATCGCGCGCCGGACGAGGTGGAGCGCGATGCGCTGGCGAAGCTGTCGCAGGCGCTGGGCGATCTGCCGGAAGGAGCCGGCGGCGAGGCGATTCAGAATGCGGCGCTCAATGTGGCGCGCGCCATCGAGCGTTATCAGGACCATGCGAAAAAGAGCCCGGAGGGCGGCCCCGGCGTGTCCGTCGCCTTCTTCCAGATGATCTATCAGGTGCTGATCGGTCAGGAGCGCGGGCCGCGTTTCGGCTCTTTCGCCGCCCTTTATGGCGTCGCTGAGACGCGCGAGCTTATCGGGAAGGCTCTGGAAGGCCGTCTGGCGGCGTAAGCGGCGCGGATTCGGAAGGGTCGGTCAGCTCGATGATGCTGTCCGGCGCCGCCGGGCTTTGCACGCCGCCCGAAGGCGGTGGCGGCGGCAGGCCGGAAAGATCCGGCGCGTGGCCATATACGCCTTTTCTGCCTTTCTCTGCTTTTTCGCCGGCCTGCGCATAGGGACTGTCGGCCGGCGCGCGCGCCCAGCCATTCGCCACCAGCCACTCGCCGATATCCTGCTTGCCCAGCCGGCAGCGGGCGGTGAAATCGCCGCTGTCCGCCTCGCCTGGTATGTCGCAGATCACCGCGCGGCCCCGCAGGAAGGCCCGGAAGGCGGTCATCGCACGGGCGCCGCACGGCCATTGCCTGCCCTGATCGGCGCAGCTTTCCTCCGGTCCCACGAGTTCGACGCCGGCGATGGTCACGGTTCGCCCCTGCGCCC
This sequence comes from Aquamicrobium ahrensii, assembly GCF_040545755.1. Taxonomy (NCBI): domain Bacteria; kingdom Pseudomonadati; phylum Pseudomonadota; class Alphaproteobacteria; order Hyphomicrobiales; family Phyllobacteriaceae; genus Aquamicrobium; species Aquamicrobium ahrensii. The sequence goes on from NZ_JBEPMN010000006.1 coordinate 160,513, forward strand.
TGATGCGCCCCGCGCCGGTGGCGAGCGGGCGAAACAGCGTCGTGCCTTTCCATTCGACATCGGGCCTGGGCGGAGGTGGGACGGCGAGCGAAAGATCGCTCAACGGTTCGCGCGCCGGCAGGCGCTCCAGCTCGGTGGGGTCCAGTTGCGGCGGGGCGATCACCTCCGGTTCGATCGGCCGCGAGGAGGGGAGGGAAGGCTGCCGCTCCGGCGGCGTTTCGGCCGCATCGGGTGCGATCTCCGGCTCCGGTTCGGGCACGTCTTCTATGTCCATATCGAAGACGATGCCGCTTTCGGACTGCGGCTTCATGCTGTCATTTCGTGGATTGAGCGCCTTGCCGCCCGCAACGACCAGCGCGCCCATCGCCAGCAGGCAGAACACGGCGAACCCCGCATGCAGCGGCCTCATCCCTACTGACTCGCCCATACGATGCGCGCCATCCACTCCAGCTCCTGGACCGGGAATTCGCGATCCGGGTGCTCTGGATTGAGCGAGACGAGCGAGATCGTTCTGGCTGTCCGGCGGCTGAGCACCTTGGCCATGACCTCGCCGGAGGTGGTCCTGACAACCACGCGGTCGCCCTTGCGCAGGCTGGCTCCCGGCTCGACGATCAGCACGTCGCCGTCGCGATAGAGCGGCAGCATGGAATCGCCCTGCACCTTGAGCGCATAGGCGGGACCGCCGGCGGGCGCTGGCAGTTCGATCAGATCCCAGCCATGGCCAACCGGAAAGCCGGAATCGTCGAAGAAGCCGCCTGCGCCGGCCTGCGCGAAACCCACCAGCGGCACTGTGGACCTCTGCATCGGCAGGGCGTCGGAAATGGCTTTCCTGCCGTCGATCAGCGATATGAATTCGTCCAGCGACGAGCCGGTCGCCTCGATGATCTTGGCCAGTGATTCGGTCGAAGGCCAGCGTGGCCGCCCGTCGGAGGACAGGCGCTTGGACTTGTTGAAGGCGGTCGAATCGAGACCGGCGCGCCGGGCAAGGCCCGACACCGAAAGGGAATGGCGCTCGGCAAGCGCGTCTATGGCGGCCCATACGCGTTCATGCGAGAGCATGCGCCCTGAAACTCCTGAACAGGAAAAAATACCTGTCGATTTTTATCCTCAGGTCCCCGGCTTGTCCACCCGCGAGGGTGCGTCCCGTCAGCTTCGCCCCCGCGCGGCGGAGCGCATTGCGACATGCGACGCCAGGAAGGCCTTCTCGTCCTCATCGAGAGGGCGGGGCCGGGCGTCGCCGCCAAGGGCGCAAACCACCTCGTCCATTTGGAGGAAACGCCGTCCCGGCCTGTCGTAGACGCCGGCGGTGGTCATGACTGTCGCCGCAGTCTCGCCGCTTTCCAGCACGAAACGGTGACGCCCCAGCGCCTGCGTGCCCTGCCATGTCTCGATGGCGGAATAGACATGGAACCGCTGCCAGAGGCGGATCTCGCGCACAAAAACGGTTTGCAGGCCGCCGAGCATTGGCGCCCATTTGCGCTGGCGTATCATTTTGCCGAGACCGGAGCGCATGAACAGGTCGATACGGCCGACATCGGCCAGCATCATGTAGCGTGCGTTGTTGAGATGCAGGTTGAGGTCGATGTCCGTCGGCAGGCAGCGGAAGACAAGCCGGCTTTCCGTGCCGACCTGATAGTCGCCACGGCTTTTCGCTGTGGCCATCGTCCGCGCCAGACGCGCCCAGACATACATTGCGTTTCACCTTCCCGTATGTTTCCGCGCTCGCATGATATCGGGCGAAGCGCCTCTCGCTCCGCCCGGAACCGGCTTCAATGGAAGTCGTCCAGCGACGTCAGGCCGCCTTCTTCGCTTCGGAATCCTGATAAGGGTTGAAGCGCCGGTAGAAAGTTTCGCCCTTGTCGGCCATGTCGAGAAGCAGCTTCGGCGGCTTGAACTCGGCCCCGTATTTCTTTTGCAGCTTTTTGGCATTTTTGACGAAATTCGCCACGCCGACGCCGTCGATATAGGAAAGCACGCCGCCCGTGTAGGGCGCGAAACCGAAGGCGAGGATCGAGCCGACATCCGCCTCGCGCGGGTCGGTGACGATCTTTTCCTCCATCACCCGCGCCGCTTCGAGCGCAATGACGACGAGGAAGCGCTGTTTCAGCTCTTCATAGTCGATGTCGTCGGGATTCCGCTGCGGGTAGAGGTCCTTCAGCCCCGGCCACAGATGCTTCTTCGCCGGTTTTTCCGGATAATCGTAGAAGCCCTTGCCGTTCTTGCGGCCGAGCCGGCCATGCTTGTCGACCATGGTGTCGATCAGCGCCATCTGCCGGGGGTCGACTGCTTTCTCGCCCAGATCGCGCATGGTCTGCTTCATGATCTTCTGGGCGAGGTCGATGGCCGTCTCGTCGTTCAGCGACAGCGGCCCGACCGGCATGCCGGCGGCCTTGGCGGCGTTCTCGATCATCGCGACGGGAACGCCCTCGATCAGCATCTTGTAGGCCTCGGCGATATAGCGCAGCACGCAGCGGTTGACGAAGAAGCCGCGCGTGTCGTTGACCACGATCGGCGTCTTCTTGATCGCCCGCACATAGTCGATGGCCACGGCCAGCGCCTTGTCGCCTGTCTTCTTGCCGAGAATGATCTCGACCAGCATCATCCTGTCCACGGGCGAGAAGAAGTGGATGCCGACGAAGTTCTTCGGGCGCGCCGAGTTCTTCGCAAGCGCGGTTATGGGAATGGTCGAGGTGTTGGAGGCGAAGATGGCCGCCGACTTCAGCACCGCTTCCGCCTGTTCGGTCGCGGCCTTCTTGACGCCCGAATCCTCGAACACGGCTTCGACCACAAGATCGCAACCGTTGAGGTCGGCATAGTCGGCGCTCGGCGTGATCAGCGCGAGAAGCTTCTCCTTGTCGGCCTGTGTCGCGCGGCCCTTTTTGATCGCGCCGTCCAGCAGGCTCTCCGAATGAGCCTTGCCCTTTTCGGCGGCAGCCTGATCGCGGTCGAGCAGCACCACGGGGATGCCGGCCTTGGCCGTGACATAGGCGATACCCGCGCCCATGAAGCCCGCGCCGATGACGCCGATCTTCTTGAACTTCGTTTCCGGCACGCCTTCAGGACGACGCGCACCCTTGTTCAACTCCTGAAGCGAGATGAACAGCGAGCGGATCATGGCCGCCGCTTCCGGGCTTTGCATGATCTGCGTGAAATAGCGCTGTTCGATGCGAAGCGCTGTATCGAACGGGACCAGCAGGCCCTCATAGACGCATTTGAGGATCGCGGCGGCGGCCGGATAGTTGCCATAGGTCTCGCGGCGCAGGATGGCGATGGCTGGCGGCCACAGATTGGCTCCCGCCGCAGAATAGATCGGCCCGCCGGGCAGCTTGAAGCCCTTCTGGTCCCATGGCTGAACGGCGGAAAGGCCGTTCTTTATAAGACCCTTGGCGGTCTCGACCAGCTTGGCCGGTTCGGCGACCTCGGTGATCAGGCCCATCGACTTTGCCTTCTTCGGGGTCAGCGTCTGGCCGCTGGTCAGCATCTGCAAGGCCTGCTGCTGGTCGGTCAGGCGCGGCACGCGCTGGGTGCCGCCCGCGCCGGGAAAGATGCCGATCTTCACTTCGGGCAGGGCCATTTTCACCTTGTCGCTGTCGGCTGCGACGCGGGCATGGCACGCAAGCGAAAGCTCGAAAGCGCCGCCCATGCAGGTGCCGTTGATGGCCGACACCCACGGCTTTCCGCAGGTTTCCAGCTTGCGGAACAGGCCGGTCATATAGCCGGCGGTCTCGAACAGCTTCTGCGTGGCCTTCTGCGGATCGGTGGCCTTTTCCTCGGCGAAGACCGAGAGCATCTTTTGCAGCATGGTGATGTCCGCGCCGCCCGAGAATGTGTCCTTGCCGGAGGTTATGACCGCACCCTTGATCGCGGCGTCGCCGGTCACGCGGTCCACGATGCTGTCCAGCTCGCGCATCGCCTCTTCGGTGAAGACGTTCATCGAGCGCTCGGGCATGTCCCAAGTGACGAGCGCAATGCCGTCCGCGTCGGTTTCGACGGTGAAATTCTTGTAGGTCATTTGTCCTGCCCTCCGATCAGACGCGTTCGATGATGGTGGCGGTGCCCATGCCTGCACCGATGCACAGCGTCACCAGCGCGGTGTTGAGGTCGCGCCGCTCCAGTTCGTCCAGCACCGTGCCGAGGATCATCGCGCCGGTGGCCCCCAACGGATGGCCCATGGCGATGGCCCCGCCGGCGACGTTGATCTTGTCGTGCGGAATGTCGAAGGCCTGGCAATAGCGCAGCACCACGCTGGCGAAGGCCTCGTTGAGCTCGAACAGATCGATGTCCGAGATTTTCATCTTCGCGCGCTTGAGCAGCTTTTCGGTCACGTCGACCGGGCCGGTCAGCATCAGCACCGGCTCGGAGCCGATATTGGCGAAGGCGCGGATGCGGGCGCGGGGCTTCAGGCCCATCGCCTTGCCGGCCTTTTTCGAGCCTAGCAGCACGGCTGCCGCGCCGTCCACGATGCCGGAGGAATTGCCGGCATGGTGGACGTGGTTGACCGCCTCGATCTCCGGGTGCTTCTGCACGGCCACGGCGTCGAAGCCGCCCATTTCGCCCGGCATGACGAAGGACGGGTTGAGGGAAGCCAGCGCCTGCATGTCGGTGTCGGGGCGCATATGCTCGTCGCGGTCGAGGATGGTCAGGCCGTTCTGGTCCGTGACCGGAATGACCGAGTTTTTGAACCAGCCCTTTTCCCACGAATGGGCGGCGCGCTTCTGGCTTTCCACCGCATAGGCGTCCACGTCGTCGCGGGAGAAGCCGTATTTGGTGGCGATGAGGTCGGCCGAAATGCCCTGCGGCACGAACCAGCCGGGGAAGCCGACCGACGGGTCCATGAACCATGCGCCGCCGGCCGCGCCCATGCCGATGCGGCTCATCGATTCGACCCCGCCGGCGATGACGAGGTCGTCCGCGCCCTGGGCGATCTTGGCCGCACCGAGATTGATGGCGTCGAGGCCGGAGGCGCAAAAGCGCGAAATCTGCATGCCGGGGGCTCGTGTGTCATAGCCGGCCTCGAAGGCGGCGGCGCGCGGGATCACCGCGCCGGCTTCTCCGACCGGATCGACGCAGCCGAAGATGATGTCGTCGACAAGGCCGGTGTCCAGCTCGTTGCGGTCGCGGATCGCTTCCAGCGTCCTTGCGGCGAGGCGAACCGCGGGCACCTCGTGCAGCGAACCGTCCTTCTTGCCGCGCCCGCGCGGTGTGCGCACCGCGTCATAGACATAGGCTTCAGCCATGATGTGCTTCCTTCCCTGAATGTTCGAAAACCGGCTCGACGTGAACGTCGGTCCTGACGGAATTGGCGATGAAGCAGACCTCATGCGCCTTGTGATGCAGGTCGTCGAGCGTGGCGCGGTCGGCGTCGCAGTCGATGCGGGGCCGCAGCGTGACCGTCGTCAGCGCGACACGCCCGTCCTCGCGCTTTTCCAGAACGCCTTCCGCCGCATCGTGATAGGCGAGCACGGTGACGCCGGCGCGACGCGCCAGGTCGAGGAAGGACATCATGTGGCAGGAGGAAAGCGCCGCCACCATCAGCTCTTCCGGATCGACCGCCGTGGGATCGGCATAGGGGCGGGGCACGACGCTGGGCGAAGCCGACGCCCGCACTGCAAGGCCGTTGTCGAAGCGGATTTCATGCACCCGCGAATAGCGTCCGGCCCGGAAGTTTTCCTCCGGATTGGCCGTCCACTCGATTTCCGCGACATAGGTCGACATGGGATTCCTCACAGGCTTCGTGCGATCAGCAGTTTCATGATCTCGTTGGCGCCGCCATAGATGCGCTGCACCCGGGCGTCGCGCCACATGCGCGCGATCGGATATTCGTTCATGTAGCCATAGCCGCCATGCAGTTGCAGGCATTCGTCCATGACCCTGCCCTGAAGCTCGGAAAGCCAGTATTTGGCCATGGAGGCCGTGGCCGGATCGAGCCCGCCTGCCAGATGGCGCGTCACGCAGTCATTGTAGAAGACGCGGCCGATGGTGATTTCGGTCTTCAGTTCGGCCAGTTTGAACTGGGTGTTCTGGAAGGAAAGGATCGGCTGGCCGAACGCCTTGCGCTCCCTGACATAGTCGATGGTCAGCGCCAGCGCCCGCTCGGCCATGGCGATCGCCGTGGTGCCGATCATCAGCCGCTCCTGCGGCAGTTGCTGCATGAGCTGAATGAATCCCTGGCCCTCTTCCCCGCCCAGCAGATTGGAGGTCGGAACGCGCAGGTCGTTGAAGAACAGCTCCGAGGTGTCGTTGGCCTTGAGCCCGATCTTGTCGAGGTTGCGGCCGCGCTCGAAGCCTTCCGCGCCATCGGTCTCGACAACGATCAGCGAGGTGCCCTTCGCGCCCTTTTCCGGGTCGGTCTTGACGACGACTATGATCAGATTGGCGAGCTGGCCGTTGGTGATGAAGGTTTTTGAGCCGTTGACGCGGTAGTGGTCGCCATCCTTGTCGGCGCGGCTGCGCACGCCTTGCAGGTCGGAGCCCGCGCCGGGCTCGGTCATGGCGATGGCGCCGATCAGTTCGCCGCTCGCCAGCTTAGGCAGCCATTTCTTCTTCTGCTCCTGCGAGCCGTAGTGGAGGATGTAGGGGGCGACGATGGCGTTGTGCAGGCCGATGCCGAAGCCGTCGACGCCGACATGGCCGATCGCTTCGATGATGGCGCTCTCATGGGCGAAATTGCCGCCCGCGCCGCCATACTCTTCCGGCATGGAAGGACACAGTAGGCCCGCCGCGCCCGCCTTTTCCCAGGCGGAACGATCGACGATCTCGTTCTTTTCGTAGGCGTCGTAGTTTGGCGCGATCTCTTCCGACATGAAGCGGTGCGCCATGTCGTAGAGCATGGCGACGTCTTCCCCGGCCCAGCCGGGCTTCGGCACGGACAGAATTTCGGCGGGACTGGTCATGCTTTTCCTCCAGCGTCCCCCTCATATGGAAATCGAAGGGAGATCATCCAATCCTGAAATCCTAGAACGCCTCCGCCGGCAGCGCCATCATGGTGTCGGAGCCGGTGGAGATGCGGGCGAGATGCGCCGCGGTCTCCGGCATGACGCGCTCCATGAAGTAGCGGGCGATGACGATCTTGTGCTCGTGGAAGGCGGCGTCTTCCGCGACTGTGGCCAGCTTCTCCTGCGAGGCCCTGGCCATGCGGCCCCACATGTAGCCCAGCACGACGAGGCCGAAGAGATGCAGATAGTCGGTCGAGGCCGCGCCCGCATTGTCGGGCTTGGCGACGGCGTTCTGCATCAGCCACATGGTCGCGGCTTGCAGGTCGTTGAGGCCCTTCTTGATGGCCTTGGTGAAGGGCGCGAGGTTCTCGTCGGCGCGGTTTTCCTCGCAGAACTCGCCCACTTCCGTGAAGAAGGCCTGCACGGCGCGGCCGCCATTCAGCGCCAGCTTGCGGCCGACGAGGTCGAGCGCCTGGATGCCGTTGGCGCCTTCATAGATCATGGCGATGCGGGCGTCGCGCACGAACTGGCTCATGCCATGCTCTTCGATATAGCCGTGCCCGCCGAACACCTGCTGAGCCATCACCGTGTGCTCGAAACCCTTGTCGGTGAGCACACCCTTGACCACCGGGGTCATCAGGCCAAGCATGTCGTCGGCTGCTTGCCGCTCCTTCTCGTCCTGGGAACGATGGGCGATGTCGGAATTCAGCGCCGTCCACAAAAGCAGAGCGCGGCCGGCTTCGTTGAAGGCGCGCATGGTCATCAGCGCGCGGCGGATATCGGGGTGGACGATGATCGGATCAGCCTTGCCCTGCGGGTTCTTCGCACCCGACAGCGAGCGGCCCTGAAGCCGCTCACGGGCATAGGCGGCGGCGTTCTGGTACGCGATCTCCGACATCGCCAGTCCCTGAAGGCCGACGCCGAGGCGGGCCTCGTTCATCATCACGAACATGGCCTTCAGGCCGCCATTCTCCTCGCCGATCAGATAGCCTTCGGCCTCGTCATAGTTCATGACGCAGGTGGCGTTGCCGTGGATGCCCATCTTCTCTTCAAGCGAGCCGCAGGACACGCCGTTGTCCGCGCCGGCATCGCCGTTGGCGTCGAGGCGGAACTTCGGCACGATGAATAGCGAAATGCCCTTCACACCGTCCGGCGCGCCCTCGATGCGGGCCAGAACCAGATGGATGATGTTGTCGCTCATGTCGTGGTCGCCGGCCGAGATGAAGAGCTTCTGGCCGGAGATGCGATAGGCGCCGTCGCCGTTCGGGACCGCCCTGGTGCGCAGCAGGCCGAGATCCGTGCCGCAATGCGGCTCGGTCAGGTTCATGGTGCCGGTCCATGCGCCATCGACCATCTTCGGCAGGAAGGTCTGCTTCTGCTCCTCGCTGCCGTGGACGAGGATGGCGGCGATCGCGCCCTGGGTGAGGCCCGGATACATCATCAGCGCCATGTTGGCGGACGACAGATATTCGCCGACGGCGGCATGAAGCGTATAGGGCAGGCCCTGTCCGCCATATTCGGCCGGGATGGCCAGCCCCATCCAGCCGCCCTCGCGATATTGCTGATAGGCCTCCCGGAAGCCTTTCGGCGTCGTCACCGAGCTGTCGTCATGGCGCTTGCAGCCTTCGAGGTCGCCGACGCGGTTGAGCGGCAGCATGACGTTTTCCGCCAGCTTCGCGCCCTCGGCCAATATTGCTTCCAGCATGTCCGGCGAGGCGTCGGCGAAGCCGGGCACGTTGGCATGGTTCGCGTAACCCAGAACGTCGTTGAGAAGATAAAGCGTGTTCTGGACCGGTGACTGGTAGATGGGCATGCAGTTCCTCCACCCGTGGGAATGATGCGGGCGCGCGCAGCGCACTGAATCCGATAATGGCGCAGACATAGCAAAGATTGACGTTTGCGTAAACGTCAATATCGCGAGGCGGGGAGCGAATCTGCATGCCGCGACGGAAGAGGTGGCGGATCAAAGCGCTGGATATGTTGCGGCGGTGTGGCGGATTTCCATGAAAATCCCGACAACAAGCATTCGTCAGAATACAGGAGGATTCGGAAAATGGCCGTCGGCGGCGCTGCTCAGCTCACGGCTGTCTGCGGCAAGCTTCGCATCAGGCTGTGAAGCAGGGCCAGCGTGGAGGCGGCGTCGACCGGCTTTCCGAACAGGAAGCCCTGTCCGGCCTGACAGCCGAATTCGAGCAGGAGTTCTGCCTGCTTCTCCTCTTCGATGCCCTCGGCGACGACATGGATGCCGAGCCCCTCGCACATCGACAATATGGCGCGGATGATGTGTTGCGACGGCCGGTCCTCCAGCATGGAGGAGACGAAAGCGCGGTCGATCTTGAGCTTGTCGAACGGAAATTCGCGCAGGCGGCTGAGCGAGGACTGTCCGGTGCCGAAATCGTCGAGCGCGACGCGGATGCCGTGGCGGCGCAGGTCGTCGATGATCTTGGCGACCGAGGCGGAATCGCTCATCAGCCCGGTTTCGGTGATCTCGACCTCCAGCCGGTGCGGATCGAGCCCGGTGCGCTCCAGCATGGCCAGGATGTGATGGCCGGTGTTCTGGTCAACGAGCTGCGACGGCGAAAGGTTGAAGGACAGGAACAGGTCCTGCGGCCAGGCCCGCGCCGCTTCGGCCGCCTTGCGAAGCACGAGCTGCGAGAGCGGTCCGATTATGCCGCGCTCTTCGGCGATCGGGATGAAAATGGCCGGCGAGACGTGCCCGAGATCGGGGTCGGTCCACCTCGCCAGCGTTTCGAAGCCGATGATGCGTCGTGTCGGTAGGTCGACGATGGGCTGGAAATGCGGCTCCACCTCGCCGGTCGAAACCGCGCGGCGGAGCGCCTGCTCGATATGGGTGAGGCGCCTTGCGGCTTCCTCCATCTCGCGCGTGTAGACGGTGACCTGTCCGCGCCCAGAACGCTTGGCGTGATAGAGGGCGGTTTCTGCCTTGCTGAGCAGTATCCCGGTGGTTTCGTCCTGCGAGTAGAACAGCGAGCAGCCGGCCGAAGCCGAAAGCCGGGCCGTGCGCTCGCCGACATCATAGGGAGCCGACAGGATCTCGATCAGGGTGCGCGCTCTTTCGGCCGCCGCCTCCTCGCTGAACACCAGCGGACACAGGAAGGCGAATTCGTCCGCCCCGATGCGGCAAACCGAGGAATGGTCGTCCATGGAGGCGCGCAGGCGCATGGCGATCTGGGCGAGTATGTCGTCGCCGGCCTGATAGCCGAACAGATCGTTGATCGGCTTGAAGCCGTCGAGGTCGAGAATGCCGATGGCGAAGGGAGCGGGGTCGTCGGCGCGGTCCCGGATCAGGCGATCGACCCGGTCGCAGAAGCGCCGGTGATTGCCGAGACCGGTCAGTGCGTCGGTAAAAGCCAGATCATTGCCGTCTCTGCTGACTTGCCGGCCGCCAAACGGCATGTTCATCGCGCTTCCTGGAAATTTTTAAAAGAATCGTCGGGCGGACCATGGCATCAAAGCCTTTAGGAAAGGTATCGAATGGAATGTTATTTCACTGCGGCCGCCTTCTTCGTCCCGACGCCGCATTGGCAGGGAATGCCAACTTGCCTATATCTCACGCCTCGTGACTTCGGAGACCTTCCCCATGCCGCTCAGGATCGCGGTCCAGATGGACCATATCTCAACCGTGTCGATTGCCGGTGACACCACATTCGCGCTGTCGCTGGAAGCGCAGCGGCGTGGCCATTCCCTTTATCATTATACGCCCGACCGGCTCTCGATGCTCGATGGCAAGGTGTTCGCACGCGTCGAGGAGATGACGGTGCGCGACGAAAAGGGCAGCCACTACACTTTGGGTGATCCGGTTCGCGCCGACCTGTCGGAAATGGACGTCATCCTGCTGCGCCAGGACCCCCCCTTCGACATGAATTACATCACCACCACCCACATGCTGGAGCGCATCCATCCGCAGACGCTGGTGGTCAACGATCCGGCATGGGTGCGCAACAGCCCGGAAAAGATCTTCGTCACCGAGTTCGCCGACCTGATGCCGGAGACGCTTATCACCAAGGACCCGCAGGAAGTGGCCGCCTTCCGCCGCCAGCATGGCGACGTCATCATCAAGCCGCTCTACGGCAATGGCGGCGCAGGCATCTTCCACCTGCGCGACGACGACCAGAACCTTTCGTCGCTGCTGGAAATGTTCTCGCAGATGTTTCGCGAGCCCTTCATCGTCCAGCGTTATCTGAAGGACGTGCGCAAGGGCGACAAGCGCATCATCCTCATCGATGGCGAGGCCGTCGGCGCCATCAATCGCGTTCCGGCCGACCACGAATCGCGCTCGAACATGCATGTCGGCGGCCGCGCCGAGAAGACCGGTCTGACCGCCCGCGAGCGCGAGATCTGCGAGGCGATCGGCCCTTCGCTGAAGGAGCGCGGATTCATACTGGTCGGCATCGATGTGATCGGCGACTATATGACGGAGATCAACGTCACCTCGCCGACCGGTATCCGTGAGGTGTCGCGTTTCGGCGGCGCCGATATAGCCGCCCTGTTCTGGGATTGCGTGGAGGCCAGGCGCGGCTAGAGCATCGGAGCGAAAAGACGCGCGGCGCTCCAGGCCGCCTTACGGGAAAGGAAACGAGGATGACCGGCGACAGCACTCGCGAAGCGAAGGAAAAGCTGGCGCAGGCCCGCCAGGTCATCGCGTATCTCCTGGAACGCGCCGGCATGGATGGCGCGGAAGGCCAGCGCGCGCTGGATTATTTCGGCGGCGAAGCCTTCGATCGCGATTTTCTGCCTTGGCCGCGTCATACGGGCGGGTCGCTGCACCCGGACGAACTCAACGCCGCCAATGACGACTGAGGACGGCGGCGCTTATTCGAAGGCGATCGCCTGAAGGGCCGAGCCGTTGCGCTTCAGCCATGCCTTGCACCGCTCGGTATCCGGGCACAATTCCTCGCACAGCTTCCAGAATTTCGGGCCGTGATTCATCTCGCGCAGGTGCGCGACCTCATGCGCGACGAGGTAGTTGATGACCGGGCGCGGCGCCATCATGATGCGCCATGAGAAGGACAGCACGCCATCGGCGGTGCAGGAGCCCCAGCGGCTCGACGTGTCCTTGAAGCGCACCGCCCTGGCCTTGCGGCCGACAGCCGCCGTGTGCTTCTCGACCAGCGCGCCGATCTCGCGCCGAGCCTCGCGCTTGAGGAAGTCCGCCACGCGCCTTGGCAGATGGGCGGGCTCGCCATGGACGATGAGCACGGGGCCGGCCTCGTCCTCGCCGGCCAAGGCCAGCCCGCGCTTGCCCGATTCATGCACGATCCTGTGCGGCACGCCATAGAGCGGGAGCTTGATGCCGGGGCGCACCTGCGGCCGGTCCGGCAGTTTCGCCAGCTTTTCTTCCAGCCAGCCCTGATGGCGGGTCAGGAATTTGTCGACCTCGCCGCCCCGCAGGCCCGGCGGCACGGTGATGCGCAGGCCCTGCCCGCCGGCGTCGATGCGCAGGGTCAGACGGCGTGCCCGCCCGTTTTCCACGATGCGCAGCGGCAGCGTGCGGCCGGCGACCGTGTGCTCGCGCTGTTCGACCGGTTGCGGCGCGGGCTTGGCGGCCCCATTGAGATTGCGAAAGAAGCCGAAGGACATGGCCGCACCATAGGCGATTCGCCGGCTGGATGGATGGGGTGATTGGCGGGCCGAGCCCGGCAGGAAGTCACGTCAAAAACAAACGGCGTCGCCGAAGCGACGCCGTCTGCCGGGGAGACAAGGTTCAGGCTCAGTCGTCGAGCAGATTGTCGTTGGACTTGCCGCGCTTCTTCGGAGCCTGTCCGGTCGACGCTTCGCTGGTCGTCCCGGTGGCGGTTTCGGTGGTCGCCGGGGCGGTCGAGCGGTTGCGCTGGGCCATGAAACGGTCGAACTCTTCCTGGTCCTTTGCGCGGCGCAGTTCACGCGCATATTCGTCGAACTCGGCCAGCATCTCGTCGAGCTTGCGGCGCTCTTCCTCAAGACGGGTCAGTTCCTTTTCGCGCCAGTCGTCGAAGGCGACGTTTCCGGTGCGGGGGTTACCCCAGCGCTGGGCCTTGTCAGCGCCGCGGCGGCAGCCGGAGAACAGGCCGTCGGTCGCGCGGTTGACGTCCTTCTTGAAGCCTTCGAGCCGGTCGCCCCAGATGATGTAGGCGAGCATGGCGAGGCCGAGAGGCCAGAAAACCATGAAGCCGATCACCATCAGCGCGATGGTCGCCGGCGTCCATGCCGGGCGGATCAGTGCAGTCGTGTTCATGTTTTTCGCGTTCCTTCAGTTGGAGCCAGCCGGTCGGGCTGCCTGAAAAACGAGATGGGAAGCGAAAAAAGGCGATTCAAGACAAAATCGGAACGATCCGGCCAAGCTACGGGGATTGCTTCTATTTTTTCAACCTGTCGAGGCCCAGTACGATCAGGCCCGCCACCAGTCCCCAAAAGGCGGAGCCGACGCCGAACAGGACGACGCCCGAGGCTGTGACGGCGAAGGTGACGGTGGCGGCCATGCGCTCCCCGTCCTTTTGAAGCGCAATGGTGAGCGCGTTGGCGAGAGGGCCGAGCAGCGCCAGTCCCGCCACCAGCACGATCAGGCTTTGCGGCAGCACTGCGAAGATCGCCACCAGCGAAGCGCCGAAGATGGCGAAGACGAGATAGGCGAGAGCGTAGAATGGTCCGGTCTTCCAGCGCTCGGCCGGATCGGGATGCACGTCCGGGCCGGTGCAGATGGCGGCGGAGATCGCGGCGAGGTTGGTGGTGGAGGCGCCGAACGGCGCGGTCAGCACCGAAAACAGACCGGTCACCCCGATCAGCGGCGCGGGATCGGGCTCGTAGCCGGAGGCGCGCAGCACCGCCAGACCCGACAGGTTCTGCGAGGCCATGGTGACCAGATAGAGCGGCACGGCAAGGCCGACGATCGCGCCGGCCGAAAATTCCGGCCAGATCCACGTCAGCGTCGACAGTTCGGGGGTCGGAAGGCCGCCCACGCGCCCGGTCAGGAACGCCGCCGCGCCGCCGCCGATCAGCACGGCCAGCACTGAAATTGCCGGATTGACCAGCCTGAGCACGAAGAAGGCGGCGATCAGCGGCACGATCAGCCATGGATCGACGGGCGCCGTTTTCGCCGCTTCCGTGGCGAAGGTGACGACGATGCCGGCCAGCATTCCCGAAGCGACGGATGCGGGAATGCGCGAAATCAGCAGGGTCAGCGGCCGAAACAGGGCCGTCGCCACCAGAAGCGCGCCGGTGACGAGAAAAGCCCCGACCGCTTCGCCCATGGAAAAGCCGCTGGAGGCGGCGATGAGGGCCACGCCCGGCGTCGACCATGCGGTGATGACCGGCATTTTCGTGCGCCATGACAGCCATGCCGTCTCGAAGGCCATGGCGAGGCACAGCGCCGTGACCCAGCTCGCCGTCTGCAACTGGGTCGCGCCAACCGCCGCGGCGGCGGCGATGACGATGGCGAGCGTTCCGCCGAAGCCGACGATCGCCGCCACGAAGGCGGATACGGGGATGGATATGCGCATCTGACGGAAACTCGTACGGGAAGAGAAAGTCAGTCGTTCTGGTGGGCGGCCCGCGCGGCCATGTCGTTTACCGCCGAAACCAGCAGGTCGATGTCCTGTGGCCGTGACAGGCGGTGATCGCCGTCCGGCACCAGCGAGAGCGTGACGTCGTCTGCGGGAAGCAGTGTGACCAGCTTCAGCGCATGGGCGTGCGGCACGGATTCGTCCTGCATCCCTTGCAGGATATGGACCGGGCAATGGGTGTCGATCGGACCGTTCATCACCAGATTGTCGCGCCCGTCCTCAATCAGCGCGCGCGTGTAGATGTAAGGCTCGTCCACATATTCGGAAGGGATTTGAAAATAGCCCTGGCTTGCCAGGTCCTCACGCTGCGCCGCCGTCATCGAGGGCTCGACCAGTTCGGCGGTGAAATCCGGCGCTGGCGCGATCAGCACCAGCCCCCTGACGCGGTTCTCGCCGGCCTTGAGAAGTTCCTGCGCCATGCGCAGCGCAATCCATCCGCCCATCGACGAGCCGACAAGCACCTGGGGTCCGCGCGTATAGCGGGCGAACACGGCCAGGCTCTCGCGCAGCCATTTCGAGATCGTGCCGTCCTTGAACTCTCCGCCTGATTCGCCATGGCCGGAATAGTCGTGCCGTATGAAGGCGCGGCCCTGTCCCGTGCACCATTCGGCCAGCGCTTCGGCCTTGGTGCCGAGCATGTCCGACTTGTACCCGCCCAGCCAGACCACGCCGGGCGCATCACCCTCCTGGCGGCGCACGGCGATCTCCATGCCGTCGACATCCAGAAACTCGACTTGCGATGCGGTCATGATATGCTCCTGTTCAGGCCGCGTGTTGTGGCACAGGCTGGCCGGCTGGAAAAGCCGCCTCGCGATTTCCCGATTCGCAACAGGCGAATATGAATGGCCGGTTGACATCGTGGATTATGGTGATTTTCGTTGTCTGCTGTGCTATTGACACCGCGCACGTGCTTCCTGCATAGGCGCCTCCGCATCCGCCGTATCAACAATTCGAGGAGAATACGACCATTCGCAGACCTTTCAAAGCAGCAGCGCCCACCAAGGAAGGGCCGCGCGCTAACCGGGACATCAAGGTCCCCCGCGTCCAGCTTATCGATGCCGACGGCAACAACCGCGGCGAAATTGCCACCAGCGAAGCCCTCCTGCTCGCCGAAGAGGCCGGGCTGGACCTCGTTGAGATTTCCCCCAACGCCAATCCGCCGGTCACCAAGATCCTCGACCTGGGCAAGCTGAAATACGCCACCCAGAAGAAGGCGGCGGAAGCCCGCAAGAACCAGAAGGTCATCGAGATCAAAGAGGTCAAGATGCGCCCGAACATCGACGACCACGATTATGAGGTCAAGATGCGGGCCGCGCGACGGTTCTTCGAGGACGGCGACAAGGTGAAGGTCACGCTTCGGTTCAGAGGCCGCGAAATGGCCCATATGGAACTTGGCATGCAACTCCTCAACCGGGTTCGTGAGGAAACCGCGACGATCGCCAAGGTGGAGGCCGAGCCGAAGCTCGAAGGCCGCCAGATGATGATGGTGCTTGCGCCGCGCTGAAGCGCGGTCCCGAAAGGCCCGTTATTTTTCGGGCCGGATGCCGTCGCCTGCGGGCGGCCGCCATGATCCTGCCGCAAGCCCGTGCTCATGACGGCGTCCCGACATTGTGAACGGAGACCGTCATGGGCGAAGGTGCGGCGCATTCTCAGGGTGAGGCCGCGCCGGGCAGGCCAGGGCTGAGCAATTATCAGCGCGCACGCCGTAGGGTGCTTGCGGTTTTGATCGTGCTGTTATGCAGCCTGTTGCTGGTCGGCCAGTCGACCTATCCGCCTGAATCCGTCGTCCACGAAACCATAGAAATGTTCGGCGTGCTGCTGATTTTCCTTGGTATAGTCGGACGGCTTTGGGCGACCCTTTATATCGGCGGACGCAAGTCGGCCGAGGTCGTGACGGGTGGCCCATACTCGATAACCCGCAATCCGCTTTATGTGTTTTCGACGCTGGCGGCCGCCGGCGTCGGCGCGCAGATGGGCTCGCTGACGGCCATGTTCGGCTTCGCGTTCCTGTGCGCCTTCGCCTTCCGTTTCGTGATCCTGCGCGAGGAGCGTTTCCTGAAGGACGTGCTTGGCGCGCCCTACGAAGCCTATCTCTCCCGCGTTCCCCGCTTCATTCCCGACCTGTCGCTCTATGACGAGGGCGACACAGGCTCGTTCCGCCCGCGCCTGCTTAAAACCACCCTGCTGGACGGACTGGTGTTCCTGCTGGCGATGCCGGTTTTCGAGTCCATCGACAGCGCCCAGATGGCTGGTATGCTGCCGGTGCTGTTCACCGTTCCGTAAGCCGGCTTTCGCTTTGGCGGCAAGGTGTTGCGCTTTGGCTCGCTTTGCCGTATAGACCCGCCGTTCATGAAAACCGCCCGGCAGGGCATGCCGTGGCGGTTTCGCTTGCTTTCCGGACTTTGGTCGGTCCGGAGCGAAGACAAGGGCGATCCCGCCCGACAAGGAGACAAGCAAAATGCCCAAGATGAAGACCAAATCGTCCGCCAAGAAGCGGTTCAAGATCACCGGCACCGGCAAGGTGCTGGCCCAGGCCGCCGGCAAGCGCCACGGCATGATCAAGCGTACCAACAAGTTCATCCGCGATGCCCGCGGCACCATGGTTCTCGCAGAGCCGGACGCCAAGAAGGTCATCAAGAACTACCTGCCTAACGGCGGCGGCCTCTGAGCCGGTTGGAACGATTTTAAGGAGATCATGACATGCGCGTGAAAAGAGGCACGGTTGGCCACGCCAAGCACAAGAAGGTTCTGAAGGCCGCCAAGGGCTTTTACGGCCGCCGCAAGAACACCATCCGCATCGCCAAGCAGGCGGTGGAGAAGTCGCTGCAATACGCCTATCGCGACCGCAAGGCCCGCAAGCGCAACTTCCGCGCTCTGTGGATCCAGCGCATCAACGCTGCGGTGCGCGAGCACGGCCTGACCTACGGCCGTTTCATCGACGGTCTCAACAAGGCCGGCATCGAAATCGACCGCAAGGTGCTGTCCGACATGGCCATCCATGAGCCGCAGGCTTTCGCCGCGCTGGTGGCGAAGTCGAAGACCGCGCTTGAGTACCTCAAGGACACCACGCCGAATGCTTTTGAGAGCGCTGTAGCTTAAGCCAGCGTTTTCCCGAAGCTTTCTGCAACATAACGATTTGGGAAACCCGCGCTGGCAGGCTGGCGCGGGTTTTCTTATGGGATGCGATGAGCACGCACGCAAACGACAGCACAGGGACGCTTTCCGCCGAAGCTCTGGCAAGCTTGCCGGGCCTCGTGGCCGCGAATGCGCATCTGCGCGTTGCGTGTGCCGAGGTCGGGGGCCGTCGCGTCTGGATCAAGCGCTACGATGTCGAGCGCATGCCCTATGGCAAGGTGCTGCACGCGTTGGCCTCGCCCCTGCTGCCCATGTTCCTGCGCTCCTCCGCCCGCGCCCAGGGGCAGGCCGGGCTGGAGCGCGAGCGCAACAAGATGGAACGCTTCCGCACCGCCGGTTTCCCGGTGGCCGGCATAGTGTACAGCGAGCCATCCGTGCTGGTGCTTTCCGATGTCGGGGCGACTGCCCAGAAGCGTCTGGGCGACCTGCTCTGCGTGGACGCCGCCGCCCATGACGACCTGCTGGTGAAACTGGCGCGGGCGCTGGGCGAGGCGCACCGCGCCGGGCTCTGTCATGGCAGGCCGCATCCGCGCGACATGTTTTTGCAGGATGATCGCGTCGGCTTTCTCGATTTCGAGGAGGAGCCCGAAGCGGTGATGGACCTGTCGATGGCGCAGGCCCGCGACCTGTGGCTGCTGTTCCTGCAAATATCGTCACGCGCCGCCTTGCCGGGCACGCAAATGCGCGCCTTCTCGGCCTGGCGCGGCGCTGCGCCCGCAGCGGTGGTCCCGGCCCTGTCACGGCTTGTCGGTTTCTTCCATCGCTGGATGACGCCGTTGCGCCTGCTGCCCGAAAACCTGCTTGGCAAGGATGCGCTCTACGCCGTGCAGGCCACCTCTTTCCTGAAAAGCGCGCTCGATGCCGCCCCGGCGTCCGCGTCTTCCCTTCAAGCCACCGGCCGCGAGCGGCCAAGAGGACAATCATGACGGATATCGACCAACTCGAACGAACGCTGTCGGATGCGATTGCCGGCGCAGGCGACGAAACGGCCCTCGAGGCGATCAGGGTTTCGGCGCTGGGCAAGAAGGGCTCGGTTTCGGAACTCCTGAAGACGCTGGGCGCGATGAGCCCGGAAGAGCGGCAGGTCAAGGGCCCGCTGATCAACGGCATCAAGACCCGCGTCACCGAGTCCCTCTCCGCGCGCCGTGCCGAGCTGCGCGACGTGGCCATCGCCGCACGACTGGAAGCCGAAAAGGTGGACGTCACGCTTCCCGTGCGCGCCTCGCCCGCCGAGCGCGGGCGCATCCATCCCATCAGCCAGGTGATCGACGAGATCGCCGCCATCTTCGGCGACCTCGGCTTCGCCATCGCCGAAGGGCCGGATATCGAGACCGATTATTACAATTTCACCGCGCTGAACTTCCCCGAAGGCCATCCGGCGCGCGAGATGCACGACACCTTCTTCTTCCAGCCGGACGACAAGGGCGAGCGCAAGGTGCTGCGCACCCACACCTCGCCGGTTCAGATCCGCACCATGGAGCAGCAGAAGCCGCCGATCCGCATCGTCATTCCCGGCAAGACCTACCGGCAGGATTCGGACGCCACCCATTCTCCCATGTTCCATCAGGTCGAAGGGCTGGTGATCGACAAGACCGCCAACGTCGCCAACATGAAGTGGGTGCTGGAGGAGTTCTGCAAGGCCTTCTTCGAGGTGCCGTCGGTCAAGATGCGTTTCCGTCCGAGCTTCTTCCCGTTCACCGAGCCGTCGCTGGAAGTCGACATCCAGTGCGACCGCTCGCGGCCCGGCGAGGTGCGCTTCGGCGAGGGCGATGACTGGATGGAAATCCTCGGCTGCGGCATGGTCCATCCGAACGTCATGCGGGCCGGCGGGCTCGACCCGGACGAGTATCAGGGCTTCGCCTGGGGCATGGGCATCGACCGCATCGCCATGTTGAAATATGGCATGCCGGACCTGCGCGCCTTCTTCGACGCCGATGTGCGCTGGCTGCAGCACTACGGTTTCCGTCCGCTCGACCTGCCGACGCTGTTCGGCGGGCTGAGCAACTGATCGCGCGGCAAGGAACAGACACATGAAATTCACCCTCTCCTGGCTGAAAGAGCATCTCGAAACCGAGGCGACGCTGGACGAAATCGTCGAGCGGCTGACCGCGATCGGCCTCGAAGTCGAATCCGTGGATGACAAGGCCGCCCTCAGGCCCTTCGTCATCGCCAGGGTTCTCACCGCCGAAAAGCATCCCGACGCCGACAAGCTGCGCGTTCTGTCGGTCGATGCTGGCCCAAGGGTCAACAATGGCGCGCCCATTCAGGTCGTCTGCGGCGCGCCCAATGCGCGGGCGGGCCTCATCGGCGCCTTCGCCGCGCCCGGCACCTACGTTCCCGGCATCGACGTGACGCTTTCGGTCGGCAAGATCAGGGGCGTCGAGAGCCATGGCATGATGTGCTCGGAACGCGAATTGCAGCTTTCCGACGAGCATGACGGCATCATCGATCTGGCCTCCGATGCGCCGGTCGGCACGTCTTACGCAAGCTGGGCGGGGCTGGACGATCCGGTCATCGAGATCAACCTGACGCCGAACCGCCCGGACGCCACGGGCGTCTACGGCATCGCCCGCGACCTCGCCGCCTCCGGCCTCGGCACGCTGAAAACCGCGCCGGTCGAACCGGTCGCCGGCAAGGGCGAATGCCCGGTGAAGCTGACCATCGAGGCTCCCGACCTGTGTTTCGGTTTCGCGCTGCGTCTCGTGCGCGGGGTGAAGAACGGTCCGTCGCCCAAGTGGATGCAGCAGCGCCTGCTGGCCATCGGCCTGCGTCCCATCAACACGCTGGTCGACATCACCAACTACATCACCTTCGATCGCGGACGGCCGCTGCATGCGTTCGACGCCGCCAAGGTCGCCGGCAATCTCGTGGTGCGCCATGGCCGCGAAGGCGACAAGGTGCTGGCGCTCGATGGCCGCGAATATGAGCTGACGCCGGACATGTGCGTCATCGCCGATGACAATGGTGTGGAATCCATCGCCGGCATCATGGGTGGCGAGCATTCCGGCTGCGACGAGAACACCACCGACGTGCTGATCGAATCGGCGCTCTGGAACGCCCTCAACATCGCCCGCACAGGCCGCTCACTCGGCATCATCACCGACGCCCGCTACCGTTTCGAGCGCGGCGTCGATCCCGAATTCATGGCGCCGGGGCTGGAGCTGGCGACCCGCATGGTGCTGGACCTGTGCGGCGGCGAACCGACCGAGGCGCAGCTCGTCGGCTATGCCGGCCATGCGCCGAAGGTGGTTTCCTTCCCGCTTTCGGAGGTGAAACGGCTCACTGGCCTCGACGTGTCGAAGGAGGAGAGCCTGTCGATCCTCAGCCGGCTTGGCTTCAGGCCGCAGGGCGATGGCGAGGTGGTCGATGTCGAGGCGCCGTCCTGGCGGCCGGATGTCGACGGCAAGGCCGATCTGGTGGAGGAGGTGATGCGCATCCACGGCGTCGATGAGATCGAGTCGCGCCCGCTTTCCAGCCATGATGCGGTGAACGGCAAGATTCTCACCACGCTGCAGATTCGCAGCCGCTTCGCCCGGCGGGCTCTGGCCGTGCGCGGCATGCTGGAGGCCGTCACATGGTCGTTCATTCCGGCAAGGCACGCCGAGCTGTTCGGCGGCGGGCAGGCGGCGTTGAAGCTCGCCAACCCGATCGCCGCCGACATGTCGGATATGCGGCCCTCCCTGCTGCCTGGCCTGATCGCGGCGGCCCAGCGCAATGCGGATCGCGGCATGGGCGATGTCGCCCTGTTCGAGGTGTCCGGAGCCTATGAGGGCGACACGCCTGAAAAACAGCGTCGCGTCGCCGCCGGCATCCGGCGGGGCACCGCGAAGCTGGATGGTTCCGGCCGCCACTGGAACGGCAACGCCGCCCCGGTCGGCGTCTACGACGCCAAGGCCGACGCCATCGCCGTGCTGGAAGCCTGTGGCGCACCGGTGGACCGCTTGCAGATAGAGGCGGCCGCGCCCGGCTGGTATCATCCGGGCCGCTCGGGCGTGATCAAGCTCGGCCCCAAGGTGGTGCTTGGTCATTTCGGCGAGTTCCATCCGAAGACGCTTGAGGCGCTCGACGCCAGCGGGCCGCTGGCCGGCTTCGAGGTGTTCGTGGACGCCATCCCCGAGCCCAAGGCAAAGCCGACGCGCACCAAGCCGAAGCTGGAGCTTTCCGCATTCCAGGCGGTGAAGCGCGACTTCGCCTTCGTCGTCGACAGGACGGTTGAGGTTGGCGCGCTGGTGAAGGCGGCGCTTGCCGCCGACAAGAAGCTGGTCACCGACGTCGGCGTGTTCGACATTTTCGAGGGCGCGGCGCTTGGCGATGGAAAGAAATCCATCGCCATCGAGGTCACCATCCAGCCGGTGGAGAAGACCCTTACGGAAGAGGATTTCGAGGCGTTGGCGGGCCGTATTGTCGAAAACGTCAAAAAGCAGACCGGCGGCGCGCTGCGGGCCTGATTTCTGACCTGTCCCCGGAGTGGGCGCGAGGCGGTTGGCTTTTGGCCCGCTTCGCGCCATTCTTGCCTTTCATCGTTCGCGCGGGGTGAAGTCATGTTCCGGTGGGGTATCCTTTCAACGGCCAATATCGCGCGCGAGCATCTGTTGCCGGCCATCGCCGGCTCGGAAAACGGCGTGGTGGCGGCCATCGCGAGCCGTGATGCGGCCCGCGCCCGGCGCCTGGCGGATCAGTGGAACGCGCCCTACGCGTTCGGCTCCTATGAGGAATTGCTGGCGTTCCCGGAGATCGATGGCGTCTACATTCCCCTGCCGAGCTCGCAGCATGTGGAATGGGCGGCGAAGGCCATCGAAGCCGGCAAACATGTGCTGGTGGAAAAGCCGCTGGCGCTGAAGGCGGACGACATCGCGCCGCTGATTGCGCTTCGCGATCACCACAAGGTGCTGGTCAGCGAGGCCTTCATGGTCGTCCACCACCCGCAGTGGATCAAGGTGCGCGAGCTGATCGCGGAGGGGGTCATCGGCCGGCTGCGCCATGTGCAGGGAGCCTTCTCCTACTACAATGTCGACCCCCGGAACATGCGCAACCAGCCCGATCTCGGTGGCGGCGCGCTGTTCGATATCGGCGTCTATCCGGCCGTGACGACGCGCTTTGCGACGGGCGGCGAACCCTTGCGCGTGCAGGCGAGCATCGAGCGTGACGCGACCTTCGGCACCGACATCTATTCGTCGGTGCGCGCCGATTTCGGCAGTTTCGAATTGTCTTTCTATCTTTCGACGCAGATGGCCGCGCGTCAGGCCATGGTTTTCCACGGCGACACGGGTTTTATCGAGGTGGCGTCACCCTTCAATGCCGGGCGCTATGACGATCATGTCGTGACGCTTCACAACCGCGATCACGATGCGGCGCAGGTCTTCCGCTTCCCCAGCGCGCAGCAATACCGCCTCCAGGTCGAGGCCTTTGCCCGCGCCGCCGGCGGCGGCAAGGATCGCATCTTCACGCTGGAGGAATCGGTGCTGAACCAGAGGGTCATCGACGCCATCTTCCGTGCCGGCGGGCATGACGGCTGGGAGCAGGTCTGAGCCCTTCATGAATGCCGTTTCGCTGCCGGAGCTTCCGGTCACCGCCGTTTTAGCCGATCTTGGCCGAGCGCTCGACCGCGGCAACAAGGCGGTTCTGGTCGCGCCACCGGGAGCGGGCAAGACGACGCTGACGCCGCTGGCTTTGCTCGAAGCGGGCTGGCGCGAGGACGGCGTCATCGTGTTGCTGGAGCCGCGCCGGCTGGCTGCCCGCGCCGCCGCGCGGCGCATGGCTTCGCTGCTCGGCGAAGAGCCGGGCGGCACGGTCGGCTACGCCATGCGCATGGAAAAGCGTGTATCGGGCCGCACCCGCGTCATGGTCGTCACCGAGGGCGTGCTGGCGCGCATGATCCTTGACGATCCCGAACTGCCTGGCGTCAAGGCGCTGATCTTCGACGAATTCCACGAGCGCTCGCTGGATGGCGATTTCGGCCTCGCGCTGGCGCTCGACGTGCAGGGCGCGCTACGGCCCGATTTGCGCCTTCTGGTCATGTCGGCGACGCTGGATGGCGCGCGCGTGGCAAGATTGCTGGACGGTGCGCCGGTGATCGAGAGCGAGGGCCGGTCCTTCCCCGTGGATATCCTTTACAAGGAGCGCCCCGCCGGCATGCCGGTGGATGAGGCCGTGGCCGCCGCCGTCCGCGCCACCCTTGCTGAGGAAACGGGCAGCGTGCTCGCCTTCCTGCCGGGCCAGCGCGAGATCGAACGCACCGCCGGGCGGCTGGAAGGCCGCGTCGGGGCCGACACCGACATCGTGCCGCTATTTGGCATGATGGATGCGAAGGCGCAGGATGCAGCCATCCGCCCCCCGCCCTCCGGCCGGCGCAAGGTGGTGCTGGCCACCGCCATCGCCGAGACCTCGATCACCATCGACGGGGTGCGCGTGGTCATCGACAGCGGCCTTGCGCGCCTTCCCGCCTACGAGCCGGCGAGCGGCCTGACACGGTTGGAGACGGTGCGCGTGTCGCGGGCCTCCGCCGACCAGCGGGCCGGCCGCGCCGGGCGCA
The DNA here is from genome assembly GCF_040545755.1 of Aquamicrobium ahrensii. NCBI lineage: Bacteria > Pseudomonadati > Pseudomonadota > Alphaproteobacteria > Hyphomicrobiales > Phyllobacteriaceae > Aquamicrobium > Aquamicrobium ahrensii. The sequence goes on from NZ_JBEPMN010000006.1 coordinate 184,674, forward strand.
CCGGACCCGGTATCGCGATTCGCCTGTGGCGTGCCGAGCAGACGGCGGCGCTGCCCGCCTTTACGCCTCCTGAAATTCTCGCCGCGGATCTGTCGGGCCTGCTGCTCGATTGCGCGGCCTTCGGCGTGGCCGATCCCGCGACCCTCGCCTTTCTCGATCCGCCGCCCGGCCCGGCGCTCACAGAGGCCCGCGCCCTTTTGCGCACGCTGGAAGCCATCGACGCCGATGGCCGCCTCACCGAAGCCGGGCAGGCGATGCGGCGTCTGGCCTTGCCGGTGCGGCTTGCGCATATGGTGGCCGAAGCCGCCCGCAGCGGCCATGAACGGGATGCAGCCCTTCTGGCCGTGCTTTTGACCGAGCGCGGACTGGGCGGCGACAGCGCTGATCTGGAGCGGCGGCTGATGCGCTTTGCCGGCGAAAGATCGCCCCGCGCCAAAGCCGCACGGCAGTTGGCGGAGCGGCTGGCGTACAGTGCAGGCAAGGGCCGTGACCGCGACGGCTCGTCCACGCCCGGCGCTTTGCTGCTGCACGCATGGCCGGATCGCGTCGCCCGGGCGCGTGGCGAACGCGGACGTTTCGTGCTCGCCAATGGCTCGGGCGCGATGCTCGACGCAGCCGATCCGCTGGCCGGCGAAGCCTTCCTCGTCGTCGCGGACTTGCAGGGCAAGGCGCAGAATGCACGCATCACCGCCGCAGCAACGGTCAGCGAAGATGATATTCGCGATCTGCTTGGGCAAAGCATCGAAAACCGCCGTGAGACGCTGTTCGATCTGGAGCGCAGGAGCGTGCGGGTGCGCGAGCAGAGCCGGTTGGGAGCCATCGTGCTTTCCGAGCGGATGCTGCCTGCGCCGACGGGCGATGTGGCGAACGAGGCCGTGCTCGACGCCGTGCGCGAAAACGGGCTCGCCATCCTGCCATGGGGCAAGGAGGCGACGACGCTGCGCCAGCGCCTTTCATGGCTGCGCAAGGGGCTGGGGGAGCCCTGGCCGGATATGGCGGAAGGGGTGTTGATCGATCGCCTGGATGAGTGGCTTCTGCCGTTTCTGAGCGGCTCGGCTTCGCTTGCCTCGATCGGCGGCGGTGCGCTGGCCGCCGGCCTCACCACATTGGTGCCGCATGAGCTGCAGCGGCGCATCAACGCGCTGGCGCCCACCCATTTCGATGCGCCTTCCGGCAGCCATGTGCCGATCCGCTATGACGGCGAGCAGCCGGTGCTGGCCATCCGCGTGCAGGAACTGTTCGGCCTCGGCGCGCATCCCGCCATAGCCGGCGGCGCCGTGCCGCTGACGTTGGAGCTGCTGTCGCCGGCGCATAGGCCGATCCAGACAACCCGCGATCTGCCGGGCTTCTGGCAGGGTTCGTGGGCCGATGTGCGCTCCGACATGCGCGGCCGCTATCCGAAGCATGTCTGGCCGGAGAACCCGCTGCTGGCGCAGGCCACCAGCCGCGCCAAGCCGAGGGGAACCTGAGCGCGATGGAAGGCTTGCCGCAAGCCGGCTTCCGGCCCATCATATGGTTTCAAGCATAAGGCAGGCTCATGTCTGGTTTTCGCCGTCAGCTTCCATCCATGACGTCGCTGGTGGTGTTCGAAGCCGCGGCGCGGCAGTTGAGCTTCACGCGCGCCGCAGCCGAGCTCGGCATCACCCAGGCGGCGGTGAGCAGGCAGGTGCAGGCGCTTGAGCAGAATCTCGGCTTCCAGCTCTTCCGGCGTCTGCATCGTTCGATCGAACTCACCGAGCGCGGCCAGACGCTGTCGAAATCCATGTCGGAAGCGCTGGGCACCATCACCCGCACCGTGCAGTCGCTCACTGCTGAAACCAGTCCCGGCGAACTGGTCATCTCGGCTTCGGTCGCGTTTTCGCATTTCTGGCTGCTGCCGAAGATTTCCGATTTCCGCCGTCTTCACCCTGAAATCAGGCTGAAGGTCATCAGCCAGGACACCAATGTGAACCTGCTGCGCGAGGACGTCGACATCGCCATCCGTTATGGCGAGGGCAACTGGACTGACGGCCGGGCGATCATGCTGTTCAACGACGATATTTTCCCGGTGTGCAGCCCGGACTATCTGGCCGCCCACGGCTCTCCCGATTGCGTGGCGGATCTCATCCGTCACAGTCTGATCGTCAGCGATTCCCCCGATCCCAGCTGGATCGGCTGGGAGCGATGGCTCAACGCCTTCGGGCATGGCGCGGCGCCGCGCAACGTGACGCTGAGTTGCAGCTTCTACACGGATGCGATCCATGCCGCGATGCGCGGCGAAGGCATCGCTCTTGGCTGGAACAGGCTGGTCCACGATCTTTTGGAGCAAAATCGGCTGGTGCGCGTTTCCGCCGAGTCGCTTCGCACACGCGAAGCCTATTTCGTGGTGCTGCGCAACGGCCAGCCCGTCAAGCCTCAGGTCGAGGCGTTTCTGCGCTGGATTCGCGCCGAGCGCGCCCAGCCGGGTGTTGCCGGGCCGGAAGCCGCTCCGGCCCTCTCCGAGGCATAAAAAGCCCCGTTCTTTTCATTACGGGTTGCATTACATTAGGTAATGCCTATCATTCGGGGTCTTGGGGTTTACAACCCCGAGACAAGATTGAAATCATGACCCTCAAACAAAGGCCGCCCGGTCGGGAACCCGGGACGAGCATTGGGGGGCAAGAAGAATGAGGAGACTCGTTATCCTTGTATTGAAATCAGGCTTTTCCGACTGCGGGAAAGCCCTATGCCAGATAGTGCCCGGCGCCTTCCGCATCTTCCCGGACGGAAACAGCGCCGAAAATTCCAGCCCGACTGTTCCAGCATCCAAATCCGCCTTCATCGGCGCGGTTGCAATTGCCCCCGTTGTCTCGGGAGGCCGCAACTGATGCACGGAATACACCCCCCGGAATCGCCCGACAGCCAGCAAGCCGCCCGTCGCATTGAAGTGCGAGGCGTCAGCAAAGCCTTCGGCACCAAAGCCGGCGAAGCGCTCGAGCTTGCGCGGCAAGGCGTCTCCAAGAGCGAAATCCTCAAGCAGACCGGCGCGGTGCTTGCCATCGACAACGTGTCCTTTTCAGTGGATGCCGGCGAGATATTCGTCGTCATGGGTCTGTCGGGCTCGGGCAAATCCACGCTGGTGCGCTGCCTTAACCGCCTGCATGATCCGACCGTCGGCTCCATCGAGATCGACGGCGAGGACGTCCTCAAGGCGTCGGACGAGCGCCTTCGCGAATTGCGCCTCGGCAAGATCACCATGGTGTTCCAGCATTTCGCGTTGCTGCCGCACCGCACCGTGGCGGAAAATGTCGAATACGGCCTGAAGATGCGCGGGCTGGGCAAGGCCGAGCGTCGCGAAAAGGCGTTGAAGACGCTGGAAAACGTCGGTCTTGCCGGCTGGGGGGATCGTTACCCGCATAATCTCAGCGGCGGCATGCAGCAGCGCGTGGGACTGGCCCGCGCCCTGGCGCTCGATCCCGAAATCCTGCTGATGGATGAGCCGTTCAGCGCGCTCGACCCGCTCATCCGCCGCGATATGCAGGGTGAACTGATCGAATTGCAGCGCCGCTACCGCACAACCATCATCTTCATCACCCATGACCTCAACGAGGCGCTGACGCTGGGCGATCATGTCGCGGTGATGAAGGACGGGCGGCTGGCGCAGGTCGGCAAACCCGCGGAGATCGTGCTTGATCCGGCCGACGACTATGTGGCGGCCTTCACCCGTGACATCGATCGCGGGCGGGTGCTGCCGGTGCGGGCGGCCATAAGGCGCGCCGACGACCCTGCCGCGCTCAGGAGGCTGATCGAAAAGGGCGCCGTGACCATAGAAGGCAGTCGTCCCCTGCATGAGGCGTTCGGCCTTGTCTCGGACGGAAAGCCGATTGTCGTTGTGGGCGGCGACGGCGATCCCGAAGGCCAGCTCGACGCGGCCGACATGGCCGCGATGCTTGCCGGCGATGGAGCCGGGAAGGAATTATCCGGGCAGGCCGCTGCTGAAAAGGGGAGATCGTGACCATGTCGGACACCATGAACACGCTCCGCGCCGCCACCGATCTGGCCCGGCCTTCGCATTATGGCGAACTGCCGCTCGACGACTGGATTCAGGCGGTGGTCAAGGACTGGCTGGTGCCGGTCTTGCGGCCGTTCTTCCGCATGCTGCAAATGCCGATCCAGATGCTGCTTGACAATCTCCAGGCATTGCTGCTGGCCATCCCCTTCGCCGTCCTGCTGGTTCTCGTCGTGCTCGGCGCATGGCGGGCGGCGGGCCGGGGCGTGGCCATCTTCACTCTGGTGTCGCTGCTGCTTCTCGACTGGATCGGCATCTGGCGCGAGACCATGATCACGCTGGCGATGATCATCACCGCCGTCGTGTTCTGCATCATCGTCGGCATTCCGGCGGGCATTCTCGCGGCGCGCAGCGACCGGGCGGCGTCGGTCATCCGGCCGATACTGGACGTCATGCAGACCATCCCGTCCTTCGTCTATCTGGTGCCGATCGTCATGCTGTTCGGCGTCGGGATGGTGCCGGCGGTCATCGCCACCATCATCTTCGCCCTGCCGCCGCTGGTGCGTCTCACCAATCTCGGCATCCGGCAGGTACAGGAGGAACTGGTGGAGGCCGGCCGCGCCTTCGGTTCGACCTCGCGTCAGATCCTTTGGGAAATCCAGCTTCCGCTGGCGTTGCGCACCATCATGACCGGCGTCAACCAGACACTGATGCTTGCGCTTTCCATGGCGGTGATCGGCGCGCTGATCGGCGCCGGCGGCCTCGGCCTCATCGTCAACACCGGCCTTGGCAGACTCGATGTCGGCTACGCCAGCGTGGGCGGCCTCGGCATCGTCTTGATGGCGATCATCCTCGACCGGGTCACACAGGCGCTCGGCGAAACCGGAAACGACAGGAAAAGAACAGGCGCCTGACGGCGGCCCGTTCCCACGCAAGGAGATTATGAAGCACATCCGGACCACCACCAAATCCAAGCTCACTCCACACCACAACAGGGAGAAACAAGACATGGCTGGAAACAGGATTCTCTACGGTATCGGCGCGGCGCTGACGGCGCTGACGCTCAGCGTCTCGCCGCTGGTCGCGCAATCGTTGCCCGGCGAGGGAACGACCGTTCGTATGGGGCAGCCCACTTGGGACACGGAATGGTTCCAGGCGCAGGTCTACAAGAAGGCGATGGAGGCGCTGGGCTATACGGTCCAGGGGCCGACGGCGCTCGACAACCCGCCCTTCTACCAGGCGCTGTCGCAGGGCGACATGGATTTCTGGGCAAGCGGCTGGTTCCCGTTGCACAACACCTATCTTGAAGAGATCAAGGGCAAGGGCAGCACGGTCGGCTATGTCGCCAAGGGCGGCGCGCTGCAGGGCTATCTGATCGACAAGAAGACGGCCGATGAACACAATATCCGCAAGGTTGAGGACTTCAAGAAGCCGGAAATCGCCAAGCTGTTCGATGACAATGGTGACGGAAAGGCCGATCTGGTCGCCTGCCCGCCCGGCTGGGGCTGTGAACTGACCATCACCCACCAGATGGAAGCCTACGGGCTGGGCGATACGGTTGAGCCGATCAAGGCCGCCTATTCCGCGTCCATGGCGGACGCCGTCAGCCGCTTTGAGCAGGGCAAGCCGATCTTCTTCTACACCTGGACCCCGAACTGGACGGTCGGCATGCTGAAGCCGGACGAGGACGTGGTGTGGCTCGAAGTGGAAAAGCCCTCGCTGCCGGAAGACCAGAAGGAGATGGAATCGCAGACTTCCATCCCCGACGTGAAGGGCTGCGCCAGCAACCCGTGCCAGATGGGCTGGCCGGCCAACGACATTCAGGTTGTCGCCAACAACGACTTCCTGGAGAAGAACCCGGCCGCGAAGAAGCTGTTCGAGGAAATGAGCATTCCGCTTGAGGACATCTTCGCGCAGAACGCCCAGATGTATCAGGGCGCGGACAAGCCGGCCGATCTGGAGCGTCAGGCCGACGAGTGGATCAAGGCCAACCAGCAGACCTTCGATGGCTGGATCGACGCCGCCAAGGCTGCTGCTCAGTAAGCCACGGGTTGCATTGTTGCTGCGATCGATGGCTGGCGGTGTTGCACCGCCAGCCATTTTTCTTGCGGCGTCACCGCCACCCTGAAGCGAAGCCGGAACAAATGTTCTCCTTTTTCAATTTGGTGCAACCTGGTTGCACCTATGAGGCGAACTTGTTCCCGTAATGTTCTTGCGGAGCAGGGCGTTTCGTGCTTCATTTCCGGATCAGGGGCCGGTGCGGGGACGAAGCTGCCGGGACCTGCCGTTATTGGTTGGGGGCGGGGATATGGTTTCACGCGTGCGCACCGTGGCCTTTCAGGGCATCGAGGCCGTGCCTGTCGACGTGCAGGTGATGGTTGCGCCCGGAAAGGTCGGCATATCCATCGTCGGGCTGCCGGACAAGGCCGTGGCCGAAAGCCGGGAGCGCGTACAGGCCGCGCTGCACGCTTCGGGGCTTTCGATGCCCGCCAAGCGGGTGACGATCAATCTGGCGCCGGCCGATCTGCCCAAGGAAGGCAGTCATCAACATAAGAAATAATTGTAATTTCAATTATTTATATGTGAGGTGCATTTCCAACTCACCAGATACTCACCGTAAGCTTGGCGATGGGCTGTACGATTGACTGTCGCGACCGAACCCAGAATATGCAGAGGCCCCATCAGGACAGCAGGGAATGCGTCCTCGACGAGGCCTCTTCTCGACTGGAGATCGAGGGCCACAAAGAAGCATAATACCTTCACTCGGTCCAGCGGGTGAAGGCGACCAATCCTTACCACATTCTTAATGCACCCGCCTCAATCGTGTCAAAATTGCAACAGCCCATTCCCAATGGCCACGACAAAGCACCTGTGAGCGTGGATTGGGCTTGAATGAATCGGCTCAGTGGGAAATCAATCAGGCCGGAAAGAGGGGCGACTCGCACGATCTTTTCACCCACGGCCTTCGGGCACTCAGGAAAACAGTTCAGTTTTGCACTGGAGAGACACATGAACATCAAGAGCCTGCTTCTCGGCTCCGCTGCGGCCCTCGTCGCAGTTTCTGGTGCTCGCGCTGCCGACGCTATCGTCGTGGCCGAGCCCGAACCCGCTGAATACGTCCGCATCTGCGACGTCTACGGCGCTGGCTACTTCTACATCCCGGGCACCGAGACCTGCCTCAAGGTCGGCGGCTACCTGCGCTATGACATCGGCGTGGGCGACGTGCTGGGCCTCGAAAGCATCGACAAGAAGGATTTGGTTGGCAGCAGCGTCGTCGACATCAATGACACCTACTTCAAGCGCATGCGCGCCCAGCTCACCTTCGACGCCCGTTCGGAGACTGAGTACGGCACCCTGCGCGGCTATATCGCCACCTACTTCCAGCGCGATTCCATCGAAAGCACCAATGCCCGTCTCGGCCCTACGGGTGCTCCTTGGTCGAGCACCTCTTCGGATTGGGCTCTTGAGCACGCCATCATTCAGCTCGGCGGCCTGACCATCGCCTACACCGACTCGCTGTTCGAGACGCTGACCGACTCGGCCGGTTCGGTCATCAACGACGACATCGGCGTCGCCTACTCGCCGGGCAAGTCTCACCTGATCGCCTACACTTTCGACGGCGGCAACGGCTTCTCGGCCACGATCGGCGTTGAAGAAGGTTCCGGGGTTAATTACACCATCGATTCCTACGTTCCGCATGTCGTGGCTGGCGCCTCGTTCACGCAGGGCTGGGGCAAGATCTCGGGCGTCATCGGCTACGACTCCGTCTGGGGTGAAGTTGCCGGTAAGCTGCGCGTCGACTTCAACGTCAACGAAGCTCTGAGCCTCTGGATCATGGCTGGTCTGCAGGATTACGATTTCGATCGCGCCTGGGATCTCGGCACTGCCACTACGCTTGGCAGGAGCGGATATTATGGCGTCTGGGGCGGCGACTGGGCTGTCTGGGGCGGTGGCAAGTATCAGTTCACCGACAAGGCGGCACTGGACTTCCAGCTCGCTTATGACGACCATGAGAACTTCGGCGCTGCTGTCGGCGTGAACTACGCACTGGTTCCCGGCTTCAACATCCGCCCGGAAGTTGTCTACGAGTCCGGCTATGCACGTGACATCACCGGCGCCAAGGTTGGCGGCAAGCAGGACGGCTGGGGCGGTTACCTCCGCTTCCAGCGTTCGTTCTAAGATCGGTTTCACCGTCTGAACAGAAGAACCCGGCAGGTAACTGCCGGGTTCTTTCTTTAAAAGTCAGGATTGAGAGCTACGCGCCAGCTCAATCACGCGATCCTGCTCACCCTCGATCAGCAGATCAATCGGATCTTCACCATTCAGGGCCACGTTCGGTGAGGTAAGCCACTGCCACGCTGCGCGCTGATCTCCGAAAATGGTGATGACTTCCGCAAGGCCATCTACGGGACGGCCATCAAGAAATTGCTTCAGCGGAAAAACAGGCTTCTTGCTAGTCTTGGCATTGAGAGCGATGCAATCACCACGCTTATGCCATCTGTGAAGCGTGGACCGATTGATCCCAAAATGCTTTTCGATCAGCGACGGGCCTGCCACGGGCCCGGCCCAATCGTCAGGCAGTTGTAGGCCGTCCGGATTGATCGGCGCGGCCGCATAGAAACGTTTGATCCCGTGGTCGAGGTTGCTTTGCGCTGTCTCCACAACGTTGGCGACGAAATCAGTCGCAAGCTCTGTGAGATGGTCCTCCAAGGAAGCCATGGACCGTTGGACCGATTGCGGTTGGACGGCGATTTGCGCAGCAATCATCGCAGCCAGCCCTGACGCTGTTCGGATGCCGGGCAGATGGAGGGTAGGGTCGTGCTCCCGTAACAATTCGCCAATTTGCTTGGCGATCTGGATTTCCAGTTCCTCGCGTTTTGCCAGTCGCGATCTGAAAATATCGCGTGACAATCTCCGTCGTGTTGCCACTCTTCCAATCTCCGCTGCCTATTGTTCAAAGAAGAGCGACCACCTTTGAGCGTGCGTCAACGCCTGCGGGTTAGCGCTCTGGGCCTAATAGCGGATGATACTAGTACCTCTATTCTATAGCATATCAGCCTCTGGAAGCTTTCCCGCGGAGATTTCAATGTCGGCGAGGCGGCAGCGCTCCATCCGGTTCAGCCACAGCCGACACGCGCGCGTTTGGTGATTTCACCGAGGACGGCGCGATGCAACATGGTTCGTGGCCCGCGGGCAGCCAACCGCTCAAGGAAATCCAGAGCCTCCCCTGGGCTTCGAGATCGCAGCAGAATGTCTGCAATCTCGACTGCATCGGTCTTGCTGAATGCCTGTTCCGATTCGAGCTTCTGACCTATTTCCACCAACTCAACGATGTGCCGTAGCTGCTCGTTGTCTCCTATAGTGACTCTGAGTTCGTTGATGCCTTCCGTCAGGCTTAGCGGCTTTCCATCTTTATGTGAATCTTTTGGCGACATGCAAAAGCGCCTTCCATATACATATTGCGTGGCCGTCCCTTGCCGTATTCCTTCCTCATCAATAATGCCGAAGCAAAATATATCAACGTGCATTACAACCGCACACAACCAGAGCGACTCTGGCCATAGTTATGGTTTAGAGGCAGTATCGACCTATGGTGATTCTTAGCATCACCAGGCGGAGGGTAATATGACTCAAATCAATCGGATGAAAGTTTCGCAGAACTCGCTGGCAACTATTTCTGAGTTCGAACGCTCGGAGCGCCAGCGCGAGGTTATCGAATATTTGGGGAGTATGATCGGTCAGCTAGCAATAATGGCCAAGGCAGAACGCGCGCAATACCTTGGGTATCTGCTCGATATGGCCTACACGGAGGCTTGGGATATCCTGCGCGGTGATCGGTTGGCAGATGCCGGCAGTCCGGGACAACAGGGCCGCAGGAAAAAATGCCCTCTGCCAATTCCCCAAGACAGAGCAATATAAGCTGGCACCGAACTTAATGGGTATATTTTACTCAGGCAACAAGAAATAAGCCCGCCACTTTCCGGATGGCGGGCTTTATCAGGTGGCTGATGATTATTTCTGTCCACCCTTGCGGCCGGCCTCCGAAGCTCGTTCCCGATCTTCTGCGAAGTTGCCTTTGCCGCCGCGATGATTGTCGTCAGACTTTTTGTTTTCCGATGCATGTTGTTGCTTGTTATCGTCGTTCTTGTGGCTCTGCTGGCCAGCTTTCACATGCTGTTCGTGAGTTCCGCCTTGGTTCGGCATGATGCTTCTCCTGGTTGGGTTGTCGCCAAGCTTCTGTGCCTGGCGCTACACAATCCAAGGGAGATCGAAGCGTTCCGTCACGTAACATATCGTGACAATTTTTCAGACCAGGGGTTATGAAATGCAGGCATGATCGCCGCAGCGAGTCGTAGGAGAGTAACGTGCTATTGCATCAAAGGGGCGTCGACGTATTGCTGAAAGTCATGGATGCAGCGGATCACATAGAACACTTTGATGCAAATCAGCTGCAAGCGTTGCTGCGAGAGGTGGCGGAGGTTATGAGCGCCATTCTGGAGCGAGACGCACGGCATATCGTCCAAGGTAACGATCCCAATCACCTATAGGTAACCTTGCAGGGACCGAATCTTCTGAAACTGTCCGCTTCTCTTGGGAACCCTGCGCCAAAGCGTTCGTTGGTTTCACGCTGAAGCCGCGTCAACCGGGCTCGGCGGTATGGCAAACAGCAGAATTTTCCCGGTTTCCTCTGCTGGCCAACGAATTGGCAGACGAGTGTCTATCCCGCCCGGCTACAGCCTTTAAGCCTGTCATAGCTTGTGCGGAACATCTTCGTGAGAGCAACGCAATATGAAAACCGCAATCCACATAATGATAGTTGCCTTCGCGGTCGCCGTCATTGGCGCGCTTGTGGCTGTTGCCATTCCCTTGGCAGAAGTGGATCCCAGTCCTACGGATTCCGTGACGGTAGAGTGAGTTGGCGCAGAAAAGCCCGCCACCCTTGCGGATGACGGGCCTGTCGCCTGAGACACGCCCGCAAACGGACGTGCCCCTCACTGGCTTCCAATGAGCTAAGTTCCGGTTAAGGCGACCCATACCTTTTTACCAAAGGCGACTGCCAGCCCGCCCACTGAGGCGGCGGCGAAGCTGACAAGCATGAGTGCCCCGACGCCGCGTTCGCGCCAGCGCGAGAACTCGGCAACGGGTTCCTCGACCTTCTCAAGCCGCTTGTCGATGCTCTCGACCTTGCGGTCGGTTCCTTCGGTGCGCCGCTCGATCTTCTCCAGCCGCTCATACTGCTGTTTCCGATCCTGTCGGGCCTTGTCCTGATCGGCAATGATCAGATCGAGCTTGCCTTCGATCCTGCCGATGGCCCGGTCCTGGCTGGCGTCGTTCATTCCTGACTTTCCTTCCCGTGCCTCGCGCAGTCCTGCTTGCTCCACACACCGCCAGCGCAGAGCCCGACGACAGTGCGGTCGATCCTGCGTTGATCGGCTGCCGTTGCGCCGCGCGCGCCAACGAGATCGGTCCCGACCACCTGGCTAAGGCCCTTCACATTTGCCGGCGCTGAAGTTCCACATCCCGCCAGCATCGATGCACTTGTCATAAGCGCCGCGAGCGCCATCAGCCGAATTGCGTGCCGCATCGTTCTGCCTTTCGATTTTCGTGGTGACGGATCGTGCGCCGTCTTCCCGGATGATGTAGACGAGCGCGATGACCGCGAGGATCACCGCGCCCACGAGGATCAGACGGAAAGTCATGCCAGAGCCCCGCGAATATCGCGGATGACTTCCCCGATCTGGGTGCGTAGAAGCACAAGGATGAGGATCACCGCGATAAGAACGGCCCCGCCCGCGAGGACGGCCTGCCAGTCGGCGCCAAGGAACGCGCTGAGACCAAGGCCCGCCACACCACCGCCACCGGTCAGCTTGGCCCACCAGTCTACCTTTTCCTTTACCTTCGTCTCGACGGCTTCGGGGATGGTAGGAACCTCCACCTCAATCTCTCGCTCGACGGTCTCGACCTCACGGTAAGGGTTCGCGCCAGAGAGGGCCTTGTGCAGGGCCATGCGGGTTTTCTCCCCCGCAATGCCATCGGCCATACCGGCTTCGGGATGGTTCTGCTGGAAGCGCTTCACTTCCGCTGGGCCGTATCCAAGCAGAACCAGCGCGGCGCGCACATACCAGTTCACGCGGTCGGCGAAGCCGTTGAGCCCACCATTCACCCGGCGCGTAATCATCTCGATGTTGTTGTCGTCGGCGTAGCGGTTGAGGCTGCGACCTTCCGGGTTGCCGGCATCCCAATACCAGATCGGACCAAGTCCTTCCCACGGATCGGTTACGACCGCTTCCGGGTTCGTTTCGAAGTTCGGGGCCTTGGGATCGATCTTCTTCGCCCATTTCGTGAAGGCGCGATAGTTGGTCCGACCGGTGATCTGGATCGGGCCGCGTCCACGGTATCGGGAGCCGTCGCCCTTCTGGACATTTCCGAGATCGGCGCGGCCCTCGTAGCGCTTCTGCGCCGGCGTCGGACCCCATATCTCGCGGTCGTAGTTGAAGGCCCCGCTCTCGTGGAGGATTTGAGCGAGGAACTGCGCGAGACGGTGCGGCTGGGAAAGACCGGCCTGCAAGCCATAGGCCGCCAGCCCTTCGGCCAGGCTATTCGCATTGGCCTTCTGCTTGGCCGACAGTTTGCCGACGATCCGTTCGATTTGCGCAAGCGTGATCGCCGCGCCGGCGGGCACGGTTCTGTTCATGGTGGTTCCTTTCAGATTGTCAGATCAGCCGCGGAACAAATGTGAGCTGTTTCACATTTCTGTAGGATTCTGGGATATGCTGCACACGCGGCTATTCAGTAGTCGTTTCTGCTGGGTGCCCACGACGAAGGGTGCGCCAGTTCCTTTCGAATTTGCGGGGGCAAGACATGGAAATCTACATCGAACCGGCCAAGCGGGCCGGCAGGCGAAAACGAATCCGGAATGCGGCGCTTTCACCAGCCGAGGTAACCGCCTACCGAGACGGGATATGCTTGACGGTGGAGGCCGCAGGCATCTACGACAACTCCACCTATCGCTATACGATCAAACTTTCTCCAGAGAATTTGGCCCTGATCTACGGCACATGGGGCAGGTGCTGACCGCCCGATTGCCAGTTCAGGTTTGCGGGTTAGAATGCGCCGGCTGTCCTTACGAGGGGACGGCAGGGCCGGCGCTACTTTCAAACCTTAGTGAGGCGTGTTATCGGGCCAAGGCATTTTGCTTGGGGCAAATCATGAAACAGCTACTGCTTGCCGCCGCCGCTTTCGCGCTCAGCGTCGGGACTGCCGTTGCGCAGGATGCCACCTACGACTGGTCGGGCGCTTATATCGGCGCGCAGGTCGGATATGGATGGTCGGATTCTTACGTTTGGCTGAGAGATTACGGTGCCGATCTCCAATACTTTCCGGTCGAACCCGACGGTGCACTCGGTGGTCTCTATGCGGGGTACAACCACCAATTGGCGAACAAGGCCGTGCTTGGAGCTGAAATCGACATCGCAGCTTCCGACATAAACGCCGACGCCACCCTGCTCTACGATCTTGCGGGCGTCGTGGTTCCCAACAACGTCGCAACCGCAAAGCTGAAATGGTCAGGGGCGCTGCGGGGACGCGTCGGCTACGCTTTTGACCGTATCTTACCTTACGCGACCGCCGGTATCGTATTCGGTAGGTACGAAGTCATTCCCGATTATGCTAGCACGCCCCCGCTACCCGGCGAGAAGACCCACGTCGGCTGGACGATCGGAGCGGGTGTGGAATACGCACTTGCCGAGAATCTGACGACCCGCATGGACTACCGCTATTCCGATTTGGGCAGCGCAACCTATGCGATTCCAGGTTTCCCGAACAACGACACGCATGTCGACCTCAAAACCCACGACATCCGTCTCGGCATCGCCGTCAAGTTCTGATCATCCCGTTCGACATTTTCCGAAGGCTCCGCCACACGCGGGGCCTTTTTTTGCGCCGATTGTAAGATCAGATTTGCAGGCTATTGTCCCTCTGCGGCACCCCAACGCCGCAGGGCCGGCGCGCTCCCCGCCCCCAAGCGAGAGCGTGTCGGCCCGCTATGCTTCGGAAGCGAAGTACGTATCCACTTGCTCGACGGTCGTAACTGTCCCGTCAGTGATCGCGGCAACTACTGCCTCTTCGAGATCGAAACACGCCTGCACATGGTCGCCGACCGCCGTGGCGATGGCTGCAACTGTGGCGGCGTCAAGCTCAACCCAGCCCGAGGCAGCCTTGAACTTTGAGGTGGACCCGTCTGGTGAGACAGCTTGGCGGCTTGGCTAAGGTGGATCGGGTTGGTTTCTACGCCGCCAATTGCTCCGTCATTTGTGCCGT
>NZ_JBEPMN010000007.1:0-163230 GCF_040545755.1 Aquamicrobium ahrensii
GCCTGATCGGGCGCTAACCGGTGTGCCCTTCATCAGCTCAAGCCGGGGGCCCTTTTACGCGAAAACGCAGGGTCCCGATTCCACGGTCATTGACACTTCGCAGTTTTCCACGCGCACAAGCTTATCCAGATGCTTGACGCCAAGTGGGATGAAATCCGCAAGAGCGATATGGTGAAAGGCGGTGCGAAATGAGCGCTGATGTCTTCTCAGAAGTGGACCGCTCTGGTGAGCCTGTCATTCTCAATCGTGGGCTTCAGCTTCAAAGCCTGCTTACTGTGTGTCAGCAGGCGGCAGCATCCCTCGAAAACGTTGGAGAAGGCCCGTATCGCGACAGTGTGACGGCCAGCCTCGGCTTCACTCTGGAATTGGCCGAGAACATCGCCAGCGACCTTCATGAAGCGCTGGTGAAGCTCGCACCTAAGACTGGGGGTGTGGAATGAGCGCACCCTACACCCGCGACGACCTCGACGCCGACATTGTCTATCTCTCCCACCTGATCGATGTGATCTATGACCGATGGACGGATGGCCTGCCGGCAAAGCGCGGTTTCGACTTCCACATGGACAGCCTTCTCTTGATCGGGCGCGACATGGCGCGTGGTCTGATCAAGAAAACGGATCGGGCGGAGGACCTACAATGAGCAAGGGTTCTACTCGCGATTATTTCGATGCGCTCCACCGCAAAACCCGCATTCTTCAGTCCATGGTGGAGGTGCTGTTTGACAGGATTCACGACTCGTCCAGCGGCGGGGCAAGTGATTTCGTCGTCGAAAACATGGTAGACGCCGCTCGCGATCTGTCGCGCGAATTATCCGTCATGGCGATTGAAGACCCTGAGCACTGGGAGGCGCGCTCATGACCCTCCTGCTACGTCTCTACGCCATCATCGCAATCAGCAAGATCATTCACCTACTGATTGACCTGATGGGCATCCTCCTGCCTGCGGAGTGTCCGCGCCGCGCAGGTTTCCGCCCGGCCGAGTTGATGTTGCTTGGCTCCCTCGTCGGGCTGTCGATCTGCCTGTTGTGGATCTGGATCAGTGCGAGGGCAGGGCGATGACGCAGACCTTCGATAGCCTCAAAAGCGCAGCTGCAAGGATCAAGCGCCAAAACAAGGTCAAGCACTACAAGGAGCAAGTCGCCGCGCTCAATGCGGCGCTGACCAAACAGAAGGAAAAGGTTCGCGCCGAGGAAGCGCGGGCCGAATATGCCGAGCGACAGGTTCGCCAGATTGCGGCCGAGCGAGACATTTGGAAGCATCAGGCGCAGGAGGCGCAAGCTAAGCTGAAATCGCTGGGGAGGGACACATGAAGCGCCCCGATCTCCCCGTTCGGCTTGACGATCTGCCGATGTTCGCCAGCGACAAGCAGATCGCCGAAGCCATCGTTGGTAAGGATAAAGCCGAAAAATGGCTGCGGGAACGCCTGCCGACTCTTGCGTCTAAGCCCGGTTTCCCGCCTATTGATCCTTTCCATGAGGGGAGGCCAACAGCCCTCGTGAAGCTATTTTATGCAAATTACCTTGAATTGCCGGCCGATGGCAGGGGCCTTCCAGACGGAAGGGGGCAAGAGGGAGAATGGAAAAGATCAAAGCAACGGGCCTGAAATGGATGAAGCGTGTCAGCGGCCGCGTGCCCGTATGGGTGGCCGACGAGGCGGACGTTCGGGCCGGATACCAGCCGAAGACGGTCAATCTGGCATATCTCGGGGGTGACCCTGATTTGATCATTGCAAAGTGCAATGCGCTTCAGGCCGACATGTTGCTGTTTCGAGCCGGGCACCGAACGAGAAAGATGGAGTTCGACGGCACCATTCGATCGTTGCTCTATCTTTACCAGAACCACGAAGAAAGCCCGTATCACAGTCTGAAGCCCGGTTCGCTCCGACCGTACAACCATTATTTAGGCCGGCTGGAACATCACATCGGTGTGCGGCGTGTTGATAGTATCGATGGTATCGACATTCGCCGATGGCACAAGGATTGGTCGAGCGACGGGAAGCATTTGGCCGCTGCCGCCATGGTTCGAGCTGTGCTGGAAGCCGCTGTGAGCTTTGGCGTCATGATGCGCCTGAAGGGATGTCCCGACCTTCTGGAGACGATTCAGGCGGCGAGGCGCAAACTTCCATCACCGCGCCCGCGCACGGCGGTTGCCGTGGCAGATCAGGTAAAGGCTGCTCGCGAGGCAGCACACCAGAACGGCCGACCATCATCCGCGCTGACCTATGCGTTGACTTTCGAGACAACCTTGCGGCTATGGGATGTGATCGGGCAATGGTGGCCTATGGACATGGGCGGGATTTCCGATGTCCTTGACCCCGCCCGCTCCTTGAAATGGTTCGGCCTCCGATGGGAAGACATCGACGAAGATATGGTGCTTCGCTACCGGCCTTCGAAGACAGAAACCGGCAGCGGAGCCGAGATCATCTATTCCCTGAAAATGGCA
This sequence comes from Aquamicrobium ahrensii, assembly GCF_040545755.1. Classification (NCBI taxonomy): domain Bacteria; kingdom Pseudomonadati; phylum Pseudomonadota; class Alphaproteobacteria; order Hyphomicrobiales; family Phyllobacteriaceae; genus Aquamicrobium; species Aquamicrobium ahrensii. The sequence goes on from NZ_JBEPMN010000007.1 coordinate 2,442, forward strand.
CCGATGGTCTTGGACGAACTTGCTCACTGGCCGGTCGAAAAGCGGGTGGGACCGGTGATTGTCTCCGAAGAAACGGGGCTGCCCTATCGCGCCAGTATTTTCAATCAGCGCTGGTCGGTGGATCGGAAGACGGCGAAGCTGCCAGCAAAGCTGTGGGCGCGTGACCTTCGGGCATCGGGCATCACCGAGGCTAGGGAAGGCGACGCATCCACCGACGACGCCGCGAAGGTGGCGGGCCACAACTCCAAGGCCACGACAGCGAAGGTCTACGACCGTGCTGTGATGCATGCCGCTGATAGGTTCGCTCAGGCCCGCTTGCGCCACCGTGAACAGAGCGGTAACGGCAGCGGTAACGGGCGGTAACGGATGAAAGCCAAGCGGTTGAAAACACTATACATTAATTTTTCCGAAATTAACCGGCCCTTAAATCGCCGCAACTAGCCTTCACCTCATCGCCATTGGCTGGGGGTAGTTACGGCATCGCGCATGGCGAACCGCAGAAACAGACGCATCGAACCGAGTTTCGACGAGCCGGCGCGGGACGCATCGGTGGCGGGCTTTTCCCTGCGTGAGGAAGACCGCGTCGTCCCTTCCGGCCGCAAGCCGCGTTCCCGCAAGGCGGAAAACCCCCGGCGGACTTCGAAGGCGCGCTCGGCGCGCGGCGGGCGGCGCAAGCGGCGGGGCCTGTTCGGCGTCTTCATGCGGATGGTGTACTGGTGTTTTGTGCTGGCGATCTGGGCCGGCATCGCGGCTGCCGGAATGGTGGTCTATTATGGCGCCAAGATGCCGGCCGCCACCACCTGGTCGATCCCCGACCGGGCGCCCAACATCAAGATCGTCTCGGTGGACGGGCGTCTCGTCGCCAATCGCGGCATGAGCGGCGGCGAAGCCGTGCGCCTGTCGGAAATGTCGGCCTATATCCCGAAAGCGGTGATCGCCATCGAGGACCGCCGCTTCTATTCGCATTTCGGCGTCGATCCGATCGGCCTTGGCCGCGCCATGGTCACCAACCTGATGCACGGACGGTTCTCCCAGGGCGGCTCGACGCTTACCCAGCAGCTCGCCAAGAACCTGTTCCTGAAGCCCGACCGCACGCTGGAGCGCAAGGTGCAGGAGGTTCTGCTCGCGTTCTGGCTGGAGCACAAGCACACCAAGGACGAGATTCTCGCCATGTATCTCAACCGGGTCTATTTCGGCTCGGGCGCATACGGTGTGGAGGCCGCTTCACGGCGTTATTTCGGCAAGAGCGCGCGCGACGTAAACCTGCCCGAAGCGGCCCTTCTCGCCGGCCTGCTCAAGGCCCCGTCGCGGCTTTCGCCGGCGCGTGACCCCAAGGCGGCGGAAGAGCGCTCGCAGCTCGTTCTGGCCGCCATGTGGGATGAGGGGCTGGTGAGTTCGCGCGAGATGGCGCACGCCATGAGCGCGCCGGCGGCACGCGTGCCGTCCTACTGGACCGGCTCGGAAAACTATGTCGCCGATACGATCATGGAGGAATTGCCCGCCCTGATCGGCGAGGTGCAGGGCGATATCGTCGTCGACACCACCATCGACCTCGATCTGCAAAGAGTGGCGGAACGCTCGATCCGCAGGCTGATCGACGAAAATGGCAAGAAGCTCGATGTCAGCCAGGGCGCGCTGGTGTCGATCGACAATTCCGGCGCGGTGCGCGCCATGGTCGGCGGCTACGACTATTCGACCAGCCAGTTCGACCGCGCCTCCGAGGCGCGCCGCCAGCCGGGCTCGGCCTTCAAGCCTTTCGTCTATGCGGCTGCGCTGGAAGCGGGGCGGACGCCCGACAGCGTGCGCAACGATGCCCCGATCCAGATCGGCAAATGGAAGCCGGTCAACTATGGCGGCAAATATCATGGCAAGGTCACACTGGCGACCGCGCTTGCCAAATCGCTGAATTCAGTCGCCGCCCAGCTTGCCATGGAAGTCGGGCCGGAGGCCGTTATCGAGGTCGCCAACCGCATGGGGGTGCAGTCGGATCTGCAAAAGAACGTCTCTATTGCGCTCGGCACATCGGAAGTCACGCCGCTGGAACTGACGGCCGCCTATGTGCCCTTCGCCAATGGCGGCTATCGCCCGCAGGTGCATTTCGTGCGCCGGGTGGCCACCGCAAAGGGCAAGGTGCTCTACGAATATACCGGCGGTTCCGCTCCGCGCGTGATGAAACCCGAAATCGTCGGCATGATGAACGCGATGATGATGGGCGCGGTGGAGATGGGCACGGCGCGCAAGGCGGCGTTCGCGTGGCCGGCAGCCGGCAAGACCGGCACCAGCCAAAATTCGCGCGATGCATGGTTCGTGGGCTACACCGCCAATCTCACCACCGGCGTCTGGTTCGGCAATGACGATGCCAGGCCGATGAAGAACGTGACCGGCGGCGCGCTTCCCGCGCAGGCTTGGCACGAATTCATGGTGGCGGCGCATGAAGGGGTGCCGGTGGCGCGTCTACCCGGCGGCTGGCAGCCGGGCAGCATTGCGCCCGCGCAGGTCGCGCCGCCCGCCATGCCGCCCGTTGCGGTCGGCAAGCCGGCAAACCCCGCTCCGCAACCTGCGGCCCCTGTCCCGCCGGCGGCGGTTGCGAGGCCTTCCGTGCCGGTCGCCGGCGGTGCGAAGAGCGGCGGCCGCCCGGTCATGCCTTCCGACGGCGGCTCGACCGCCTCGATCAAGCGCCCGGTCCCGCCGGGCGATGTCGGCGGTCCCATGAAAAAGGGCCCTGGTTCGATCCTGGACATATTGACCGGCGGCTGAGCCAGCCGATGCCAGCCTGCGACGCCCGGTCCGTCCGGCCCCCTCGCCAGAACGTTGCGCTTGGGCTAGATGTCTCGGCACCGATCAACGGGCCGGATTTTCGCCATGACCGAGACAGACAGCAGAAAGACCATAGTGCTGACCGGCGCCAGCCGCGGCATCGGCCATGCGACAGTGAAGCGCTTCTCCATGGAGGGATGGCGCGTCATCACCTGTTCCCGGCAGGCCTTCGCCGAGAACTGCCCCTGGCCGGCGGGCCCGGAAGACCACATCAAAGTCGATCTGGCCGATCCGGAGGACGTGGGCGTTGCGGTCGCCGAAATCCGTCAACGGCTGGAAGCGCATGGCGGCCAGCTCAACGCGCTGGTCAACAACGCCGGCATTTCACCCAAGCTGCCCGGCAGCCAGCGCATGAACTCGCTCGAAACGCCCATGCATGTGTGGCGGGATGTGTTTCAGGTGAATTTCTTCGCGCCGATCATGCTGGCGCGGGGCCTGTTCAAGGAACTGGAGGCGGCCCGGGGCTCGGTGGTGAACGTCACCTCCATCGCCGGCACGCGCGTGCATCCCTTTGCCGGAACGGCCTACGCCACCTCCAAGGCCGCGCTTGGTTCGCTGACGCGCGAAATGGCGCATGATTTCGGCCCTCATGGCATCCGCGTCAACGCCATCGCGCCGGGCGAGATCGACACCGCAATCCTGTCGCCGGGCACGGACAAGATTGTCGAGACCATTCCTCTGCGGCGGCTCGGCACCACGGCGGAAGTGGCCGACATCATCTTCTTCCTGTGCTCGGGGCAGTCCTCCTATGTGACCGGCTCCGAAATCCACATCAACGGCGGTCAACACGTCTGAACCGGAAAACCGGGTGATGTGCGGCGTTTTCGCCGCGCTGGAATGATTTTCTTCGAAATGCGGCGGTCGGGCAAAAAACATTGCCTGCCGCAAAGGCGGGCGCGAGCCCGTTTCTTCGCGGCGAACCCCTGTCAGGCTAGAAATGCGAGCCTGTACAGGGTTTTATCGCCATGCCGCATGTTCCTCCCAAGCTGACCGCTTTTCCGGTCTTCGTCCGCCTCGAAGGCGAGGCGGTCGTCATCGTGGGAGAGGGCGAGGAGGCGCTGGCCAAGGCGAGGCTGCTCGGTCAGTCGTCGGCAAGGCTGCGAATCATAGCGCCCGAAGCTTCCGCCGACCTTCTGGGTTGGATCGCCGCCAACGGAGCCGCTCATGTCGCGCGCGCTTACGCGCCGGAGCAGCTTGAGGGAGCGGCGCTGGTGTTCGCCGCAAGCGGTGACGAGACGCTCGACCGCCGCGTGGTAGAGGACGCGCGTGCGCTCGGCATCAAGGTCAATGCGGTTGACCGGCCGGAGCTATGCGACTTCTTCACCCCCGCGCTGGTCAATCGCGCCCCGGTCGCGGTCGCCATCGGCACGGAAGGCGCTGGGCCGGTGCTGGCCCAGTTGCTTCGCGCGCGTATCGACCGAATGCTGTCGCCGTCGCTGGGCACGCTGGCCTCACTGGCCGTCACCTTCCGTGACGCGGCGGAGCGACTGCTCGCCAAAGGCGCGCCGCGCCGCCATTTCTGGCGTGAATTCTTCGAGGGGGCTCCGGCGCGCGCCGTGGCCGGAGGCGATGTTTCGGGAGCGCACGCGGCGGCGTCCGCCATGCTTGTGGCTCCGGGCCACGCCATTGGCCATGTCGCGCTGGTGGGCGCGGGGCCGGGCGCGGAAGATCTTCTCACGCTCAGGGCGCAGCGCCTTCTGATGGAGGCCGATGTTATTTTGCACGATGCGCTTGTGCCCGACGCCGTGGTCGCCATGGGCCGCCGCGACGCCGAGCGCATTGCTGTAGGCAAGCGCAAGGGCTGTCACTCCAAAAGCCAGTCCGAGATCAATGCGTTGCTGGTCGGGCTTGGCCGGCAAGGCAAGCGGGTGGTGCGCCTGAAAAGCGGCGATCCGCTGGTGTTCGGGCGAGCCGGGGAGGAAATGGCGGCCCTGCGCGACGCCGGAATTTCCTACGAGGTTGTGCCGGGCGTCACCGCCGCTTTCGCCGCAGCCGCCGATTTCGAGCTGCCGTTGACCCTGCGCGGCGTCACCTCATCCATGGTTTTCACCACCGGCCACGATCTCAGGGGCGGGGCGCTGCCGGACTGGGCGAAACTCGCCATCTCGGGTGCGACGGTTGCGGTCTATATGGGCCGTTCGGTCGCCGCCGATGTGGCCGGGCGGCTGATCGAGGCCGGCCTTTCGCCGGATACGGCGGTGGCCGTGGTCGAGAACGCCAGCCTGTCCGAGCGCCGCCGTTTCCATGGCACGCTGGCCGATCTGCCGGCGCTGGAAAGTCGTCACGATCTTGGAGGTCCGGTCATGACCATTATCGGCGACGCCGTTGCCGGCGCGAATTTCAGACGGTCGCAGGCGCTGGCCGCGCTTCCGGTTCTCAGTCCGGTCAATGACGGGGTTACAGCATGAAGATACTGACCGCAAACCGCCTGAGCGACGGCGAGGTCGTCTGGTATGCGCATGGACGCTGGGTCGAGACCATCGCCGGGGCCGAGATCGCCGAGGACAAGGCGGCCGAGGCCGCGCTGGAAGCCGCCGCAGCCAGGGGACTGGCGGAAAATCTCGTGGTCGACGTCGCCGTAATCGACGTGGAGATCGTCGACGGCGTCATTCATCCTCTTCGACTGCGCGAGCGCATCCGCGCCGCCGGCCCCACCACACGCAACGATCTGGGCAAGCAGGCCCGTACGCAGCACGCGGCGTAAGCCGGAGGACCACTGATGTACCGCTACGATGAATTCGATCACGAGTTTGTTCAGGCAAGGGTGGCGCAGTTCGCCGACCAGGTGGAGCGACGCCTGTCGGGCGAACTGACCGAAGACCAGTTCAAGCCGCTTCGGCTCATGAACGGCGTCTATCTCCAGCTTCATGCCTATATGTTGCGCATCGCCATTCCCTATGGAACGCTGCACCCGCGTCAGTTGCGCATGCTGGCCCATATCGCGCGGACCTATGACAAGGGCTATGGCCATTTCACCACGCGCCAGAATATCCAGTTCAACTGGCCGGCCCTGTCCGATGTGCCGGCGATCCTCGCTGATCTGGCCAGGGTGGAGATGCACAGCATCCAGACCAGCGGAAACTGCATCCGCAATGTGACCGCGGACCATTTTGCGGGAGCAGCGGCGGACGAGGTTGCCGATCCCCGCCCTTATGCAGAAATTCTGCGGCAATGGTCTTCGGTGCATCCCGAATTTTCCTACCTGCCGCGCAAGTTCAAGATCGCGGTGACGGGCGCGGAGCGTGATCGTGCGGCCATCAAGACGCATGACATCGGCCTGCATCTGAAGAAGAACGAGGCGGGCGAACTGGGCTTCGCCGTCTATGTCGGCGGCGGTCTTGGCCGCACCCCCATGGTGGCGAAGAAAATCCGGGATTTCCTGCCTCAGGAACATCTGCTGTCCTATGTGACGGCGATCCTGCGCGTCTACAATCTGCATGGCCGGCGTGACAACAAGTTCAAAGCGCGTGTCAAGATCCTCGTCCACGAGACCGGCGCCGAGCAAATGGCAAGCTGGATCGAGGCCGAATGGCAGGCGCTCAAGGACAGCGAACTGAAGTTGCCGGAAGCCGATGTCGCCGCCATCAAAGCCTATTTCGCGCCGCCAGGACTGCCGGCGCGACCCGAAGGCGACGAGGTCGTACGGCTTGCGCGGCTGGATTCGCGCGATTTCTCCGAATGGCTCGGCCAGAACGTCGCCACCCACCGCAACGCCGATTACGCCGCCGTCACCATCTCGCTCAAGGGTATCGGCGATGCGCCGGGCGACGTCACCGACGTGCAGATGGAGGCGGTGGCCGATCTTGCCGAACGCTACGCTTTCGATGAGATACGGGTGACGCATGAGCAAAATCTCGTGCTGCCCCATGTGGCGCGGGCCGATCTCAAGGCTGTCTTTGACGCACTGGTGGATATCGGACTCGCCACGGCCAATGCCGGTCTGATCAGCGACATCATCGCATGCCCCGGCCTCGATTACTGCGCGCTGGCCAACGCCCGCTCCATCCCCGTCGCGCAGCAGATCGCCACGCGTTTCGCCTCGCTGGAGCGCCAGCGCGAGATCGGTGAACTGAAGCTCAAAATTTCAGGCTGCATCAATGCCTGCGGCCATCATCATGTCGGGCATATCGGCATATTGGGCGTGGAGAAGAAGGGAGCGGAACTCTACCAGATCACGCTGGGCGGTTCCGCCGACGAGAACACCACCGTTGGCGATATCATCGGGCGCGGTTTCGGACCGGACGAAATCGTCGATGCGATCGAGACGCTGGTCGAGACCTATCTCGCGGTTCGCGCCGACCGTTCGGAACGGTTCCTCGACGTCTATCGCCGTGTCGGTGCGACGCCCTTCAAGGAAGCGCTGTATGGCGCCGAAGCCAGGGCTGCCTGAGGTGGGCACACCGGACGCCGCCGCTCTCGATGCGCGTCACGGGCAATTGTCCGCCCTTCGCGTCATCGAGCTTGCCGTCACCGAACTTTTTCCCGGAGCGGTGGCGGCGGTGTCGTCTTTCGGCGCGGATTCGGCCGTGCTTCTGCATCTCATCGCGCAGGTGGACCGGCATTTGCCGATCGTCTTTCTCGATACCGGCAAGCATTTTGAGGAAACGCTCCGCTATCGCGATGCGCTGGCGGACGATTTCGGCCTGACCGACATCAGGGTGATCCATCCGGATGCGGCGGCGCTGCAACGCGTCGATCCGGGCGGGAGGCTGCATGAGAACGATGTCGAGGCTTGTTGCCACGTGCGCAAGGTGGAGCCGATGGCGCGGGGCGTCGAGCCGTTCCGGGCCTGGTTCACCGGCCGCAAGCGCCATCAGGCCGGCACACGGGCGGGTTTGCCGGTGTTCGAGGCCGTGGGGCCGCGCGTGCGCATCAACCCGCTGGCGCAGTGGACTCCGGCCGATCTGGATGCCTACATGCGCGACCACGGGCTGCGGGAAAATCCGCTGGTCGCCTATGGTTATCTTTCGATCGGCTGCTTTCCCTGCACCCGCCCGGTCGTGCCGGGGCACGACGCGCGCAGCGGCCGCTGGGCCGGTCAGGCCAAGACAGAATGCGGAATCCATCTTGGCGGACTGGAACAGTCCCTTAGTCAGGAAAGACATCATGAGTGAAGAAAAGCCGGCGTCCGATACCCGTCTGTGGATGCCACAGGGTTTCCGCGATGACGAATGGGTTCATGCCGAAACGGCGGAAGCGCTTGCCGGCAACAGTCGCGTCATCCTGCCTCTTGCGGCTTTTCTGGAGCTTGATGTGCAGGAGCGAGCGCTGAACCGGGAGCGTCTGGGCGTGCTCTTGCAGCCCGGCGAGCAACTGGGTGCAATCGTCGATCTGCTCGATACCCTGTCACTGGTGGCCCTCGCATTCCCGGCCTACAATGACGGGCGTAGCTATTCGAAGGCGGAATTGCTGCGTGGGAGGCATGCGTTTCCGGGATCTGTGCGCGCCGTCGGAGATGTGCTGTACGACCAGCTTTCCCACATGCTGCGTGTGGGGTTCGACGAATTCGAGGTCACGAATCAGGTGCTGGTCAGGCGTCTTGAGGAGGGCAGGACTGGCGGCTTGCCGCTGCATTACCAGCCTTCGGCGCGTTCCTCAGCCGCGACGGGCGGCTATTCCTGGCGTCGCCCGAGTCTGCGCCAGATTTAGCGCGCGGGGCCGTCGCCCGGCTGCAATTCCGAGGATTCCAGCCGGTCCAGAAGATTCTCCAGATGTTCCGGCATCTCCTTGACGACCTTGAAGGTCGGCATTGAACGCAGAAGTCCGCGTGTCGCATGGCTGCCTGCCTGACGGCGGATGGTCGTCGCCAATTTCTGGCGGACCATTTCCTGCGGTCGGTCTTTGCCTGTTCGGGTCATCGTTTCAAAAATCCTTTCGGTCTCGAAACTCCCTGTAACCGGCTATGGTTCCCCATGTGGTCCGGCGCTTCCCTTCAGAACACTCCAACAAGGTAAAGTTTGAATTAAATCGAACTTGCTTCAGGTGACGTTGCGGAGGACGAGCCCTTGATTTTTGATTGTCGAACCTCGATATCGGGCCCAACTGTGCTGTTTGAAAAGAATGGGAATACGCCATGAGTGACCAGGCCAGAGACGAGCGCACGCCCGAGGAGCTCGACGCCGCGCAAGCCGCTGCGGAGCCCGCACCCGAGGCTGCCGAGGGCGATTATGAAGCGCTCATGCGCCTGATGAAGGAAAACGAGGATCTGAAGGACAAGGCCCTGCGCGCCGCCGCCGAGGTCGAGAACATGCGTCGCCGCGCCGCCCGCGACGTGCAGGACGCACGCGCCTATTCCATCGCCAATTTCGCACGCGACATGCTGACCGTGGCCGACGACCTCCAGCGGGCGCTGGATGCGATTCCGGAAGAAGCGAAGGCCTCGGGCGACGCCGGATTCAAGGCGCTGATAGAAGGCGTGGAGATTACCGCGCGCAGTCTGCTTGCGGCGCTGGAGCGTCATGGGGTCAAAAAGCTGGCTCCCGAGGGTGAGAAGTTCGATCCGAATTTCCATGAGGCGCTGTTCGAGATTCCCAATCCGCAGGTCGTTTCCGGCACCGTTTTGCAGGTCGTGCAGCCCGGCTATTCGATCGGCGAACGTGTTCTGCGCCCGGCCAAGGTCGGCGTTTCGAAGGATGGTCCGAAGCAGGCCGCCAAGCCGGCCGGAGAAGACGCCGAGGGCTGAGCGCTTCGCTCACGCGGCGGCCATCGAAACTTTGCCTTCAGGGCTTTAACTGGACAGGGCGGCTGCTACTGTGGCGCGGTCGCCGTCCTGCCATCGAAGCGAACGCCCTGCCATGAACCTCGTCACCTTTCTCGATTATTCCGGCGTTGCGGTGTTCGCCGCCACGGGCGCGCTTTCCGCCTCGCGCAAGCAGATGGACATCATCGGCTTCCTGTTCCTTGCCGGGGTGACGGGCATTGGCGGTGGCACCTTCCGCGACCTCATCCTAGACGTGCCGGTGTTCTGGATCGCGAACCATGACTATGTGCTGGTTTGCGCGGCCATCGCCGTTCTGGTCTTCTTCACCGCCCATCGGGTCGAATCCCGCTACAAGCTGCTTCTGTGGCTTGACGCCATCGGTCTTGCCGCTTTTGCGGTGATGGGCGCGGCCAAGGGGTTGATGGTGACCGGTTCGCCGGTGATCGCCATCATTATGGGCGTGCTGACCGCGACTTTCGGCGGCATATTGCGCGATATTCTGGCCGGCGAGCCCTCCGTGCTGCTTCGGCCGGAAGTGTATGTCACCGCAGCTCTGGCCGGCGCGGGCGTCTATACGCTCGGCGACCTGGCCGCCTTGCCGCCAATCTTGTGTCAGCTTGGAGGCTTCATCGCCGCCCTGGCTGTCAGGGGTGGGGCGATCCGCTTCGGCTGGCGCATTCCGCCCTACAAGAGCCGGCCCGGACGCAGGCCCGAAGACATTCCCTGATCGCTCGCGACGACTTCAGGCCGCGTAGCTTTGCCCGTCGCCGGCGTAGTAGGTGATATAGCGGGCCGCGATCTCCTTGACCGGCATGACGATGAAGACGTCGACGGTCGCAAAGTCGCGGTCGATGACGCAGCCGTCGCCGATGCGTGCGCCGATGCGCAGATAGCCCTTCACCAGCGGCGGCATGGCGGCGATGGCCGATTTCGGGTTCACGGCGTCTATCGGCATCAGCTTCATCGGATGATAGCGGCCGGGAACGGCGCGCACATCCCAGTCGGAAGCGGTGCGGCAATGATGCGCCAGATAGGTCAGCGCTTCGGCATGGGCGGACGGGTCGATGCCGGGGAAGGAGGCGCAGCCGACCATGACGTCGATGCGGTAGTGGTTGAGATAGGCCCAGATACCCTGCCACAATGCTTCGATCGTGCGTCTGGAACGATATTCAGGCAGGACGCAGGAGCGGCCAAGTTCAAGGAAACGGCGCTCCGGGTGACGGGCGGCCAGCCCGCGCAGTTCGAACTCGTCTTCCGAATAGAAACCGCCCGCCGCCGCCGTCATTTCCTGTCGCAGCAGGCGATAGGTGCCGACGATACGGCGGTGGTCGGGTCCGGTGAGGCTGCGATCGAACACCAGAAGATGGTCGCAAAGCGGATCGAACCGGTCGGCGTCGCGGCGTCCGATATGGTGAAGGCTGCTGCGTGCGCCAAGCTCATCGTAGAAAATGCGATAGCGGATTTCCTGCGCCGCCTCGATCTCAGCCTCGTTGCAGGCCAACCGGACTTCGAGAGCGCCGATACGGCCCAAAGGCCCGGCCAACGGGTGCGCCTCAGACCCGGCCGCCGGACCGGCGACGCCATTGAGGCTGGTGTGACCTTGTAGCATCGCTGTCTGCACGGGCGATTCTCCTTCGAGCCATCCCTCGTGGCGCGGGGATACGATTGTGGTGCAACAGGATTGTGACAGTAGCGTGATATGTCGTGATCGGCAACAAACCCTGCTTCATGCAGGCGCGTCGTTCACGCCGAAACCTGTTCCTGCACGGCGGCTATCAGGGCCTGTGGATCGAGCGGCTTGGTCAGGAAGCCGGTCGCCCCATGGGCAAGAACGGAATGGCGCGTCGTTTCCTGATTGTCAGCGGAAAGAACCAGGATCGGCACGGGGAGCAGGTCACGCGCTTCTTCATGACGCCTGATGTGGGCGATGGCGTCCATGCCGTCCATCACCGGCATGTGCAGGTCCATCAGCACCACGTCGTAGCGTTGACGGCCTCCGGAAGCAGAGAGAGCGTCGACTGCTTCCTTGCCCGTGCGGACGACCTCGACCCGGTGTCCCGCCTTGACGAGGCTGGCGCGGGCCAGCATGGCGTTGATTTCATTGTCTTCGGCGATCAGAACATGGAGGCTTTCCGCCACGGGGCCTGTGCTGCCGGCGTGTTCGTGCGGGCCGGATTCCGACACGGCGACCGATTCGCGGGCCAGCAGCACCCTCAGCAGAGTTTCGCCACGCACCGGGCGGGCGAGGAAACTTCCATATCCGTTGCTATGGTATTCCCCGAGCCGGCCACGATCGTTAGGCGCGATCATGGTGATGGCCCGGCTGGTGGCGAAACCGTTGTCGCGCAGCTTCCGGAGCAGCCGGCCGTCGCCGCATTCAAGCGCGGCATCCACCAGCAGCGTGTCGCAGCCGTCCGCCAGCGCCGTGGCCCTGGCGGGAGTGTCGGCCAGCTCCGCACTGCCGCCGAGCGCGCGGATGGTTCCGGCGATGAGTTCCGCCTCCACCGTGTTGGGCGAGAGGATCACCACCTTGCGTCCGACGAGCATATCATGACGGTCGTGGAGCGGCGCGCTCGCGCGGGTGGCGGGGAGTTCGAGAATGAACTCGCTTCCTTCGCCCGGCGCGCTCGACACGGACAGGGTGCCACCCATGGCCGCGACAAGGCGGCGGGAAATGGCCAGACCAAGCCCTGCGCCGCCATGCTTGCGGGTCGAAGTGCCGTCCACCTGCTCGAACTCGTGGAAAATACGTTCCAGGTCGCTTTGGTGCATGCCCGGTCCGGTATCTGTTACGGTGAAGCGGATACGGTCGATGTTCCCGTGCTGGCGACGCGTGATGACGAGCGCCACGCCGCCATCCTCGGTGAACTTGATGGCGTTGCCGAGCAGATTGAGCAGAACCTGCCGCATTCGTCCCGGATCGGCGGTGATCATCCGGGGAACGTCCGGCGCGACATGGCAGCCGATGCCGATATTGCGCGCATAGGCGCGTGCAGCCAGAAGCTCCACGACATTGTCCGCCAGCTCCCGCACCGACATGGGCTGCGGTTCCGGATTGAAGCGGCCGGCCTCGATCTTGGAATAGTCGAGCAGATCGTCGATCAGGGCCAGCAGGGCGCTGGCCGAGGTGGAGACGGCGTTCACATAGGTCCGTTGCTCGGGCGACAGGCTGGTGTCGGACAGAAGTTTGGCCATGCCCATGATGCCGTTCATGGGCGTGCGGATCTCGTGGCTCACCGTGGCCAGGAAACGGGACTTGGCCTGGTTGGCGAACTCCGCCCGTTCACGCGCGGAGATGAGCGAGGCTTCGGCTTGCTTGCGGGAGGTGATGTCGCGCGCGATGGCGCGGTGGGAAACCGTGCCGCTGTCTCCGTCGCGCACCGACAGTTCGATCCACGAGAACCAGCGCTGGCCCATCGGCGTACGGACACCGACATCGGTGGAGCTGAGGCACTCGTTGTCGGCGAACGCGGCGTCCGGCACCACGCCGACCTCTATGCCGAGATCTCCCAGCGTCATGCCGTGCAGATCCGTGGGGTCGATGCCGACCAGATCGGCGAACACCTTGTTGGCGTAGACGATGGCGCCGTCGCGGTCGCGGTGGACGACGAGATCGCCCAGCGCATCGATCAGGCCATGGAAACGCTCCTCGCTCTCCTGCTTTTCCCACATGCGGTCGGAAAGCGTTTCGAGGTCGGAGCGGGTGCGGGCAAGATCGCTCACCAGCCGGGAATGCGCGCGCTGCTCTCTTATGCGGATCAACTCGTGCAGGAAAATGCCGGCGAGGCCGGTCGCGAGTATGCCAAGGCTGAGGAGGGCCGGTGCGCCGCTGAGATGCGTAAGACCGGCAAACAGAAGAACCACGAAATAGGTCGCGAAGGGCAGACGTCCGGCAACCGGCGCGGATTGGGCGAAGTGAACGGGTGCAAGCGGTGGCGGCGCGACATGGGCGCGATGGGGGGCCGCGCCCGTTCCCCGTGCGTCCTTTCTGTCCGCCTGTTTTTCAGCAAGCTCCGCCATCATGCGGAATGAATGGCAGAAAGACATTAGGGAAGGCTTCGGCGGACTGCTGCAATTTTATCGATTGCAGCGCTTTTCATTCAATTTTTCGGCGCTTTCGCCTCGCGCCGCCAGCCGATGAACTCTTCCAGTACGACCAGCGCGGCTCCCACGCTGATGAAAACGTCGGCAAGGTTGAACACCGCGAAGGACCAGCCCGGCGTGTGGAAGAGGATATAGTCGACGACATGGCCGTAGACCGCCCGGTCGATCACATTGCCCATGGCTCCGCCGAGGATCAGCGCAAAGCCGAGGCGGGCGAAGATTTGCCCAGGCGCGCTTCGGAAGGCGAGATAGACGATGAAGGCCGATACGACGAGCGAGATGACGATGAGGCCCGTGTCGCCGAAGGAGGACAACATAGAGAAGGCGATGCCGGTGTTGTAAGTGCGAAACAGCGCGAGGAAGGGCAAAAGATCGATCTTCTCCTGAAAGGGAAGGCCGGTTTCGACCAGATATTTGATCCATTGGTCGAGCGCCATGGCCACGACGGTGAGCACGGCGTAGGGGACGAGCGATTTGCCTGTGCCGATTTCCTGCGGAGCCGGGGTCACTGTGGCGACGCCTCCAGCTTCAGCGCATCGCGGCGGATTTCGAACAGCATCACCCCGGTCGCGACGGCGAGATTGAGCGAATCCGCGCGCCCCGCCTGTGGAATGCGCAGCAGCCGGTCGCAGCTTGCCGCCAGATCGTCGGGCAGGCCTTGCTGCTCGTTGCCCATCACAAGCAGGATGGGTTTGCCGGAAAAATCGACCGAGCGATAATCGACCGCTCCTTTCAGATGCGTGCCGGCCACAAGGCCGGGAAACCCCTTGCGCCATGCGAGGAACGCCTCGGCGCTGGCTCTGGCGACAGGCACGGCGAAGATCGAGCCCATGGTGGCGCGCACCGCTTCCAGCGAAAACGGATCGGTGGCGTCGCCGACAAGGATCACACCCTTTGCGCCAACCGCGTCGACCGTGCGGATGACGGTGCCGAGATTGCCGGGATCGCGCACCCGGTCGAGCGCCACCCAGACATCGCGATTGGCGGGGCGGATGTCCTTCAGCGGCACAAGGCGCTGGGAAAAGACGCCAACCACCATTTGCGGATTGTCGCGCCGCGTGATCGAGGACAGAACTTTTTCCGAGACTTCCAGCACGTCGCCACCGGCGGCCACGGTGCGCGCAGCCACCTTCTCGACCGCCGGATTTCCGCGTCCCGCCTTGGCGAAGATCAGGGTGCGGATTTCCCAGCCGAGATCGAGCGCGTCGATGACCAGCTTCAGCCCCTCGGCCATGAAGGCGTTGTTCTGATCGCGGAATTTCTTCAGCGCCAGCGCCTTGATGTCCTTCACCAGCGGATTGGAAAGGCTGGTGACTTCCTTGACCCGGCCGACCGGGCGGCGTCTTTCATGTTCGCTCATCTGGCGATCCATCTGGAAAAGAGCGAGGTGGAAAGCGCGCGGCCGGCCGATTTCTCGCGGATGATCAGTTCGCCGGATTCCACCGTGCCGCCCATGCCGGCGAAAGTGTCGCGCATCAGGGCATGAATGGCGAAGAAGGAGGCGCGGATGGAATAGGCAGTGAGCACCACCGCCAGCGGCTTCGGCGTCAGGATCGAGCGGCAGATATCGGCAAGCGCCGGCAGGTGCTCGAACAGTTGCCAGACCTCGCCCTTCGGCCCGCGCCCATAGGCGGGCGGATCGAAGAGGATGATGTCGTAGCGGCTGCCCCGCCGCTCTTCGCGCTCGGCGAATTTCATAGCGTCCTCGACGATCCAGCGGATCGGCTTGGCTGTCAGCCGCGCGACTTCCTGATTTTCACGCGCCCAGCCGATGGCCTTCTTCGACGCATCGACATGGGTGACCTCGGCCCCGGCTCGCGCCGCGACCAGCGAGGCGAGGCCAGTATAGCCGAACAGGTTGAGCACCTTGACCGGCCGTCTGGCATTTTCGATCAGCCCGGCCATGTGGTCCCAGTGAGAGCCCTGTTCGGGAAACACCCCAACATGGCGAAACGAGGTGAAGCGGCCGAGATAATCGACGCCGCCATGCTTCATCGGCCATGTTTCACCGAGCGGATTGCGCGGAAAGTGCCAGCGGCCCATGCCTTCCTCATCCGTATTGCCGGTGAAGATGGCGTCGGCGTGGCTCCATTCCTTGTCCGGCAGGGCGGGACGCCAGATCGCCTGCCCCTCGGGGCGAACAATGCGATAGGGACCGTATTGCTCCAGCTTGCGGCCGTCGCCGCTGTCCAGCAGCGCATAATCGGCGTTGGGCGCGACTTCGAGGATCAGCGGCAGCTTTTCCGCCGGCGGCGCGCCTTCGCGGCGGGCAAGCTGACGCTTCGGCTGCGGCGGGGCCTCGCGCTCCCGTTCGGGACGCGGCCTTGCCTCCTGGCTTCTGTTGCGCGTGGCTTTCAAGCGAATGCTCCGGTGGAAATGTGCCTGCGCTTCTGCCATAGCGACCGCCGGGCCGCAACATGGCGGCTTTCTACGCAAGGGCATGATCATGGCGACATGCGTAAAAATCTGGGTTCTGGCGGCACTTGCCGTGCTGTCCTGTGTAATGGCCTCAAACGCAGATATGCAAACCATGGTCGAAAAAGAGATCGAAGCGCAGGTGGGGAGCGGCCTCCTGAAGGGCGTCATGCTTTCTCCCCGGCAGGCTGAAGGCCGGCCTGCGGTCGTCATCATTCCCGGCTCCGGTCCTACGGATCGTGATGGCAACAGTCCGATGGGGATCCGGGCAGATTATCTCAAAATGCTTGCCGGGGCGCTGGGCGAACGGAACATCCCGTCGCTTCGTGTGGACAAGCGCGGCATGTTTTCCAGCAAGGGCGGGTTCGCCGATCCCAACGCCGTCGGTTTCGACGACTACGCCGGCGACGCGCTGGCATGGCTCGATACGGCGCGTGAGAGGACCGGCGCCGGTTGTGCATGGCTGCTCGGCCACAGCGAGGGCGGGCTGGTCGCGCTGATCGCGGCTCAGACCGCCGGGCCCGATCTGTGCGGGCTGGTGCTGGTGTCGACGCCCGGCAGGCCGCTGGGCGAAATCCTGCGGGAGCAACTGGAGGGCAATCCGTTCAACGGGCCGATCCTGCCGCAGGCCCTTGCCGCCGTGGGAGCGCTGGAGCGCGGCGAGAAGGTGGATACGGCCGGACTTCCGCATGAGTTGCGTCCCCTGTTCGGGGACAAGGTGCAGGACTTCCTGATCGACGGTTTCAGCCGCAAGCCGGCGGAGCTGATCGGGCGGCTCGACATGCCGGTGCTGATCGTGCAGGGCGACAACGACCTTCAGGTCCGGCCGATCGACGCCGAAGCACTTTCAAAGGCGCTGCCGGTTGCTGAATTGAAGATCATTCCCGCCATGAACCACGTTCTGAAGGCCACGCCGCCGGGCGACGTGGCGGCCAATCTCGCTTCCTATGGCGATCCGAAGCAGCCGCTTGCCCCCGCTCTGGTGGAAGCGATCGCCGACTTCCTCGACCGCAACCGCTGATGGATCAGGCGCTGGCGGATCAGGGCGTCGGGGGGGGCAGAACCGATTCGCTCGCGGCAGAGGCCGCCGGACGACCCGCCGCCTGCTTCAGGCTCTCGGCCTCAATGGCGCGCTGGCGGGCCAGCTTGCGGTAGCGCCCCTGCCGGAACCATGTCGCGAGGCTGCCGATTACCATGCCGAGCGCCAGTGCGGCAAACAGGAAAACGAAGAAGGGCAGCGTGTAGGTCAGCGCCGGATTGCCGGGGTTGAACGGATCGACGGTAAAGGCGACCGGCCCACGATTGGCGACGGCCAGCGCGATCAGAACGATGGCCAGCGGAACGAAGACGATGACGAGAGCGAAGCGATTGAACATCGGCCTATTTCTCGTTGTTCAGCCTCTCGCGCAGTTCCTTGCCGGTCTTGAAGAACGGCACCCATTTTTCCTCCACGTCGACGGCTTCGCCGGTGCGTGGATTGCGCCCGGTGCGCGCGGGGCGGTTCTTGACCGAAAAAGCGCCGAAGCCGCGCAACTCGACGCGGTTGCCCTCGGCCAGGGCATCGGTGATCTCATCGAACACGGCGCTGACGATGTTTTCGACATCGCGCAGGAACAGATGCGGGTTGCGCGAGGCGATAATTTGCACGAGTTCGGACTTGATCATGCGGTCGGTCCCCTTGAAGAAAACACGCTGTCGAAATTATGCAAATGATTTTACTTGCTTTTTTCACCCGTAACGCGGGCTGTCAAGGGTGCCAGAGCGACACCAGCCCGTCAAGGAACAGCCGTTCCATGCCAAGTTCGTTGATCATGTCGCCACTTTGCTCGGGCAGGCCGAGCGCGCGCGCCACCGTCCGGGCCAGAGCCTGCGACCAGATCAGGCTGCCCGCGCCCTCCGGCGGCTTCCACTCGATCACCCTGAGGTCGGGCGCCACGCCCTTGCTCTCCAGCCATTTGACAGCTTCCTCCTCGCCGCCCAACGCGTCGACCAGCTTGTTCTGCAAGCCTTGCCGTCCGGTGAAGATGGAGCCGTCCGCCAGCGCCAGCGCCTGCTCGCGCGGCATTGAGCGGCGCTCGGCGACGATGTCGACGAACCAGTCATAGCTGTCCAGGATCAGGCGGCGCACCATGGCGCGCTCTTCCTCGTTCGTGGGCTTGAAGGGGGAGGGCGACGCTTTGAGAGGCGAGGATTTCACCTCTTCCAGCTTGATGCCGAGCTTGTCCATCAGGCCGGTCATGTCCGGATACTGGACCAGAACGCCGATGGAGCCGACGATGGAGGACTGGCGTGCAACGATATGGTCGGTGGCGCTGGCGATCATGTAGCCGGCGGAAGCCGCCAGCGTGCCGACCTCGGCAACGACCGGCTTTTCGGCCGCGATCTTGCGGACGGCTTCATAGATCGATTCGCCACCGGTCGTGGTTCCGCCGGGTGAATTGATCTGGACGATGACGCCCGCGACCCTCGGCGATTTGCGGATCTTCTCCAGCCGCTCCAGCAGCTTGTCGTCTTCGGTGATGGTGCCCGCGATCCTGACCTTGGCGATGTGGGTGGTGGCGCCCAGCCCGTCATCGCGGAACCATGCCGCAAGCGAGATAACGGCGAGGGCGAGGATAATGACGGCGAGCGCGCGCCAGAAGGTCAGCTTTCGCCGCAGTCTGCGCCGGTCGATCAGGTCATCGGCTCTCTGTGCCATGCTGGGTCTCGTCCTACAGGAAATTGCAGAGCCTATTTAGAGCATGGATGCGGCCGCGACCACCGCTTTCGCGATCATGGCGGGTCAGCGGCACTTGCCGGCCATTTGCGTCATCATGTATCCTTATGCCGGTCATATTTTTACGGTTTTGGTTTATCTGGACTTGTTTGTGAGGCCCCGCATCCCGAATTACAGGGCGGTGGAGGTGGGCCTGTTTGTAGAAAGCAGCGATTTTGGCGCAGACGACTGACCCGATCGGCATGGAAGACATGCGGCCGAGACCCGGAGCCGCCGGCGCCGAAAATCGGGAAGCCGCATTCGGGCGCGCCCAGCAGCATTCGCGCCGTGTGCGCAGGCTGAAGTTCGTGGTTCCGGCCCTGGCGATCGCCATGGCCGTCGCCTTCCCGCTGTATTCCTATATCGTTGCGCCTGAGGCGGTTCAGGTCTCGACGGAAAGCAGCGCGTTTTCCGATGGCAAGCTGGTGATGTCCAATCCGAAGCTGGAAGGCTTCACCAAGGCCCTTTTGCCTTATGCGATGACGGCGGTGCGCGCTATTCAGGATGCCGGCAATGAAGGCGTCATCGAACTGGAGGGGATCAACGCCCGGCTGCCGATCGGCGACGATGCGACGGCCAGGGTGGATGCCGCGAAGGGCACCTATGACCGCGCCAGCAACACCCTCAGCATCGACAGCGACGTGACCGTCACCACCACCGACGGAATGGTCGCGAAGCTGAAATCGGCCTTCCTCGATATCGACAAAGGCAATATGAAGACGGAGCAGCCCGTCGACATCAGCCGGCCCGGTTCGCGCATCACCTCCGATACGATGGCGGTGGAGGAGAATGGCAAGGTCATGATATTCGAGAAACGGGTTCGCATGAACATCGATCCCGCCGCAACCGGGGCGGCCCAGAAGAAGAGCGGAGACACCAATGCGACGCAGTGATTCGGCGAGGCTTGCGGTCCTTGCATCGGCCTTGTCCCTTGTCATGGCGGGTTCCGCATTCGCCCAGACGGGCGCAACCGGGTCCATGCCGGGCCTGAAGCTGGCCGGCGACCAGCCGATCCAGATCGAAAGCGACAAGCTGGAAGTGCGCGAGAACGAGAGCCTCGCCATCTTCACCGGCAATGTGCAGGTGGTGCAGGGGCCGACCCTGCTGAAGGCCGGGGCGATGAAGGTCTACTACATCAAGGATCAGGCCCAGGGGGATCAGGCGTCCACGGGTTCGGCCACCACCGGCACCGCCAACATCGACCGGCTGGAGGTTTCCAGCAAGGTTTACATCAAGTCCGACACACAGGTCGCCACCGGCGATCGCGGCACCTTCGACATGAAGAGCGAGGTGCTGGTGTTGTCGGGCGACAAGGTCGTGCTGTCGGATGGCGACAATGTGCTCACCGGCTGCAAACTCACAGTTCAGATGAAGACGGGCCTTGCCCAGGTCGAAGCCTGCGGCAAGCGGGTCATGATGTCGATCACGCCGGGTTCGCAAAAGAAACCGTAGGATCGCGCATGCTTTCATTCCCCAAGTTGGGTTCCAGGCCGGGCGTGTCGGGCCGCAAATCCGGCACGGCGGCCGCAGGGACCCGGGACGGTTCGGTGACCGCCGGGCTCAAGGGCACGCTTATCGCGCGGGGCCTGACCAAGAGCTACAAGGGCCGCAAGGTCGTGAACGGCGTGTCGCTCGGCGTGCGGGCCGGCGAAGCCGTGGGCCTGCTCGGTCCGAACGGCGCGGGCAAGACCACCTGCTTCTATATGGTCACCGGGCTGGTGCCGGTGGACGAAGGCGTCATCGAGATTGACGGCTATGACGTCACTTCCATGCCCATGTATCGCCGTGCGCGGCTGGGAATCGGCTATCTGCCGCAGGAAACCTCGATCTTTCGCGGGCTGAGCGTGGAGCAGAACATCCGCGCGGTGCTCGAGGTGGTGGAAAAGAGCCGCAAGCAGCGCGAGAAGGATCTCGACGAACTGCTCGAGGAATTCCACATCAGTCATTTGCGCCACTCGCCCTCGATGGCGCTGTCGGGTGGTGAGCGGCGGCGTCTCGAAATCGCGCGGGCGCTTGCCAGCAGGCCCGCCTACATGCTGCTCGACGAGCCCTTCGCGGGCATCGATCCGATCGCTGTGGCTGACATCCAGCAACTCGTTCGCCACCTCACCAAGCGTGGCATCGGCGTGCTCATCACCGACCACAATGTGCGTGAGACGCTGGGCCTTATCGACCGCGCCTACATCATTCACGCCGGCGAGGTGCTGACCCATGGCCGGGCGGAGGAGGTGGTGGCCAATCCCGACGTGCGGCGGCTCTATCTGGGCGAAGGCTTCACGTTGTAGTCTTCGCCGGGCGGCGGTTGCGGCCTTATTGGCCGGGTTCCGCTTGACAAGCAAAAGCCGGGCCAGTTTCTATCTCCTGCGCGAATATCCTGCACCACCGGGCAGGCGCGAAGGAGGTATACCGCCCCAGATGGCGCTTTCGGCCAAGTTGCAACTCAGACAGACGCAGTCGCTGGTGATGACGCCGCAACTGTTGCAGTCGATCCGTCTCCTGCAATTCACCAATGTCGAACTCGAGCGCTTCGTTGACGAGGAGGTGGAGCGCAACCCCTTGCTGGAGCGCGCCGAGCCTTTTCCAGACGAGGCTGCCGAGCCGCCCCGCTCAGGGGACGACGACCTGCTGCGCGAGGCGGGCGACGATTGGTTCGGCAATGAGGCGGACCTCTCTGCGAAAACCATTTCGGACCGTTTCGATTCGTCGCTGGAAAATCTCTTCCCCGACGATCCGGGCCGGTCGGAGCGCCCCGATCCGGCGTTGTCCACGCAATGGAAGTCCCTGGGAGCGGGAAGCGGTCAGGGAGGCGCGGGGGACGGATTCGATCTGGAGGATTTTGCCGCATCGCCCCTCACGCTACGCGACCATGTCGGCGAGCAGATCGCTTTCGGCTTCATCGATCCGCGGCAGCGGCTGATCGCCGCCGAACTGGCTGACGGGCTGGATGAGGCCGGGTATCTGCGCATTGACCTCCATGAGATCGCCGAACGGCTTGGCGCGGATATGGCCGGCGTCTCGGCTGTGCTGTCCTGTTGTCAGTCCTTCGACCCGCCGGGATTGTTTGCGCGCGATCTTGCCGAGTGTCTGTCCCTCCAGCTGCGCGCCCGCGACAGGCTGGACCCGGCCATGCAGGCGCTGCTTGACCATCTGGATCTTCTGGCGCGTCGCGATTTCCAGCAGCTCAAACGGTTGTGCGGCGTGGACGAGGAAGACCTGCTCGATATGCTGGCCGAGATCAGGAGGCTCGATCCGCGGCCGGGGCTGGCGTTCTCGGGCGGGACCAGCGAGGCGATCGTGGCCGATGTGGAGGTGCGCCCGGCGAGCGACGGCGGCTGGGCCGTGGAACTCAATGCGGACGCCCTGCCTCGCGTTCTCGTGGACCAGTCCTATTTTGCGCTGGTGTCCGGCCGGACCCGCGATCAGGCGGAAAAGGACTTCCTCGGCGAATGCCTGCAGAACGCCAACTGGCTGGCCCGCAGCCTTGATCAGCGCGCCCGGACCATCCTCAGGGTGGCGTCGGAGATCGTGCGTCAGCAAGATGCGTTTCTGGCGCTCGGAGTGCGTCATCTGCGTCCGCTGAACCTGAAGACCGTGGCCGAGGCCATCGGCATGCACGAATCGACCGTCAGTCGGGCGACGGCCAACAAATACATGCTGACCCCGCGCGGGGTGTTCGAGATGCGATATTTCTTCACCGCCGCAATCGCCTCCTCGGATTCGGGTGAAGCCCATTCTTCGGAAGCCGTGCGCGACCGTATCCGGACCCTGATCGAGGCCGAAATGGCGGGTTCCATACTTTCGGATGATACGATTGTGAATATGCTGAAGAAGGAAGGCGTCGATATCGCCCGGCGCACCGTCGCCAAATACCGGGAGGGCATGAACATTCCCTCTTCCGTCCAGAGAAGGCGGGAAAAACGCGCGCTTGCGGGCCTGAAGGGCTGACGCGAAGACGCACACCCCGGTTTCTCGTTTCGTTGACAAGCATGAATGAAGTGTCTAGAAGCCCGCCCGCATGAGGCGACGGACGGTGTCCGCGCCGGGATGGCCATCGGTGCATGAATAGCGGGCTGTCAGGATCGACTGCGAAGTTCACGAGCAAATTCGGCACATGGGGTGCCGTGCGGCTTGTACGAACGGACTACGGGTATAAACTCCGGTTAGTTCGAAGCCTGTACAGGGAAGGTCACTAGTCAGATGGCACTGCGTATTGCGGGAAAGCACATGGACGTCGGCGATGCGTTTCGTACGCGCATCAATGATCGGATCACCGACATCATTCAGAAATATTTCGACCGTGGATTCTCCGGTCAGGTCACGATGATCAAATCGGGGTCCCGCTTTACCTCGGACTGCGTAATTCGCCTGGATTCGGGCGCTTCCTTGCAGGCGGCCGGCGAATCCCACGATCCGGTCCAGGCTTTCGAGGCCGCCGCGGAGCGTCTGGAAAAGCGCCTGCGCCGCTACAAGCGCCGCCTCAAGTCGCATTATCCGGTCAACGCCGCCTCCGATGGCGTCAGCATCGCCTATGCGGTGGTGGAGGCTCTGGCCGAGGATGACGAAGAAGACATTCCGGCCGATTTCGCACCGACCATCGTTGCCGAATCAGCGCTGGCGCTGAAAACCATGTCGGTGGCTTCCGCCGTCATCGAACTCGACACCACAGGCAGTCCTGTGCTGGTGTTCCGCAATGGTGGCACCGAACAGCTCAACATCGTCTATCGCCGGCCCGATGGAAACATCGGCTGGATAGATCCCGCGACGGTCAAAACCGCGTAAGGGTTTGAGAAAACGGCGCGGCCCGCCAGTTCGGGCCGGCCGCGGCAGGCGAAGCAGAGGAATTTCAAGAAATGGCTCTGAACGATCTTGTCGACGTCCCGGCAATCATGCCGGCGTTGAAGGCCAACTCCAAGAAGCAGGTGCTCCAGCTTCTGGCCGAGCGCGCATCCACTATATCCGGCATTCCGGAGCGCGACATTTTCGAAACCATCCTGCAGCGCGAGAAGCTGGGTTCCACCGGCGTCGGCAACGGCATCGCCATCCCGCACGGCAAACTGGCCGGGGTGAAGGGAATCACGGGGGTGTTCGCGCGGCTGGAAACGCCTGTCGATTTCGAGGCTCTCGACGATCAGCCCGTCGATCTGGTGTTCCTGCTGCTTGCTCCGGAGGGCGCGGGCGCAGATCATCTCAAGGCGCTGTCGCGCATCGCGCGCGTACTGCGCGACAGCGATACGGTGGCGAAGATACGCGGCACCCGCGATGCTCAGGCCATCCACTCGCTTTTATCCGAGACGCCGGCTTCACACGCAGCGTGACACGCCGCACCGGCCAAAATCATCCCCCCAAAGGCTGACCGCTTCCTTCAAGGGCCGCCGTCGTGCGGCCCTTGCGTGTAAAGCGCAGTTCTTGTCATGTCAGTGGGTTGCGACCGTGGTCAGGTCGTTCTCCATGGCGCCCGCCAGAGCGCGGTCACGCTCATCGGCCAGCAGAATGGGCTGGCCATTGGCGGCGAACAGAGCCCAAAGCTCCAGTCCGGGCGCGATCTCGGAAAGGCCGGGGAAGCGGCCGCGCAGGTCGTCGCTCGACATCTTCCTCAGATAGGCGACCGAGCCTTCACCAAGATGCGCCAGTTCGCCGGTACTCATCACCGGCTTTGCGGCAGTGGTTTCTACGGTTCTGGTCATGTCCAGGCCTCCTGTCTATGAGCCGCCCGTCGGGGCCGGCTCCTCACCATCGGCAAAGATTCAGTCTTTCACCGATATGTTTATTTTCCGTACCAACCGCTCGGCCTCGGGCCGGTCGAGATCGATGGACAGGAGCCCGTTCCTGAGCTCTGCGCCGATCACACGCATGCCATCCGCCAGCACGAAGCAGCGCTGGAACTGGCGGGCGGCGATGCCGCGGTGGAGGAATTCGCGCTCGGAGTCATCGGACTGGCGGCCGCGCACGATGAGCTGGCTTTCCTCGGTCGTCACCTCCAGATCGCTTTCGGCAAAACCTGCGACTGCAAGGGTGATCCTCAGTTTCTCGGTCGCACCGTCGGCGCCGCGAAGGCGCTCGATGTTGTAGGGAGGGTAGCCGTCGCCCGACTTCGCCAGGCGTTCCAGCGTTTTCTCCATGGCGTCGAAACCGAGAAGCAGCGGGCTCGAAAAAGGCGTCATTCTGGTCATGCTGTCCTGTCCTCTTTGAGAGCGACATGTTCCGAAAGAACCCAGTCGGCATTCTTTCCTGCACCAGATATGGTCTGTCGTCGGGCCGAGTTCAAGATTGCGCCGCAACGGCTGCACAGGAAACGGCGATCATCGGCATATGCCCGGCTGGGCATGCCGAATGGTTCAATGCGGGGAAACCTGACCCGCTTCCCAGCCCAGAATGGCGCGCTTGCGCGTCAGGCCCCAGTGGTAGCCAGTCAGCGCCCCGGACTTGGCCAGAGCCCTGTGGCAGGGCACGACGAAGGAGACGGGATTGGCCCCACAGGCGGCGCCGACGGCGCGCGACGCCTTGGGCTCCCCGATCTGCCTCGCCAGCGTGGAATAGGTGCGGGCCTGTCCCATTGGAATGGACAGGAGCGCTTCCCACACGCGCACCTGGAAGTCGGTGCCGATCATGACGACGCGCAACGGTTGGTCCGCCCGCCATTGGGAGGGGTCGAAAATGCGTGTCGCATAAGGCAGGGTGGCGGCCATGTCCTCGACATAGGTCGCGTTCGGCCATCGGCTCGACATGTCAGCGAAGGCCGCTTGCTCGGCGCTCGGATCATTGAACGAGAGGCCGGCGAGCCCCCTGTCCGTGACCATGATCAGCGCGACGCCGAAGGGCGAAATGTGATAACCGTAGCGAATGGTCAGCCCCTCGCCACGGTTCTTGTAAGCGCCCGGCGACATCGCCTCGTGGGTGACGAACAGATCGTGCAGGCGGGCCGGGCCAGACATGCCGACCTCCAGCGAAGCCTCCAGAAGCGGCAGGCCGGAATCGAGCAGCCGACGCGCATGGTCCAGCGTCACCGCCTGCAAAAAGGCTTTCGGCGACAGCCCCGCCCAGCGGGTGAACAGTTTTTGCAGGCCGGTGGCCGTTTCCCCGACGGCCTCCGCCAGCTCTTCCAGCGAGGGCTGGTCGCGATAGTCGAGGCTGATCTTTTCGACCACCCGGCGCACAATCTCGTAGTCGCCGCCTTCGGGGGTGATGTCCCTTTCAAGGACCGGAACGGGTTTCATGGAGGTGCGGGCGTTCATGGGACTTTCTCGCAAGTCTGTATTCTTCACGGCGAATATCGTCCCACTGTCGCGCCTTTCCCACCCGTTTCCTGCCGCCGGCGTGTTTTTCAGCGCGCTTTTGCGGTCGCCAGGGCCCGGGAAAAGGCGTTGGCGAAGCTTTCCCGGTCGTCCGGATTGAGAAAACCGCCGATGGGAACAATCTTCTCGCGCGATTCAACCGCCATGCGGGTGATGCCGATCTCCGTATGACGGGCGACGGAGAAGCGCGCCCAGAACGGATTGAAACGGTGTTGTTCGGATTTGCCCGAGGGCGAAACCTTGCGGATGTGCAGTTCCGTCCGCGACATCGACACTTCCTCGCGGGCGCGTGCGGCGCGATAATTGAGGCGGAAGGCGACGTAGAGCGCCACCACGTCCAGCCCAAAGAAGCCGAAGATCGGCCAGGCGCCATGGCTGAGGAAGATGATGCCGGTGACCGCCCAGGCCAACAGCAATGCGCCGATCAGGATCGTGAATCCCGTTCGGCCAAGCGATCTGTGCGGCTTCAAAAGCGCCTCGAAGAAGGGCTGGTCCGCGGCAAAGTCGACATTTGTCTCGCTCATGGCGCGATACTATAGGATGCATATGAGCAAGCCCAAGCCAAAAGAGCGGTCCGCGACCGAAAACAACAGCCAGACGCCGGCGCGAGCGTCCAAACGTACGGTCCCGCCTGCACGCGCCAGGCGTTCGCTCTATACGCCGGCCGAAGTGCATGAAATATTCCGTCGCTTTTGCGTGCAGCGGCCGGAACCCAAAGGCGAACTGGAACACGTCAACGCCTTCACCTTGCTGGTGGCGGTGGTTCTGTCGGCGCAGGCGACCGATGTCGGCGTCAACAAGGCGACGCGCGCCCTGTTCACGATAGCCGATACGCCGCAAAAAATGCTGGCGCTGGGCGAGGAAAAGGTCGGTGACCATATCCGCACCATCGGGCTGTGGCGCAACAAGGCGAAGAACGTGATCGCCCTGTCGCAAGCATTGATCCAGGATTACGGTGGCGAGGTGCCCGGTGATCGCGACGAACTGGTCAAGCTGCCGGGCGTGGGGCGCAAGACGGCCAATGTGGTGCTCAACATGGCCTTCGGCCAGCACACCATGGCTGTCGACACCCACATTCTGCGGATTGGCAACCGCATCGGGCTTGCGCCGGGCAAGACGCCCGAGCAGGTCGAGGCGGAACTGGTGCGCATCATCCCGGATGAATATATGCGCCACGCTCACCACTGGCTGATCCTGCATGGCCGCTATGTGTGCAAGGCGCGCAAGCCCGATTGCCCCGCCTGCGTGATCGCAGACATCTGCAAGTCGCCGGAGAAGACAACATCCGTCCCCGCGCCACTGGTGGAACTGGTCCCGCAGGACATACCGCAATCCTTGTAGGGGAACCCCCGGCGGCTGGTTGTCGCCGGCGACGGCAAATCAGTCGGGGCTTGCCCCGGTTGTCTCCGTTCGGGTCCGGGCTTCCAGAGCAGGCAGGGTGAGATTGCGCACAAGAGTGGCCAGTTCCGGCTCGTCGATCAGCATCGCCGCCTGCTCCGGCCGCAGCCAGGCGCGCTGCCGTCTTCCTGACTCCCGCCATGATTTCAACTGCTCGATCACCTCAAGCAGATAGACGGTGACATCAACCCGCACGAATGCGGCGGGCAGGCGCTTCCAGTAGTGATAGGAGCCGGCAGGCGCTTTCAGCGTCTTGCCGGCGACCCCGGCTTCCTCAAGCGCTTCGATGGTGGCGGCCTTGCGCCCGCTCTTGCCCTTCATCGGCCAGCCTTTCGGCAGGATGAAGCGTTGCGTTTCACGCGAGGTGACGAGCATCACCTCCAGGTCGCCGTCCGGGCCTGTACGAAAGGGGATCGCCGCAACCTGGCGGATCTTCTCGCCTTTCTTCGCCTTGCGCAGAACCCGTTTCTTCTGTTTCACCATATTCCGCCGATTCGATATGCACCGAACAGAATAGTCGGCTAATTATTTGAGGCAACCCCGCCGGTCAGCGGCAATTCCTCACATAGGTGTTGCCTGACAAGGTAATTTGACAATCCTGTCGAAAGGCGGGGACCTGTGGGCGTGGCGTCGGCGGCTGCGTGACCTGTTGGCGATCGAGCTGCCGATAGATCTGCTGCTGCTGGTCGAACTGCTGGCGCTGGATGCGGTTTTGTAGCTGGATGATCTCAGACGCGTTATCCCGGACAGGCGGCTGCTGTTGGGCCGCGGCGGGGAAGGCCAGACTTGCCGCGAGCGCAATCGCAGCAAGCGATTTGCGGCCGTGGGTTTTCAGCATCGATTGCGCGTGAGGGATCATGTACCGGATATAGGTGCGTCGCGCCATTGTTCCAGCGTCATGCTCATCAAAACAGAAAAGGCCGCCCGAAGGCGACCTTTTCATAAGCTGAAGCCGTAACTGCTATTACGGATCGGTCGGAGCCGGGGCCGTGCCGGCGATGGCGTCGCCAACTTCCTGGAACTTGTCGTTCACAGACGTGCCGACGAAGCGGGCGCCGCCGATGATGGCGATTGCGATGAGGGCCGCGATCAGGCCGTATTCGATGGCGGTGGCGCCGGACTCGTCCTTGACGAAACGTGCGAAAAGCTTGGTCATGTCTGTGTTCCTTGTTGCCCAGGTTGTGACTTTTCTTGGCGGTTTCTTGCTGAACCGTGACCCCAATATCGCGGGCACCGCTTTCGGTTGCGTTAAATGCGATGGTAAACGAAATGTGCGCAGCGGTTGTGCTTAACAAATGCAGAATAGCAATGGTTGATTTCTATTGTTGCCTGTTGAATCTACATCGTTTTTGGCGTTAATCAGATAAAATCGCGCCGCAAACTCGCCTGATATTGATCCCGCGCGGATTGCGCGTGCGTCCTGTCCGCCATATCTGTTGTGCCAGAAAGGTGCATCGATGTTCCGTTTCGCGTTCCGGCTTGCCGCAATGGTTTCTCTTTCCGTCGCCGTCATCATGGCGGTGCTCGACGCCACGCGCACGGTGGCTGCCTCCCAACTGGTCACCACGCCGCTGAAAACGAGCTGGAACGCCGTTTCGCCCGAAACGCTGGGTACGGCGGAGATGTTCGTGCGTGAAAAGCTCAGCCCGCTTGTGTGGGATACGGCGGTGAACTGGGTTCTGGCGCTGCCGGGGTTCGTGGTGTTCGCCGGGCTGGCGCTGTTGCTCTACGCCATCGGCTACAGGCGCGAACGCCCCGTCGCCCGCTACGTCGCCGGTTGAGCGGCCGCGCGCTACAAGAAAGGAAGACAGACATGTTGTTCCAGAACGATTTCCTGAACCGGAAGACGATGATGCCCCGTGCGGAAGATGCATTGCCGGGGCGCGGCCAGCCCATCCCGACAGCGCAGAAGCATTTCGTGAACGGCAATCCGCTCAAGGGCCCTTACCCGGATGGGCTGCAAAAGGCCGTGTTTGGTCTGGGCTGTTTCTGGGGGGCGGAGCGGCTTTTCTGGCAGACGCCCGGCGTATGGGTGACCGCAGTGGGATATGCTGGCGGGCTGACGCCCAACCCGACCTACAAGGAGACCTGCACGGGCCTCACCGGCCATGCCGAGGTGGTGCTGGTGGTCTATGATCCCAAGGTGGTTTCCTATGGCGATCTGCTGAAGCTGTTCTGGGAGAGCCATGATCCGACGCAGGGCATGCGGCAGGGCAATGACGTCGGCACCACCTACCGCTCGGCGATCTTCACTTTCGACGAGGGGCAGCGGGAGCAGGCGCTTGCGTCCCGTGACGCCTATGAGGCCTTGTTGCTGGCCGCGGGGCGGGGGAAGGTCACCACAGAAATCGCGCCTGCGCCGGAGTTCTATTTTGCCGAACCCGAGCACCAGCAATATCTGGCCAAGAATCCCAACGGCTATTGCGGTTTGCAGGGCACCGGCGTCTCCTGCCCGATACCGGCCGGCGTTTCAGCCTGAACCGGACCCGGTTAGCCGCCGTCATTGACGGACGACGATGAGGCGCATGGCGGCTGGCAGCTTGCGCCACGCCGGAGCCTGTTCACCAGTGCGGCGGTTTGTTTACCGGTATTTCGGGCGTGGCCTGTTCTTCGAGCGCAAGGAAGCGCTCGGCCAGGGCGTCCAGCTTCTTCTGAAGCCGGTCGATGACCTTCCACTGTTCGGCGATCTGGCCGGACAGTTCCTCGATAGTCTTTTCTTGTTCGGCCGCGCGGATTTCCAGCGCGACCAGCCTGTCGTCGTTGGTCATCGGGCGCCTATTTCGTTCCGTACATGCGGTCGCCGGCATCGCCCACGCCGGGCATGATATAGCCCTTCTCGTTCAACTGGCGGTCGATGGAGGCCGTATAGATCGGCACGTCCGGATGGGCGGCGGTGAAGCGCCTGATGCCTTCCGGCGCGGCCAGCAGGCACAGGAAGCGGATATTGGTGGCCCCGCGCGCCTTCAGCCGGTCGATTGCGGCGGTGGCCGAGTTGGCGGTCGCCAGCATCGGATCGACCACGATCACCAGCCGGTCGCCCAGATCGCCCGGAGCCTTGAAGAAATATTCGATCGCTTCAAGCGTGTCGTGGTCGCGGTAGAGCCCGATATGGGCGACGCGCGCGGCCGGCACGAGATCGAGCAGGCCTTCAAGCAGGCCGTTTCCGGCGCGCAGCACGGAGGCGAAGACCAGCTTCTTGCCTTCCAGCACCGGAGCTTCCATTTCCTCGATCGGCGTCTCAATGGTGGTGGTGGTGAGTTGCAGGTCGCGCGTCACCTCATATCCCAGCAACAGCGAGATTTCCTTCAGCAGCCGGCGAAAGCCGGCGGTCGAGGTGTTCTTGTCGCGCATGATGGTCAGCTTGTGCTGCACCAGCGGATGGTCGATGACGGTGACGCCCTGCATGGTCTTCTCCGGCTCGTTATGTTCTTTCAATTCCGGACGCGAAACCGATCCCCGCCTGTTCCGGGATTGCTCAGTTTCACACTCGATAGTGAATGCTGGAAAGCAAATAGAAAAGGCCTATGCGGCTTGCCAGGAGCAAAGTCCACAGGGCGCCTGCGACCATTCACCGGTCAAATGAGGGGCCAAGGCCATGGCGCGGCGAAATCCGTTCCTGTATGGTCCGCCCGCATAAAAGCGGATCGTGAGCATGTCAGTTGAAAGAACCACCGCCAATGGCGGCATGGAAACCTCCTACGGCTTCAGGCAGGTCGGGGCGGGCGAGAAGCAGCCGCTTGTCAACGAGGTGTTCCACAAGGTCGCCAACCGCTACGATCTGATGAACGATCTGATGTCGGCCGGCATGCACCGCGTGTGGAAAGACGCCATGATTGCGTGGCTCAATCCGCCGAAACGGCCGGGCTGGAAGGTTCTGGACGTTGCCGGCGGCACCGGCGACATCGCATTCCGCATCATCGAGGCGAGCCAGCGCAATGCGCATGCGACAGTGCTGGACATCAACGGCTCAATGCTGCAGGTCGGGCGCGAGCGCGCGGAAAAGAAGGGACTTTCGGCGCATCTCGATTTCGTCGAGGCCAATGCCGAGGAACTGCCCTTCGCCGATGCGACGTTCGACGCCTATACGATCGCCTTCGGCATCCGCAACGTGCCGCGCATCGATGTGGCGCTTTCGGAGGCTTTCCGCGTGCTGAAGCCCGGCGGACGTTTCCTGTGCCTCGAATTCTCCGATGTCGATATGCCTCTGCTCGACCGCGTCTATGACGCGTGGTCGTTCAACGCCATTCCGAAAATCGGCCAGATGGTGACAGGCGACGGCGAGCCTTATGCCTATCTGGTGGAATCGATCCGCAAATTCCCCGACCAGAACAATTTCGCCCGGATGATCGGCAGCGCCGGTTTCGAGCGGGTGAGCTTCAGGAACTATTCAGGCGGCATCGCGGCCCTGCACTCCGGCTGGAAACTGTGACGGAACAGGCCTCATGAGCAGTTTGAGCGCAGGTTTCCGGCTCGTCAGGGCCGGCTGGGTTCTGGTGCGGGAGGGCGTGGTCGCGGCCTTGCCGGGCGACCAGCTTTCGGGGCTGCCGAAATTTGGCTGGCGGGTGGCCACGATGTTCACACGCCGCCGCGCCCTGAAGCAGGAGCGCAGCGACCGGCTGGCCCACGCGGTGGCGCGGCTCGGGCCCTCCTATGTCAAGCTGGGTCAGTTCCTCGCCACGCGTCCCGATGTCGTCGGCAATGACATCGCGCTCGATCTGGCGCTGTTGCAGGACAAAATGCCGACGTTCCCCAAGGCGGAAGCACAGGCCGCCGTGGTTGCGTCGCTGGGGCGCACGACCGACGATCTCTACCAGGATTTCGGGGGGCCGGTGGCTGCTGCTTCCATCGCCCAGGTGCATCCGGCCGAGGTCGATTACCCGGAAGGCCGGCGCAAGGTGGCGGTGAAGGTCATCCGCCCGGGCGTACGCCGCCGCTTCCTGCAGGACCTGGAAAGCTATTTCCTCGCCGCGCGTCTGCAGGAGCGCTACATCCCGTCCAGCCGCAGACTGCGTCCGGTGCAGGTGACCGAGACGCTCGCCCAGACCACCCGCATCGAGATGGATTTGCGCCTGGAGGGGGCGGCGCTTTCCGAGCTTGGCGAGAACACAAGCCAAGATCCCGGCTTCCGCGTTCCCGCAGTGGACTGGGAGCGCACCGGCCGCGACGTGCTGACCATGGAGTGGGTCGACGGCGTCAAGATGAACGATATCGCCGCGCTCTCCGCTTCCGGCCATGACCTCAAGAGGATTGCGGCGAACCTGATCCAGTCGTTCCTGCGGCACACGCTGCGTGACGGGTTCTTCCATGCCGACATGCATCCGGGCAATCTGTTCGTGGAAGCCGATGGCACCATCGTCGCCGTCGATCTGGGCATCGCCGGCCGGCTCGGCAAGAAGGAGCGCCGCTTTCTCGCCGAAATCCTCTACGGCTTCATCACGCGCGACTATCTGCGCGTGGCGGAGGTGCATTTCGAGGCCGGCTATGTGCCGGCGAAGCACGATGTCGCCGCCTTCGCGCAGGCGATCCGTGCGATCGGCGAGCCTATCCATGGCCAGCCGGCCGAAACCATCTCCATGGCCAAGCTGCTCACCCTGCTGTTCGAGGTGACCGAGCTGTTCGACATGCAGACGAGGCCCGAACTGATCCTGCTGCAGAAGACCATGGTCGTGGTGGAGGGTGTGGCGCGCACGCTCGACCCGGCCTTCAACATGTGGAAGTCGGCGGAGCCGGTCGTCGGCGACTGGATTCGCGATAATCTGGGGCCGCGCGGCCTGCTGGCCGATGCGCGCGAAGGCCTCCATGCCGTATCGGCGCTGGCGCGTCACATGCCCGAATTCGCCCGGCGCACCGAGCGCCTGTCGCGCGAACTCGACCATATGGCCGAGCACGGCCTGCGCTTCGATCCCGAGACGGCGCAGGCCATCGGCAAGGCCGAGGCCCGCCACACACGCTCGGGTCGACTTGCGCTATGGGTGATTGCGCTGACGTTGCTCTATATTGCGTGGGAGTTGTTCTGAACGGCAAATTGACCGAGTCGGCAGTCCTGCCTAATTTGGATGGCCGGCCAGGGTGCCGCTTACGGAGTTGATCAACGGCATGTCGAACACGCTTTCGGCCAAGCGCATTCTGCTCATCATCGGCGGTGGTATCGCCGCCTACAAGACGCTCGACCTGATCCGGCGATTGCGCGAGCGGGGCGCTTCGGTGCGGCCGGTGATGACACAGGCCGCGCAGCAGTTCATCACCCCGCTGGCGGTGGGCGCGCTGGCCGCCGACCATGTATTCACCGATCTGTTCGACCGGCAGGACGAACAGGATGTCGGCCATATCCGTCTGGCGCGCGAGGCCGACCTCGTGGTGGTGGCGCCGGCCACCGCCGATCTGATGGCGAAGCTCGCCAATGGCCTCGCCGGCGATCTGGCTTCGGCCGTGCTGCTGGCGACAGACAGGCCCGTGCTCATCGCCCCGGCGATGAACCCGAAGATGTGGACGCATCCCGCCACGCGCCGCAACCGCAAGACGCTGGCGCAGGATGGTGTGGCCTTCGTTGGGCCGACGCGGGGAGAAATGGCTGAAAGCGGCGAGGCGGGCGAGGGCCGCATGGCCGAGCCGCTGGAGATCGTGGCGGCGATCGAGGCGCTGCTGGAGCCGGCGGCCAGGCCGCTCGCCGGCCGGCGCATCATCGTCACCTCCGGCCCGACGCATGAGCCGATCGACCCGGTGCGCTATATCGCCAACCGTTCATCCGGCAAGCAGGGCCATTCCATCGCGGCGGCCCTCGCCCGGCTGGGCGCCGATGTGCAGCTTGTCTCCGGGCCGGTGACGATCCCCGATCCGGCGGACGTCTCCACCACACATGTGGAGAGCGCGCGCCAGATGCGCGATGCGATTGAAAGCCTGCTGCCGGCCGACGCGGCCATCTTCGTGGCTGCCGTGGCCGACTGGCGCACCGCCGACGCCGCCGGCGAGAAAATCAAGAAGGTGGCGGGCGAGGGGCCGCCTGCGCTTCAGATGGTGGAAAATCCGGACATCCTCGCCGGCGTCGGCCATCACGCGCAACGGCCCTTCCTCGTCATCGGCTTCGCGGCAGAGACTCAGGAAGTGCTGAAGAACGCGCAGGCCAAGCTGGACAGGAAGGGCGCCGACCTGATCGTCGCCAACGATGTGTCGCATGACAGCGGAATCGGTCCGGGCGGGGTCATGGGCGGCGACCGCAATCGTGTCCGCATCGTCTCAAAGACCGGTGCAGAAGAATGGCCGGAACTGACCAAGGAAGAGGTCGCCGCGCGACTTGCGGCGCTTGTCGCCGAGCGGTTGCAGGCGACGCAGACATAACAAAGGGCGGAACGTCGCGCTCCGCCCCCTGGAGCGCCATGCGTCCAATCGGACGCATAAAGGACGCTCTAACACTTTGATTGAGCATCGGACTTTCCGAAAATTGGATTCCACTTTTCAGTCCGATGCTATAGCTTGCTTCCGGTTTTGGGCCGGGCCTACTTCAGTGAATGCACCAGTTCGAGCGATTGCACGGCCACCGCCAGGTTCAGGCCGGTCTGCGCCTGCACGCTCAGCGGCTGGAGCGCATAGGAGCGCTTGAAGCCGCCCAGCAGCAGGTTGGCGCCGCCGCCGGTCACGATGCTGGCTTCCGCGTTGACGCCGAAATAGTTGCCGGCGAGCTTTCCGCTGTCATAGTCGCGGGTGGCGGCAAGCACGGCCCAGACGAGATTGCCCTGATGGGTCTTGCCCAGATCAACGCCGAGCTTGGAGACAATGCCGCTGTAATATTCCGGGGCGCGGCCGTCGGAGGGCTTGAAGGTGCAGGCGAGCCCCTTGTTCGACGTAATGAGATAGCCCGTGCCGCCATCGATCTGGCAGTCGAGCACGCCGAGCTCGAACTGACCGGTGGCGTTGGCAGCGGCCGTCATCGACAGGAGGCCGAAGGCGGCGGCGGCGACAAGTTTCTTGATCATGGGAAAACTCCTGAATTCTGATCGGTCGGTGGCAGAATCGCCATGCCGATCAACGCTTGGCAGCGCGATACGTTGCGTCGAACCGTGGCGCGATCATGGCGCGACCGCACCAGCAGGGCGCCGCGCGCTTTACGCAAGGTGAGGAGAGGGCACCGCTTATTGCGTGCGGGAGAGGCCATCCTTGGCCGGCTGGTAGGCTGGCTTCAGGCGCACGGCTTCCCGATAAGATTTGGCGGCCTTCGCCCTGTCGCCGCGCCGCTCATAGATGAGCCCCTGATTGGTCCAGGCTTCCGCGTTCTTCGAATCCAGCTTGATCGCCATATTGAAGTCGGCGAAGGCGTTGTCTTCCTGGTTCATGGCCAGATAGGAAAGGCCGCGGCCATTGTATGGCTCGGAAGCGTCCGGAGCCAGCGAGATGGCGGTGGAGAAGTCCTCGATCGCATAGGTATGCTGGCTCTGACCCTGATAGATCAGGCCGCGATTGTGGTAGGCGCGCGCATCGGTGGTGTCGAGCTGGATGGCGCGCTCGAAATCCTTGAAAGCTTCCTGTGTGCGGCCGGACTGCCGGTAGACATTGCCGCGGCCGATATAGGCCGCGTCATAGCTCGGATTGATCTGCAGGGCGCGGTTATAGTCGGCCAGCGCCTTGCTGTTATCGCCCGTGAAGCGATAGATCAGCGCCCGGTTGGCATAGGCCTGATAGAAATTCGGGTTGAGCGAGATGGCGGTGTCGAAATCCTTCAGCGCCTGCTGGTAGCGACCGCCGCGCCCATAGGCCGAACCGCGAACATTGTAGCCTTCGGGATCGCGTGGGTTGGCGTTGATGACCTGCGTGAGGGACGAGATGTTCTCGCTGGAAGCCTGTGTGACATCGACGTTGCCGAGATCCATCGCCGGGCCGGACTGGCAGGCTGCAAGCACCAGTCCGCTCAGGAGTGCGGCGGCCATGGAAAATCCGTAACGGGCGGCGCGCCGTTCGCTCAATGCTTCCATTGCAGTCTTGTCCTCGCTTTGTCGTGCCTGTGCGAACCTAGCCCGCCGCCGGCAGTCTGTCCCGGCTAAAAAGCTTCAGCCAAAACAAAAGGTGGCCGCGACCGGAATCGCGCCACCTCGATAGCCCTCGAAAAGGGCGAAAAACAGACCGCAATCAGCGCGCGGCGCGGGCAGCCGCCGGCGCCGGACGCGAGGCGCCAGGCAGCAAGCCTTCGCGCTGGGCGCGCTTGCGGGCCAGCTTGCGCGCACGGCGCACGGCTTCCGCCTTCTCACGGGCCTTCTTCTCGGACGGCTTCTCGTAGTGACCGCGCATCTTCATTTCACGGAAGATGCCCTCGCGCTGCATCTTCTTCTTGAGGGCGCGAAGCGCCTGATCAACGTTGTTGTCGCGGACGAGTACCTGCACGGGCGTTCCTGTCTCTCGGGTTAGAAACCATCAAGCAAGCGGCCATAACCACCAGCCTCCGTGACGGATTGCGCCACGAATTTGCGGCGGCTAGTATCAGAACGAGAGTTCCTTGTCCATACAAGAAATCGCGACCCGCCGCAGCGTTGCGGGGGTGTTTGCGCGCCTATTCGGCGGCGTCGGCCGAAGGTGCGGCCTCGTCGGGCGCATTGGGGTCGCCTGGCGCGGTTTCGCAGCCGAGATCGGGAAAGGCCACAATGCGGTTGTTATGGAAATCGGTGCGCACCACGATCAGGTCGCGCTCCTCGAAATAGGTGAGCAGGCGTCTGGCCCGGCGCGCCGAATGGGTTCCGTAGGCGCGCGCCAGGGTGGCGTCGGAAGGGCAGGGCGCGCCGGTGACGGCGGCCTGCGCCACCATCAGGAACACGCCCTGAACATCGTCAGGCAGGCTTTCGGAAAGCTGGAGGGCGTGAGGCCACGCCTCGCCGTCGGCGGTCTTTCGATCCACCCCGGCGCGCGCGACCGCCAGCCGCCTGCGGAAGGCGGTCAGTTGCAGCGGCTCGCCGGCGACGCGGCGGATGCGGCAGCGCACAAGGAAATCCTGATAGAGGACGGCGTCGGTACGGAAGCCGGCGTCGGGATCCTCGAGGATTTCCTTCAGCACCGTGTCGATGCCGGCTTCGCGTTCGGCCTCGTCGATTTCCGGGAACATGGGCTCGACCGGCGGCGGCATCGGCGCGGGCTGCGGGCGGGCGAGCTGCGCCATCAGGTCGGCGGTGGGGATCGGTTGCGGCGCGGGTTTGCGCACCGGCATGCGGGCCTCTTCCGGTCCCGGCGTGAAGACGAGATCGGCCACGTCTTCGGGCTTTTCCGGCAGGGGCATCAGCCTGGGGCTGACCGAGCGGGCCGAGGTTTCGACGCTGCCTATGGTGATCGGCAGCGGCCGGCGCGACATGGCTGGCCCCAGCGCCACGAAGCAGCCGCGTGCGAGGTCGCGGAACATCTCGGCCTGCCGCCGCTCCATGCCCAGAAGATCGGCGGCGCGGGCCATGTCGATGTCCAGGAAGGTGCGGCCCATGAGGAAATTGGAGGCTTCCGCCGCGACGTTCTTGGCGAGCTTGGCCAGCCGCTGCGTGGCGATGACGCCGGCAAGGCCGCGCTTGCGGCCCCGGCACATCAGGTTGGTCATCGCCGCGAGCGAGATGCGCCGCGCCTCGTCCGATACCTCGCCGGCGGCGGCCGGCGCGAAGAGCTGCGCCTCGTCCACGACAACAAGGACCGGATACCAGTATTCGCGCTCGGCATCGAACATGCCGCCAAGGAAGGCGGCGGCCGCGCGCATCTGCTGGTCGACGTCCAGCCCTTCCAGATTGAGCACGGCGGAGACCCGGTGCTGGCGGATGCGGCCGGCGATGCGGGTAAGCTCGGCCTCGGTGCGCTGTGCGTCGACCACCACATGACCGAACTTGTCGGCCAGGGTGACGAAGTCGCCTTCCGGGTCGATCACGCATTGCTGCACCCAGGGCGCGCTCTGTTCCAGCAGGCGGCGCAGCAGATGCGACTTGCCCGAGCCCGAATTGCCCTGCACGAGCAATCGGGTGGCCAGCAGTTCCTCAAGATCGATCATGGCCGGCTTCCCGGGGGACGCCGTTCCCATGTCAATGTCGACTCTCATCGCAGCTCCTTGTACCGGCGCTTTAACACTCCCCCGCACGGGTGCGAAGCCGTGGGGCGGGATACCCACAGGCGCTTCGCCGCAGCCGGATACGGCGTTTATAGCGGCAGACCCCGTCGCAAACAGCGCATGGGTGGCGGGGTGGTTTGGCTAGTGATAAGGAAAAGGCGTCAGCGTCAGGGATGTCGCCGCTCAATCGCGAGGCGTGGGAACTTGAAGAAATACTCGGTATTCGCCATCGCGCGGGAAGCCATGCGCGGACACAGGGGCTGGGAGGCGCAATGGACGTCTCCGGAGCCGAAGGCGGAATATGATGTCGTTATCATCGGCGCTGGCGGGCACGGGCTTGGAACGGCCTACTATCTGGCCAGGGAGCACGGCATAACCAATGTGGCGGTGCTGGAAAAAGGGTGGCTCGGCGGCGGCAATACAGGCCGCAACACCACTATCATCCGTTCCAACTATCTCTATGACGAATCGGCCGGCATCTACGACCATGCGTTGAAGCTGTGGGACGGGCTGTCGCAGGATCTCAACTACAACGTTATGTATTCGGCGCGCGGCGTGATGATGCTGGCGCATAATGTGCACGACGTTCAGTCCCTGAAGCGCCATGTCCACGCCAACCGCCTGAACGGCGTCGACAATGAGTGGCTGACGCCGGAGCAGGCGAAGGAATACTGCCCGCCGCTCAACATTTCACGCGATGCGCGTTACCCGGTGGTCGGGGCGTCGCTCCAGCGACGCGGCGGCACCGCGCGCCATGATGCGGTGGCGTGGGGCTATGCGCGCGGCGCAGCGGCGCGGGGCGTCCACATCATACAGAACTGCGAGGTCACCGGCATCAGGCGCGGTCCGAACGGCGCGGTGACAGGGGTCGAAACCTCGCGCGGCTTCATCGGTGCGAAGAAGATCGGCGCGGTTGCGGCCGGCAACACGTCCGTCGTTATGAATATGGCCGATGTGCGCATGCCGCTTGAAAGCTATCCGTTGCAGGCGCTGGTGTCGGAACCGGTCAAGCCGGTGGTGCCCTGCGTGGTCATGTCCAACACGGTGCATGCCTACATCTCGCAGTCGGACAAGGGCGAACTGGTGATCGGGGCCGGCACGGATCAGTATTATTCCTATTCGCAAGCCGGAGCGCTGCACAATCTGGAGCACACGCTCGACGCCATCTGCGAGATGTTCCCGATGTTCACGCGCATGAAGATGCTGCGCTCCTGGGGCGGCGTCGTCGATGTCACGCCCGACCGTTCCCCGATCCTCGCCAAAACGCCGGTGCAGGGGCTTTATGTGAACTGCGGCTGGGGTACCGGCGGCTTCAAGGCGACGCCCGGTTCGGCGCATGTCTTCGCCCACACCATCGCCCGTGACGAACCGCATCCGATCAACGCGCCGTTCACGCTGGAGCGTTTCCGCACCGGACGGCTGATCGATGAGGCGGCGGCCGCCGCCGTCGCGCACTGAGGGACAATACAGATGCTTTTGATCCGCTGCCCCTATTGCGAGGAAGAACGCCCCGAGATCGAGTTCCGGCATGCGGGCGAGGCGCATGTTGCGCGCCCAGCCGATATCGCCTCGATCAGCGACGAGACGTTCGAGGATTACTTCTTTATCCGCGCCAATACGCGCGGCACGGTTTATGAGCGCTGGCGGCATGTGCACGGCTGCGCCCGCTTCTTCAATGCGGTGCGCGATTCGGTGAACGACCGCTTCATCATGACCTACAAGGCAGGTGAGCCGAAGCCGAAGAAGCTGCCGGAAACGGCCAGGTGAGGGGAATGCCTTTCACAACGTGCCGCCATTTGTCTGAGGGGACGCATTGACCATGGCCGAATCCTTCCGCCTTCCCGGCAAGGGCCGCCTCGCGCAGGCAAGAACCACGCGTTTCACCTTCGACGGCAAGGATTATAGCGGCGTCGCCGGCGACACGCTGGCCTCGGCGTTGCTTGCAAACGGCGTGCATCTGGTTGGCCGCTCGTTCAAATATCACCGGCCGCGCGGCATCCTCTCGGCGGGTGCGGAAGAGCCCAATGCGCTGGTTGGAATCCATCGCGACGCCTCGCGCAAGACGCCCAATGTGCGCGCCACGGTGCAGGAGCTCTATGACGGGCTGACCGCCGTGTCGCAGAACCGCTGGCCGTCGCTGGGCTTCGACGTCGGCGCGGTCAACGATCTTGCCTCGCCGCTGTTCTCCGCCGGTTTCTACTACAAGACCTTCATGTGGCCGAAGGCGGCGTGGAAATCGCTTTACGAGCCGTTCATCCGCTCCGCCGCCGGTCTTGGCGTAGCGCCGGACCAGCCCGACCCGGATCGCTACGCCGCATGCTTCGCCCATTGCGAGGTTCTGGTTCTGGGCGGCGGCGCGGCGGGCATCGCCGCAGCGCTCGCCGCGGCTGAAACCGGCCTGCGCGTCATCATCTGCGACGAACAGGCCGAACTCGGAGGCTCGCTGCGTTTCGAATCCGGCGCGGTCATCGACGGCCGGAATGGCTGGGACTGGGCGCAGGCGGCGATGGCGAAGCTGGCCGCCATGGAAAATGTGCGGGTGCTGACCCGCACCACCGCCTTTGGCTACTATCTTCAGAATTTCGTCGGTCTCGCCGAGCGGGTGAGCGATCATCTGTCCAGTCCCGGCTCGTTGCCGCGTGAGCGGCTTTGGCAGGTGCGGGCAAAGCGCGTCGTGCTCGCCACCGGTTCCATCGAACGTCATATGGTGTTTCCCGACAACGACCGGCCCGGCGTCATGCTGGCTTCGGCGGCGCGCACCTATCTCAATCACTACGGCGTCGCCGTGGGCAGGAATGTCGGCGTCTATACCGCCAACGACAGCGCCTATGCGGCGGCCATCGACCTGAAGAAGGCGGGGATCAACATCGCGGCCATCGTTGACCTGCGCGACAATCCATCCGGACCGATGGTTGACGAAGCCCGCACGCTCGGCATCGAGATCCACGGTGGACGCGGCGTGGTCCGGGTCGGCGGGCGGCTGCGCGTCAGTTCCATGACCGTGCGTCCGCGCGCCGGTGGCGGCGGGGAGCGCACCATAGCGGTCGATGCAGTTCTGATGTCGGCCGGCTGGACGCCTTCGGTGCATCTGTTCTCGCAATCGCGCGGCAAGGTGGCTTTCAACGACGAGGTGAAGCGCTTCCTGCCCGGCGCCTATGCGCAGGACTGCATCTCGGTCGGCGCCTGCAACGGCACGGACGGTCTGGCCGCCACCATCGACGAAGCCTATGCGGCGGGCGCGAAGGCGGCGAAGGAAGCCGGCGGCAAGGCGGCAAAGGCAGCAAAGCCCAAGGTGGAGGCCAGCGAGAACTGGTCGCGCGGCATGCTGGGTGCGGGCCCCGGCGCGGAAGCCGGGACCACGGTGAAGGCCTTCGTCGATTTCCAGAACGACGTGACGGCCAAGGACATTCGTCAGGCGGTGCACGAAGGCATGCACTCCATCGAGCACGTCAAACGCTTCACCACCAACGGCATGGCGACCGACCAGGGCAAGACCTCCAACATGCACGGTCTGGCCATCGCAGCCGAGGAACTCGGCAAAACGATCCCGGAGGTCGGCCTGACGACGTTCCGCGCCCCCTACACCCCGGTGACCTTCGGCGCGATCGTCGGTCATGCGCGCGGAAAACTGTTCGACCCGACGCGCCGC
This sequence comes from Aquamicrobium ahrensii, assembly GCF_040545755.1. Classification (NCBI taxonomy): domain Bacteria; kingdom Pseudomonadati; phylum Pseudomonadota; class Alphaproteobacteria; order Hyphomicrobiales; family Phyllobacteriaceae; genus Aquamicrobium; species Aquamicrobium ahrensii. The sequence goes on from NZ_JBEPMN010000007.1 coordinate 44,625, forward strand.
ACCGCCATGCATGGCTGGGCCGAACGGCAAGGCGCGGTGTTCGAGGATGTCGGCCAGTGGAAGCGCGCCTGGTATTTCCCGCGCGCGGGCGAGGACATGCATGCCGCCGTGAACCGCGAATGCGTGACGGTGAGGAAGAGCGCCGGCCTGTTCGACGCCTCCACCCTCGGCAAGATCGAGGTGGTGGGACCCGATGCGGCCGCCTTCATGGAACTGATGTACACCAACCCGTGGCAAAAGCTGGAACCGGGCCGCTGCCGCTACGGCGTCATGCTGCGCGAGGACGGTTTCATCTATGATGACGGCGTGGTCGGGCGTCTGGCCGCGGACCGCTTTCATGTGACGACGACCACCGGCGGCGCGGCGCGCGTCATGAACCATATGGAAGATTATCTTCAGACCGAGTTCCCGCATCTGAAGGTGTGGCTCACCTCGATTTCCGAGCAATGGGCGGTGATCGCCGTGCAGGGGCCGAAAAGCCGCGACATCATCGCGCCGCTGGTCGAGGGCATCGACCTTTCCGACGAAGCCATGCCGCATATGTCTGTGCGCGAGGGCAGGATCTGCGGCGTGCCGACGAGGCTGTTCCGTATGTCCTTCTCCGGCGAGCGCGGTTTCGAGGTCAACGTGCCGGCCGATTACGGCGAGGCGGTATGGGAGGCGCTGTGGGCCGAAGGGCGCAAGCACGACGCCTGCGCTTACGGCACCGAAACCATGCATGTGCTGCGCGCCGAAAAGGGCTACATCATCGTGGGGCAGGACACGGACGGAACGGTGACGCCCAACGATGCCGGTCTCGACTGGGCCGTGGGGAAGAAAAAGACCGATTTCGTCGGCATACGCGGGCTGAAGCGGCCCGATCTGGCGGCCGAGGGGCGCAGGCAGCTTGTCGGCCTTAAGACCCGCGATCCCGATGTGGTGCTGGAGGAGGGGGCGCAGATCGTCGCCGATCCGAAGCAGCCGGTGCCGATGAAAATGATCGGCCATGTCTCTTCCAGCTACTGGTCGGAAAATTGCGGCCGTTCGATTGCGCTGGCGCTGGTCGAGGGCGGGCGTGGGCGCATGGGCGAAACGCTCTACGTTCCAATGCCCGACCGCACCATAGAGGTGGAGGTCACCGGCATGGTGTTCTTCGATGAGAAGGGGGAGCGCCTCAATGGCTAAGGCTACGACAGCAAGGACCGTTCAGACCGCCGCCACGGTGGAGCGCCGCCCGGCGCTGGCGGGGCAGGAGGTTTCGGCCAGCGGCGTCAAGGTGGCCGTCCTGCCGCCGGCGGGCCGTGTGTCGCTGCGGGCGCCGCAGGAAGCTCTCGGATCGCTGTCGCGGGCGCTTGGAGTGACGCTGCCGCAAAAACCGAATACGTCCGCCACCAAGGGTGGGCGCACCGTTTTGTGGCTCGGGCCGGACGAATGGTTCGTGCTCGACGAGCAGGGCGGCGATGCGCTGTCTGATTGCGCTAGGGCGAAAGGCCTTCATTCGGCGGTCGATGTTTCGCACCGCAATGTCGCCTTCGCAGTGAGCGGGCCGTCTGCGGAGGCGGCAATCGCAGCCGGTTGCCCGCAGGACCTGTCATTGCAGGCGTTTGCCGTGGGCGCGTGCTCGCGCACGGTGCTCGGCAAGTCGGAAATTCTGCTCTACCGGCTAAGCGAGCAGGAATTCAGGGTCGAGTGCTGGCGTTCCTTCTCCGACTACGTCTACAGCCTGCTGGAACACGGCGCGCGCGACGCCGTGTGAGGGAACCGAACGGGGGGAGCCGAGTTTTTATCCAGGCCCCTTACTCGGGGCGTGTCGGGGAGAAACTGGAATGGCGAGCAACGTGAAAACGGCAAGCAAGACGCGCAGCAAGACATCGGCCGTCAAGTCTCTTGAGCAGGAACGGCTCACTCATGACGAGACGGAGGAACTGGAAGAGGGGCTGGAGGATAGCTTCCCCGCCAGCGACCCGGTTTCGGTGACCTCCTCGGCCATACCCGGCGGACCCAAAAAGCCCGGACAGGCCAAAAAGGTGGCCGGGCGCAAACCGGGACGCTGACCCGCGCATACGGGCATAACGGTTCATATTACAACAAAGGGCGGCTATCCGGTTGGATGCCGCCCTTTGCCTTTATCGTGCAAACTCACAGACCGGGCACGAACGGGTTCACATCGATGCCGAGGCGAGGGCCGGAGGTCCTGCCTTCATTGGCGGCCTTGCTGATCGACCCCGTGCTGGCGCAGTCGACCTTCACCTTCTTGCCCGTCGTCCGATCGACTGCGACGCAGCTTGCGGCAGGAGCCTGTGCCGGGCCGGATGCGGCCATGCCGACGCCAGACAAGACGAGCAGGGCGGAAAGCGCAACTATGGCGGTCTTCATATCCTTCTCCGATCATTGTATGTGTATTATATTTCGTACATGTACATAACAATGGAGCGGGATTCAAGATAATTTCCGTACGTGTACGAAATTTGTGCGGAAGAGGAACGGCGATCTCCGCCCTGTTGTCCGCAGCCCATGGGGAATCATTAAATGAGCACGTCCCTGCCGGGCATTCGACGGTTGGCCGTGAAGCGCCCATGCCGGCGATTTGCCGGATCACACGGATCGGGTATTTTTCTCGGAATCGCGAAAACAATTTATCCAGGGTTGCGAACAGTCCGGGCGTAAACCGTAGGGTGCTCTTACCGGAGCCGTTCTATGCCCGAGTCAGCCGGCACGAAATGCCGGGATTGTCGCTGAGCGGTTGTACATCCTGCCCTTCCAGCGCCCCGAGGGCGAAATCGCACATGCGCTTTACATAAGCGTCGGGGTCGCCGAAGTCGTGGAAGGGGAATGTGATCAGCAGCGAAATGGCGCCGTGGCCAATGCTCCACAGCATGGTCGCGATGGCGAAGGGGTCGCCCTTCAGCTTGCCGGCCGCGATGCAGGCCTCGACACGGCTGAGAAGCGCCAGCATGGCGGGGTTGTTGGCGTCCAGTTCCTCGAAGGTCACGCCTTCAGGCGGCCTGGTCTTTTCGGTCATGAAGACGATGCGGTATTCGTTCGGATTGCCGAGGCCGAAAGCCGCATATTCGGTCATCACCGCCCGCAGCGCCTCGATCGGATCGTCGGACGCATTGTCCTCGATGCGCCGGGCCAGAATCTCGAAGCGATCCTGCGCCAGCGCCAGCAGTATGTCCTGCTTGTCGGCGAAATAAGAATAGACCGACATCGGCGCATAGCCGACCTGTTTGGCCAGCTTGCGGATGGTCAGCCCGTCATAACCCTCTTCCTGCACAAGCCGCCGCGCCGCCTCGATCAGGTCGGATCGGAGCGTTTCCCGGTGCCGTTCGCGCCGTTCCTGCACGGTGGGCGATACGGTCTTTGGTTTGCGAGCGTCCTCCACGGGTCTGAATATATCCCTGATATGAGTGGGGGCAAGCCGTGCCGCAGCGTCAGGCCTGGGGCTCGACGAAGGTCAGCGTCAGCCAGCGCGCGGTGAAGGCCGGCTTCTTCGATCCCTCGATCTCGACCGTGACGTCGTGCGTGACCTGCACCCAGCCGGAAGGCCGGGCCTTGACGTCGGCGAGAACGAACCGGGCGCGAATCTGCGAGCCCGTCCTGACGGGGGCCATGAAGCGGATTTCGTCGAAGCCGTGATTGACGCCCATCTTGCCCTTTTCCAGCGGCGGCAGCGTCTCGAAGGTCATGGCCGAGAGCAGGGAGAGCAGCAGGAAGCCGTGGGCGATGGTTCCACCGAAGGGGGTCTCCCGAGCCGCGCGCTCCGGATCGCAATGGATGAACTGATGGTCATCGGTGGCGTCGGCGAACTGGTCGATCATCGTCTGCGTCACTGTGCGCCAGGGCGAGACGCCAACCTCCTTTCCGACGCTGGCCAGAAGCTGGTCGAGGCTGATCGGTTTCATGGTGGCCGCTTCTCCTGATGCCCGGATGCCGTGATGGTTCGGGCAGGAGCAATACAGGGCGACGCCCGCCCTGTCACCCGGGCAATGGCCTTCCGCGCGGGAGGCTCGCTTATTCGGCCGGCTCCACATTGGTATAGGCGGCTTCCTCCAATTCGCGGCGAAGCCTGGTCTGCTCTTCCACCTTCGGCGTGACGAAGCGGCCAAGCAGCAGGTAGGCGACCGGCGTGAGGAAGAGGGTGGAGACGGTGGCCAGACCGAGGCCGCCGACAATGACCCAGCCGAGAGCAATGCGCGCCTCGGCCCCGGCGCCGCTGGCCAGCACCAGAGGCAGGCCGCCGAGCACCGTGCAGATCATGGTCATCACCACCGGGCGCAGGCGCACATTGGCCGCTTCCTCGATGGCCTGCCGCACGTCCAGGCCACGGTCGCGGAGCTGGTTGGCGAACTCCACGATGAGAATGCCGTTCTTGGCCATCACGCCCACTAGAAGCACGAGGCCGATCTGGCTGTAGGCGTTGAGGCTGGTGCCGGTCAGGATCAGCGCGAAAATGGCGCAGGCGAGCCCCAGCGGCACGGTCGCCATGATGATGATGGCCGACACGAAGCTTTCGAACTGCGCCGCCAGCACCAGAAGGATGATGATCAGCGCGAAGCCGAATACGGTGAGCATGCCGGTGTTGGTCTCGCCCAGCGTGGCGGCTTCGGCGAGCGGCAGCAGCCGCGCGCCCGCAGGCATGAGATCGGCGGCGATGCGTTGCGCTTCCGTATAGGCGTCGCCCAGTGCGAAGTCGGCCCGCAGATCGGCGGTGATCGCCACGGAAGCCTGCCGCTGTTCGCGTGTCAGGGTCGGCGGCACCGATTTTTCCGTTAGCGTGGCTATGGTGGACATGGGCACGAAGCGGCCGTCGCCGGTCTTGAGGAAGATGTTTTCAAGATCGGTCGGATCGTTGATCGGATTGGTGGTCGACACCAGCTTCACGCCGAACGCACGGTCGCCGACATACACGTCGCCGATGTCGTTGCCGTCGAGCATGGCCTGCAGCGTATTGGCGAGCCCTGTGATGTCGATGCCCAGATCGGAGGCGCGTTCGCGGTCGATGGCGACGGAAAGCTGCGGCTGCGAGGGGTCGATCGAAAGGCGCGGCTGCTCGAAGCGCGGGTCCTGCTCCATGGCGGCGACGATGCGGTCGGCCGCCTCGCCAAGCTTCGAGCGGTCATTGCCGACAAGGGCGAATTGCAGGCCGTTGCCTGCGCCACGGATGCCGAGGCTGTTCGGCTGCACGGGGAACACGCGCACGGCCGGCATCTGGCGGGTGTAGGAGTTGATCTCCGACCAGATCTGCTGCTGGGTGCGGGCGCGCTTTTCCCAGGGAGCCAGGGTGATCACCATGAAGCCGCTGTTGTAGTTTCCGTTGTTGCCGGCGAACTGGAAGGTGCTTTCGATCTCGCCGGACCGGCGCATCGGCTCCATCAGATTCTCGATGGTGCGCATCTGCGCCGCCGTATAGTCGAGGCTGACGCCTTGCGGGGCGCTGACACGCAGCAGAACCATCGAGCGGTCTTCCGTGGGGGTGAGCTCCTGCCGGATGGTGCCGAAGAGAATGACGGCCAGCCCGGCAAACAGGACGGCCACCAGCACCACCAGCCAGGGTGCGTTGAGGCAGGCATTGAGGCCGCGCTTGTAGAGCGCGCCGAGTTTCGCGCCGATACGGCTGCCGATGCCGGTTCCGCCCTCGTGGTGGAGCGAAGCGGAAGTGAGCATGCGCGAGGCCAGCATCGGACACAGCGTCAGCGCCACCACACCCGACAGCAGCACTGCGATGGCCAGCACGAAGCCGAATTCGCGAAACAGGCCGCCGGTCTGGCCCGGCATGAAGGAAATCGGCACGAAGACCGCGACCAGCGTGGCGGTGGTGGCGACGACGGCGAAGAACACTTCCTGAGTGCCGAGAACGGCGGCGGCGCGAGGCCCCAGACCCTGATTGCGGCGGCGCACGATGTTTTCCAGCACCACGATGGCGTCGTCGACGACGAGGCCAGTGGCGAGCACCAGCGCCAGAAGCGTGAGGATGTTGATGGAGAATCCGGCCAGGTAGATGGCGGCGATGGTGCCGATCATGGCGACCGGCATGGAGAGGCCCGGAATCAGCGTGGCGCGCCAGTCGAGCAGGAAGGCGTAAATGACGATCAGAACGATCGATACGGCAAGCACCAGCGCGATCTCGACCTCATGGACCGCGCCGTTGACGAACACCGCATCGTCCGAGGTTATCTTGATGGTCATGCCTTCCGGCAGGTTCTGCTGGATCGCCTGCACCGCAGCCTTGACGCCTTCGGAGATGTCGAGCGTGTTGGATTCGGCTGCGCGCACGATGCCGATGCCGATGCCGGACTTGCCGTCGGAGCGCAGCATGCTCTGCCCGATGTCGGGGCCGAGGGTGACGGTCGCGACGTCCCCGATACGGGTGCTGCCGTCGATGTAAAGCTGCTCGAAGGCTTCCGGGGTGCTGACCTCGGCGGTGGTGCGAACGATCAGGTTCTGGTCGCTGGTGGTGATGGAGCCGGCCGGTTTGTCGAAGGCGACGGACGCCAGCGCGCTGCGCAAATCCGCCACCGTATAGCCGAGGCTGGCGAGCCGCGCCTGATTGACGTCGATGCGGAAGATCTTTTCCCGGTCGCCATAGACCTGCACGTCGGCGACGCCCGGAACGGCGGCCAGCGCATCCTCGATTTGATCCTCGACGATGACGGTCATGTCCTCGACCGACATGCTGTCCGAAGTGACCGCCAGACGCATGACCGCTTCGGCATTGGCGTCGGCCTTCACGATGCGCGGCGCGTCCGCCTCGTCGGGCAACTGGTTGGCGACGCGCGCGACGGCGTCGCGTATGTCGGATGCGGCGACGTTCAGGTCGACGCCGTCGTTGAATTCAATGGTGACGCGGCTGGAGCCATATGACGAGCGCGAAGAGATCGACTTCACGCCGGAGACGCGGGCCACCGCGCCTTCGATGATGTCGGTCATCTCGCGGTCCACCGTTTCGGCGGCCGCACCCGTAAAATTGGTGTTGACGGAAATAACCGCGCGGTCGACGTCCGGCAGTTCGCGCACCTCGACGCCATAGAAGGCGGCTATGCCAGCCACGGCGATCAGCGTGTTGAGCACGAAGGCCAGAACCGGACGGCGGATGAACAGCGCCGTCAGGCCGCTCTGACCGCTCTTGATCTCGTCATTCATGGCGCGTCTCGTCTTTCTCAGCGGTTAGAATATTTCCGCTTTCCCCGAATTGCGAAAGCGCTCTAACACTTTGATTAAGCATCGGAACAATCCGAAAACCGGGTGGGTCAGCCGTCTGCGCCCACGCTCCGGGCCGGATCGCCGGCGATACGCACGCCGCCGCCTTCCCGCACGCTCTGCACGCCCTCGGTAACAACGATGCTGCCGGCCACGATCGGCGCGTCGATCAGCACGTTTTCGGTGTTGCGCTGGACGATGCGCACCGGAACGCGCCTGGCCTTGCCGTTCTCCACCGCCCAGATGAACGCGCCGTCCGAACCCCATTGCACGGCGAGGGGGCTGACGGCCGGATAGGATTCGCCGGGAAACTGCATGGCGATCTGGAAGGACATGCCCGCGCGCAGGGAATCGGAAGGGTTGGCGATGGTCGCCTGCACCCAAAGCGTCCGGCTCTTTTCATCGATGCGGTTGTCGATGGCGCTCACGGCGCCGGTATATTCGCGATTCGGATTGGCGAGCGGGACGGCCGTGAGCGGAGCGCCGATCTCGATCATCGACGCGAAGCGTTCCGGCACATGAAAATCCACCAGAATGGACGACCGGTCGTCGACGGTGGCGATCGAGGTCTGGCTGGTGACGTAGTTGCCGGCTTCGATGGGCAGGATGCCGACAATGCCGGAAATGGGGGAGGTGACCGAGCGACGGTCGAGCGCGACTTCGGCGTCATGCACGGTCAGCTCCGCATTGCGCAGGGCAAGCTCGGCGTCGGTCAGTTGCACTTGCGTCGCGGCGTTGGAGGTGCGGAGCAGGCGAATACGCTCGACCCTGGCGAGGACGTCGTCGCGGGCGGCGCGGGCGCGGTCAACGGCGATTTCCTCGGTGGCCGAGTCCAGCCTGCCGATGATTTCTCCGGTTTCGATCCGGGCGCCGGACTGGACCAGCAATTCGGTAAGGCGGCCCGATCCGTAGGGCATGACCGAAACCGTCGCCCTGGCGCGGCCTGTGCCGATGGCGTTGAGGCGGTCGTTTATCGTCGCCGTCGAGACAGGGGCCGTAACGACGGACGCGACCCGGCCGCCAGGCTCTTCCTGACCGCCGATCGAGCCGGTTGCGGCCGCAGGATTTTCGACCGGGCCGATGCCGAGGCGCGCCAGCGTGGCGGCCGACCCCGGCACGAACATGTAGCCCGCAACCGCAGCCACGGCGAGAATCGCTATCGCGAACAGAATCTGCTTCCAGGCTGTCATCAGCACTCCGGTCGTCTGCCAAGCTGCGCGTCCTGCTCCAGCCTCGGAGCCTCGACGCAGGGTACCACGAAACGCATGAAATGCCCGGTACTCAGCCTTTATGACAATTCTCCGGCGTCAAAGCACATTAAATCTGCGTAAGGTTGCTGGGAAGGGGCCATACAGCCTGCCTCAGCGCAGCCCTTCCATCTCGCGGATGCGCCTGGCCCCTTCCGTTTCCAGCCGTCTGGTGACCGCGTCGATCAGCGATTCCGCGATGGTGAACAGCGCGACCGAGGAGTCCCACGCCGAGGGCATTGCGGTGCGACCGGCGACGACATGCTTTGCAAACCGGGCGATCGGCGAGAGCCATTGATCGGTGATCAGCACGATGGCGACGCCGCGCTGATGCGCCTTCTCGGCGAAGCGCAGCAGGCTGTCCTGGTAGCGCCTGATGTCGAAGATCAGGATCACGTCATGCTTGTCCATGTCGATGAGCCGGTCGCGCCACATGCTTTCCTGACCCGCCAGATGGAAGACGTTGGGGCGGATGATGGCCAGATGCGCGGCCGTATAGCGGGCGAGCGGATCGGTGAAGCGCCCCCCGATCAGGAACATATGCCCACGGCGCTCCGCCAGACAGGCGGCGATGTCCTCCAGCTGGCGGTCGGAAATATGGCGGAAGGTCTCGCGCAGATTGTCGAGCGTCGCCTCCAGCAAGGGCGAGATCGCCCCCTTGCCACGGCTACTGGCCGCGTATGTGCGGGAGGCGGGCGACTGGAGCTGGGCCGCCAGCTCGTCCTGCAGGGCAGCCTGAAACTCCGCGTAGTTGTGGAAGCCAAGGCGGGCCACGAACCGCAGGATGGTGGGCGATGAGACACCGGCCTGCTGCGAGAAGTCGGCGACCGTCTTCAACCCGATCAGCGGGTAGTTGGCGACCAGCGTCTGCGCAGCCCGGCGTTCGCCCGCCGGCATGGTGTCGAGACGTTCGGCTATCAGCTCGGCGACATTGGATTCCATGTTGTCCCCAGTCCAAAGGCATTGGTCCAGATCGTGCCAAATCGGATTTGACAAATCCGGACAATGTGTATGAAATCATCCGTCAAGGCGAAATGAAAAACAATAAGTAATATATGGTACATCGCCTGGGGAACGGAGCGCTATGGGGAACGAGCCTTCATTCGAGCAGGCTGTACGGGTCACGAATCCGCAAGGGGCAAGCCCTTATGTGTTCACTTGCGACCATGCCTCCAACTACATGCCGGCCGAAATCGGGATGCTCGGCCTGTCTGAGGAAGACTTCCAGCGCCACATCGCCTGGGACCCCGGCGCGCTGCCGGTCGCGGCGATGCTGGCGAAGGCGCTTGATGCGACGCTGATCGAATCCTGCGTGTCGCGGCTGGCGATCGACTGCAACCGGCCGCTCGATGCGCACAATCTGATCCCGGAAGTCAGCGAAACCATGGCCGTTCCCGGCAACGCCGGACTGACGGCGGAGCAAAGGCAGGCGCGTATCGATCTCGCCTGGCGGCCGTTCCACGACGTTATCGCCGCCACGATCGATGAGCGGCTGGCGGCGGGGCGCGAGACGCGGCTCGTATCCGTGCATTCCTATACGCCCGTCTATTTCGGCAAGCAGCGTCCCTGGCACATAGGGATCATCCATGATGAGGACGAACGCATCTCTGCGCCGTTGTTGCGGGCGCTGAACGGTGTCGCCGGCATCAAGGTGGGCGCCAACCAGCCCTATTCGCCGGCCGATCTGGTTTATTTCACACTGGAGCGGCATGCCCGCTCGCGCGGACTGGCCTGCGCCATGATCGAAATCCGCAACGATGAGATCGCCGATGCGGCCGGCCAACGCAAATGGGCCGAACTGCTGGGTTCGCTGCTGGGCAAGATTCATATCGAGGGCGGGAATTTGGTGGACAAGGGAGGAGTCAATGCCTGAACCGATCAGGCTCTATGTGCGCTACGTCGATGCGACGGGCTACTGGGTTGGCCGCTTCGCCATGTATCTGATCTTTCCGATGGGCGCGGTCCTGCTCTACTCGACGGTGATGCGGGTCTTCTTCGGCTACCCGGTCAACTGGGTGATGGAGATGTCGCAGTTCATGCTGTCGGCCTACTATCTGCTCGGCGGCGCGTACTCCCTGCAGATCGGCGCGCATGTGCGCATGGACCTGTTCTACAGCATGATGTCGCCGCGCCGGCGCGCCCTCACCGACGCCTTCACCATCCTCTTCGTCATCTTCTATCTGGCCGTACTGTTCCGGGCGGGTGTTTCCTCGACCGAGTATTCCATCACCTACGCCCAGAAAAACTACACCGCATGGGCGCCGCCGTTGTGGCCGATCAAGGCGATCATGACCTTCGGCATCTTCCTGATGCTGCTGCAATCCATCTCCACCTTCTTCAAGAACGTGGCTGAAGCACGCGGGAAGTCGCTGGCATGAGTTCGGAACTGATCACTATCTTCATGTTCGCCTCCATGCTGCTGCTCATGGCGACGGGGCAGCGCGTGTTCGGCGTCATTGGCGCGGTCGGCGCGGGAGCGGCGCTGTGGCTGTGGGGCAATGGCGCGGCGGAAATGCCCTTCAACGCCGCCTTCCAGGTGCTCAACTGGTATCCGCTGATCACCGTGCCGTTCTTCGTCTTCATGGGCTACATGCTTTCGGAGTCCGGCATCGCCAACAATCTCTACCGCATGTTCCATGTGTGGTTCGGATCGGTGCGCGGCGGCCTCGCCATAGGAACGATGGGCCTGATGGTCATCATCTCCATGGTCAACGGCCTTTCGGTCGCCGGCATGGCCATCGGCGCGACCGTGGCGCTGCCGGAACTGCTGCGGCGCGGCTATGACAAGACCATGATCACCGGCGTCATCCAGGGCGGATCGTCGCTGGGCATCATGGGCCCGCCGTCGGTGGTGCTCATTCTCTATGCGATGATCGCGCGCCAGCCGGTGCTGCAACTGTGGCTCGCCGGCATCGGGCCGTTCATTCTCATGGCGATCATCTTCACCGCCTACATCTACATCCGCTGCCGTTTGCAGCCGGAAATGGGCCCGGCGCTGGAGCCGGAAGAACTGGCACAGATCACCATGCGCGAGAAGCTGGTCCTGCTGCGCGAGGGCTTGCTGCCGTTCGGCCTGTTCGCCGCCATCATGGGCCTGTTCCTGACCGGCACCACCAGTCTGGTCGAGACCTCGATGGTGGGCGCGCTGCTGGCGCTTCTTGCAGCGTTGTTCACCGGTCGGCTGACGAAAAGCGTAATGGAAGAGACCACGCGCAACACGCTGGGCGTATCGGCGATGTTCCTGTGGATCATCCTCGGCGCGCTGTGCTTCAGCGCCGTCTATGACGGTCTGGGCGCCATCAAGGCGATCGAAAACCTTCTGCTTCACACCTGGGAGCTGAGTCCGTGGGGCGTGTTGTCGATGATGCTGTTTTCCTTCATCATCCTTGGCATGTTCCTCGACGACACCGCCATGCTGGTCATCGTCGCGCCGCTCTACATCCCGCTGGTCAAGGCGCTCGGCTTCGATCTGATCTGGTTCGGCATTCTCTACACGATCACCTGTCAGATCGCCTATATCGTGCCGCCCTTCGGCTACAACCTGTTCCTGATGCGCGCCATGGCGCCGCCGGAAATCACCATCGTTGACATCTACAAGTCGATTATTCCGTTCTTCTTCATGATGGTGCTGACGATGATCATCATCATGGTGTTCCCGGACATCGCGATGTGGCTTCCTGAAGTCTATATGGGGAAGCGCTGAGATGAGCGGGGGGAGCGCCTGCATCCGGAATACGCGGCGGCGGAGGCTTTCAGGCCGAAGCCCGTGCGTGTGAGTGCGCCCGTATGGGCGAGCGTTGACGGTTCGAGATAACAGAGGGAGCACGTTATGACCGACAGCAAGAAGATCATCAGCAAGCGCGATTTCCTGCGCAAATCCGTTCTGACCGGCGCCGGTGCGGTGGGAGCGACCGCTCTGGCCACGCCCTATGTGAAGGCGCAGGCGCCGATCAAGTGGCGTCTGCAGACCTATGCCGGCCCGGCGCTGGCCGAGCATGTCTGCAAGCCCGCCATCGACGCCTTCAACAAGGCTGCGAATGGCGAGATGGTGATCGAGATGTACACGGCGGACCAGCTCGTGCCGCAGGGCGAGTTGTTCCGCGCCGTGCAGGCCGGCACGCTCGACGCCGCCCAGAGCGACGACGATTCCATGGCCTCGCCGGTCGACGTGGCCGTGTTCGGCGCATATTTCCCCTTCGCCTCGCGCTACAGCCTCGATGTGCCGGTGCTGTGGAACTGGTATGGGCTGAAGGAAATCTGGGAAGAGGCCTATGGCGAAATTCCCGGCGTGACCTGGCTGAGCGCCGGCGCCTGGGACCCGTGCAACTTCGCCACCACCAAGCCGATCCGCTCGGTGGCCGACCTCAAGGGCCTGCGTGTCTACACCTTCCCGACCGGCGGCCAGTTCATCTCGCGCCTCGGCGTGGTGCCGGTGACGCTGCCATGGGAAGACATCGAAGTGGCGCTCCAGACGGGCGAGATCGACGGCATCGCCTGGTGCGGCGCGACCGAAACCTACACGGTGGGCTGGGCCGACGTCACCAAGTACTATCTGACCAACAACATCTCGGGCGCATGGTCGGGTTCGTTCTTCGCCAACACGGACAAGTGGAACGAGGTGCCGGATCATCTCAAGACGCTGTTCCAGCTGGCGATGGATTCCTCGCATTACTACCGCCAGCATTGGTACTGGTGGGGCGAGGCGCACTACCGCACCACCGGCGGCAAGCTTGAACTCACCACCATTCCCGAAGATGAGTGGAAGAAGGTCGAGGACATGGCGATGGAGTTCTGGGACGAGATCGCGGCCAAGAGCGAGCGCAACGCCAAGGTCGTGGAGATCCTGAAGAAATATCAGGACACGATGCGCAAGGCCGGCGCGCCCTACCGTTACGGCTGACGCCTGCTTTCACCCGGCCGCTCCGGCGGCCGGGCCCTCCAGAATATCAAGCTGAATTAGAACACATGCAGCCGCGGGCGCGGCGGAGAAAAGAATGGCCGGAAAACTCTCTTTCGATCAACTGAAGGGCGCAGTCGCCGCAGGCGAGATCGACACCGTGCTTGTCGCGGCGATCGACATGCAGGGCCGTCTGATCGGCAAGCGCTTCCACGCGCAATTCTTCGTCGAGTCCGCCTATGAGGAGACTCATGGCTGCAACTATCTGATGGCCGACGACATCGATATGGAGCCGGTGCCGGGCTATAAGGCGGCGAGCTGGTCGCGCGGCTATGGCGATTTCGTCATGAAGCCGGACCTGTCCACCATCCGGCCCGTTCCATGGCTGGAAAAGACGGCGCTGGTGCTGTGCGATTCGCAGGACCACCATAGCCGCGAAGACCTGCCGCATTCGCCGCGCGGCATCCTGCGCAAGCAGCTCAAGCGGCTCGAAGACCGCGGCTATCTTGCCTATTTCGCGTCGGAACTGGAATTTTTCCTGCTTTCGGAAACCTATGACACGGCGCGCGAAAAGGGCTGGCGGGACCTCAGGAGCGCGTCGCCCTATATTGGCGACTACCTCATCGGCATCACTACCAAGGAAGAAGGCTATATGCGCCGCCTGCGCAACGAGATGCATGCGGCGGGCATTCTGGTGGAATGCTCCAAGGGCGAATGGGGTCCGGGACAGGAAGAGATCAATGTGCGCTATGCCGAGGCGCTGGAGATGGCCGACCAGCATGTGTTCCTGAAGAACGGCGCCAAGGAGATCGCCGATCAGGAAGGCAAGGCCGTCACCTTCATGGCCAAGTACAATTACGATCTGGCCGGCAATTCCAGCCACGTCCATAATTCGCTGTGGAGCGCCGACGGCAAGAAACCGCTGTTCTTCGACAAGGATGCGCCGTGGACGCTTTCCGAGCTCGGCCGCCAGTGGTGCGCGGGGCAAATCAGATACGCCAAGGAATACACGTATTTCCTTGCGCCCTACATCAATTCCTACAAGCGCTTTCAGGCGGGCACCTTCGCGCCCACCAAGATCATGTGGTCGGAAGACAATCGCACCGCCGGCTTTCGCCTGTGCGGCGAGGGCACCAAGGCCATCCGCATGGAATGCCGCATCGGCGGCGCGGACCTCAATCCTTATCTCGCCTTCGCGGCGCTGATCGCCTCCGGCCTTGCCGGCATCGACGAGAAGCTGGAGCTGCAGAAACCTTTCGTCGGCGACGCCTATCAGGCGTCGCGCCTGCCGGAAATCCCGAAGACGCTGCGCGACGCCACCGAAACCATGACAAAATCGAAAATGCTGCGGAAAGCCTTCGGCGACGACGCCATCGATCACTATGTGCATACGGCGCGGTGGGAGCAGCTGGAATACGACCGCCGCATCACCGACTGGGAGCTGCATCGCGGCTTCGAGCGCTACTGACCGGAAAGAATATGAGTAACGGGCGGCCTTCCCATCCGCCCCAATGGACGAAGGACGAACTATCATGACCGAAACGGTCAAGCTCAAATCACCCATAGACGGCTCGATCTACGCCGAGCGGCCGATTGCGACCGATCAGGGGGTCAGCGCCGCTGTGGAACGCGCCCGCGCGGCGCAGGTCGGCTGGGCGCAGATCCCGATCGCCGAGCGCGGCAAGTACATGCTGGCCATGCTGGAAGCGCTCGTCTCCATGAGCGACGAGATCGTGCCGGAGATCGCCTGGCAGATGGGCCGCCCGGTGCGCTTCGGCGGCGAGTTCGGCGGTGTGCGCGAACGCGTCTCCTACATGGTGGAGATCGCCGAGCAGGCGCTGAAGCCGGTGCCGGCCTCCAACCCGAAAGACGGCTTCCGTCGCTACGTGAAGAAGGAGCCGCTTGGGGTGGTGATGGTCATCGCGCCGTGGAACTATCCTTACCTCACCGCCGTCAACACCGTTGTGCCGGCGCTGATGGCCGGCTCCACCGTGATCCTGAAGCACGCCGCGCAGACGCTGCTGGTCGGCGAGCGCTTCGCGAAGGCCTTCGAGATGGCTGGCCTGCCGAAGGGCGTGTTCCAGAACCTGGTGCTGAACCACAGCCAGACCGAGAAGCTGCTCGCATCGGGCAAGATCGACCATGTCAATTTCACCGGCTCGGTCGGTGGCGGGCGCGCCATCGAAAAGGCGGCGGCGGGCACGTTCATGACGCTGGGTCTCGAACTCGGCGGCAAGGACCCGGCCTATGTGCTGCCGGATGCGAAGATCGACCATGCCGTCGCCAGTCTGGTCGACGGCGCGTTCTTCAATTCGGGCCAGTGCTGCTGCGGCATCGAGCGCGTTTACGTGCACGAGAAGGTTTATGACGAATTCGTCGAAGGCTTCATCGCCGAAACGAAGAACTATGTCGTGGGCAATCCGCTGGAGCAGGCGACCACCATGGGGCCGATGGCGCAGGCGCGTTTCGCCGACCTGATCCGCGAGCAGAAGGCGGAGGCGCTGCGCAAGGGAGCCGTTGCGCATGTCGGCATGAAGGTCGACAATGATGTCGCCGGCTCGCCCTATATCGCGCCGGAAGTTCTCACCAATGTCGACCATCAGATGAGCGTCATGCGCGAGGAGAGCTTCGGGCCGATCGTCGGCATCATGAAGGTGCGCAACGACGAGGAAGCCGTCGCGCTGATGAACGACAGCCCGTACGGTCTGACCGCCTCGATCTGGACCACCGACACCGAACATGCCGTCGCCATCGGCGACCGTGTCGAAACCGGCACCGTCTTCATGAATCGCTGCGACTATCTCGACCCGGCGCTGGTGTGGACGGGGGTCAAGGACACCGGCAAGGGCGCAGGGCTGTCGGCCATCGGCTATGACAACCTGACCCGGCCGAAAAGCTATCACCTGCGCGAAGAAATCTGACATTCAAGAAGAACAGACATGACCAATCCCGTCTCCAAATGGAATTACCCGACCACCGTGCTCTTCGGCGCGGGGCGCATAAGTGAACTGCCCGGCGCGCTCGCCGCTTCCGGCATCAAGAACCCGCTCTTCGTCACCGATCCGGGGCTGGCGAAGCTTCCCGTCGTCGCCTCGACGCTCGCTATTCTCGACGCGGCCAAGACGCCTTACGGCGTGTTCTCCGACGTCAAGCCGAACCCGGTCGAGTCCAATCTCACCGCCGGCATCGAGGTGTTCAACAAGGGTGGCCATGATGGCGTCATCGCCTTCGGCGGCGGCTCGGCGCTGGATCTCGGCAAGCTGATCGCCTTTCAGTCGGGCCAAAGCCGTCCCGTCTGGGATTTCGAGGACATCGGCGACTGGTGGACCCGCGCCGATGCAGACAAAATCGTGCCGATCGTGGCCGTGCCGACAACGGCCGGCACCGGTTCGGAAGTCGGCCGCGCCGGCGTCATCACCCATGAAGCCTCGCACACCAAGAAAGTCATCTTCCATCCGAAGATGATGCCGGCCATCGTCATCGCCGACCCGGAGCTGACCGCAGGCATGCCGCCCTTCATCACCGCGGGCACCGGCATGGATGCGCTGGCTCACTGCCTCGAAGCCTATTGCGCGCCGGGTTATCATCCGATGGCCGACGGGATCGCGGTGGAAGGCGTTCGTCTTGTCCTGGAGAACCTGCCCAGGGCCTTCCATGACGGTTCGGACCTGATCGCACGCGCCAACATGATGAGCGCGGCGGCCATGGGCGCCACCGCCTTCCAGAAGGGACTCGGCGCCATCCATTCGCTGTCGCATCCGATCGGGGCGCTCTACGACACCCATCATGGCATGACCAATGCGGTGTTTATGCCCTATGTGCTCGCCTTCAATCGCGAGGTGATCGAGGAGCGGATCGAGCGACTTGCAGCCTATTGCGGCGTCGAGGGCGGTTTCGATGGCTTTGCGGCCGCCATCCTGAAGCTGCGCGAGGAGCTGAAGGTGCCGCACACGCTGCCCGGCCTGATCAGCGGCCTCGACATGGATGCCGGACGCAAGGGGCTGATCGCCGACATGGCCATCGTCGATCCGACGGCCGGCGGCAATCCGCTCAAGCTCACTAGGGAAGGCGCGCTCCAACTGCTTGAGAGCGCCATCGCCGGAACCGTCTGAGAAGCGGCCCAAGCCGCCCGGACCGAACCGAAACCGCCAGAGGGGAACGAGGGAGGGTTTATTTAGCCGGAAAATATATCGGCCGATTGTCAGGGTCGGCAAAAGTGGTTTAGCCTTTCGTTTTGTGGCGGGAGGGGTTCGTCTGGCTTTCATCCAAACGTCACGTGAACTCGCTACCGCGTCGCAGGCGTCACAAGGCGTCAGCTCAATGGAGATAACGAGATGTTCAAGTTTGCGGGGAAGGTACTGTCCGTAACGGCAGCCGCTCTGATGGTCACGTCGGCCATTTCGTCCGCTCAGTCACTGGATGAAATCGTCGAGGCCGCCAAGAAGGAAGGCATGCTGACCACCATCGCCCTGCCGCATGACTGGTGCGGCTGGGAAGGCATTCTGGCCGGTTTCAAGGCCAAGTATCCGGAAATCACCATCAACGAGCTGAATCCCGATGCGGGCTCGGCCGACGAGATCGAGGCGATACGCGCCAACAAGGGCAATACCGGCCCGCAGGCGCCCGACGTGATCGATGTCGGCCTCGCTTTCGGCCCGTCCTCGACCAGCGAAGGCCTGCTTCTGCCCTACAAGGTGTCGACCTTCGACGGCATCGAGGTGAAGGACGCCGATGGCCACTGGTATGGCGGCTATTACGGTGTTCTCGCCTTCGAGGTGAACACCGACATCGTCAAGGACGTCCCGCAGGACTGGTCCGACCTGCTGAAGCCCGAATACGCGAACTCCGTCGCGCTGGCGGGTGATCCGCGCGCCGCGAACCAGGCCATCCTGTCGGTCTACGCCGCCGGTCTGTCGGCTGCGGGTGGCAACGCCTCCAAGGCTTCGGAAGCGGGCCTCGACTTCTTCAAGCAGCTCAACGAGAAGGGCAACTTCGTCCCGGTCATCGGCAAGGCCTCGTCGCTGGCCCAGGGCACCACGCCGATCATCGTGCGCTGGGACTACAACGCCCTTGCCGACCGCGACACGCTCGACGGTAATCCGCCGGTCGAGGTCGTGGTGCCGAAGAGCGGTGTTCTGGCCGGCGTCTATGCGCAGGCGATCAGCGCCTACGCACCGCATCCGAACGCGGCCAAGCTCTGGCTCGAATACATCTACTCCGACGAAGGTCAGCTTGGCTTCCTGAAAGGCTATTGCCACCCGGCGCGCTTCAACCAGCTCGTCTCCGAAGGCAAGGTGCCGCAGGACGTCCTCGACAAGCTGCCGCCGGCCGAGGCCTACACCAGGGCCGTGTTCCCGACGCTCGAGGAACAGGACGCCAACAAGAACGCCGTCACCGGTGGCTGGGACAGCGTCGTCGGTGCCAACGTCCAGTAGGCGGAACCGACTACGGTGCGGCGCTTCATGCGCCGCACCGGAGGCTTTCCGGCAGGAGGGGTAATCGCGCATGAGCCAATCGATCGCCGCGCCGGCTGCTGAAACCGTGCGCCCGCGCATGTCGTTCGCCTGGCTGGGCGTGGCGCCCTTTCTGCTGTTTGCGCTGCTTTTCCTCGTCCTGCCGACGATGCAGATCATTGTCGGTTCGTTCCGCAATGCAGCGGGCGATTTCACCCTCGACAACATCGTCAACCTGTTCCAGCCCTCGATCATGGCGGCCTACTGGATCTCGATCCGCATCAGCGTGGCCTCCGCGTTGCTCGGCTGCCTCGTGGGTTTCCTCATGGCCTGGGCGATGGTGCTGGGCGGCCTGCCCGGCTGGCTGCGCTCGCCGCTGCTCACCTTCTCCGGCGTCGCTTCCAACTTCGCCGGCATTCCGCTGGCCTTCGCCTTTCTCGCAACCTTCGGCCGGCTGGGCCTCGTCACGCTCATCCTGCGCGACTGGTTCGGCATCAACATCTATGCGATGGGTTTCAACATCCTGTCCTTCGGCGGGCTGACGCTGACCTATCTGTTCTTCCAGATACCGCTCACTATCCTGATCATGACGCCAGCGCTGGACGGGATGCGGCGCGAATGGCGCGAGGCCGCCTCCATCCTCGGCGCCTCGCCCTTCCAGTACTGGCGCATGGTGGCGCTGCCGATCCTGTGGCCGAGCCTGCTCGGGACCTTTGCGCTGTTGTTCGCCAACGCCTTCGGCGCGGTCGCCACGGCTTACGCGCTGACCGGCAGTTCGCTGTCCATCGTGCCGATCCTGCTTTTCGCGCAGATTCGCGGCGACGTGCTGCAGGATCCGCATCTTGGCTACGCGCTCGCCTTCGGCATGATCGTGATCACCGGCATCGCGAACTTCATCTATATCTGGCTTCGCGCCCGCAGCGAGAGGTGGATGAAATGAAGATCAACCGCTTCTGGTCCTGGCTGTTCTTCGGCGTCGGCGCGCTCTATTTCGTGCTGCCGCTGGTCAGCACCGCCGAATTCTCGCTCAAAATGCGCCGCAGCGCCTATACGCTCGACGCCTACTGGACGGTGCTGGCCGACCCGCGTTTCCAGCAAACCTTCACCTATTCGGTGCTGATGGCGCTCGCCACCATCGCCTTTGGCGTGCTGCTCGTGGTGCCGACCGCCTACTGGGTGCGGCTGAAGCTGCCGCGCTGGCGGCCGGTGCTGGAATTCATCACGCTCCTGCCGCTCATCATTCCGCCGATCGTGATCGTGTTCGGCTATATCCGGCTGTACAACACATCGTCATGGCTGCCGCTCACCGGCTCCGCCATGGGCACCAACCTGCTTTTGATGTTCGGCTATGTGATCCTGTCGCTGCCCTATATGTACCGCGCCATCGATACGGGCCTGCGCGCCATCGACGTGGCGACCCTGACCGAGGCCGCCCAGAGCCTTGGGGCGGGCTGGGTGACGATCCTCGCCCGCGTCATCCTGCCCAATGTGGCGGTGGCGGTGCTTTCGGGCGCTTTCATCACCTTCGCCATCGTCATCGGCGAATTCGTCATGGCGGCGCTGCTCAACCGGCCGTCCTTCGGCCCGTACATGCAGCTTCTCGGCGCAAATCGCGCCTATGAGCCGGCCGCGCTTGCGGTCATCGCCTTCGCTATTACCTGGGGCTGCATGGCCCTGATCCAGTTCGTCTCGAAATTCGCGCCCAAGGCGCCGGGCGTACAGCACTGAGAACGGAGATCGCGCAGCCAATGCAAGAGCCCTTCCTGTCGATCCAGCACGTCCGCAAATCCTTCGGTGCAACCACCGTCGTGCAGGATTTCAATCTCGACGTCGAAGCCGGCGAGTTCGTCTCCTTCCTCGGCCCCTCCGGCTGCGGCAAGACCACGGTGCTGCGCATGGTGGCCGGCTTCGAGGAACCGAGCGGCGGGCGCATCCTCATTGGCGGAAAGGATGTCACGGGGCTGAAACCCAACCAGCGCAATATCGGCATGGTGTTCCAGGCCTATGCGCTGTTTCCCAACCTCACCGTGGCGCAGAATATCGGTTTCGGCCTGAAAGTGGCCGGCGTGGCGAAAGCCGAGATCGACAGCCGCGTGGCCGAGATGCTCGACATCATCAAGCTTCCCGCGGGCGAGTTCGGCGCCCGCTATCCCTATCAGCTCTCGGGCGGCCAGCAGCAGCGCATCGCGCTGGCGCGCGCGCTCGCGCCACGGCCCAAGGTGCTGCTGCTCGATGAACCGCTGTCGGCTCTGGACGCCAAGGTGCGGGTGTCGTTGCGCGAGGAAATCCGCTCCATCCAGAAGAAGCTCGGCATCACCACCATCTTCGTCACCCACGATCAGGAGGAGGCGCTGTCGATCTCCGATCGCATCGTGGTCATGTATGGCGGGATGGCCGAGCAGGTCGGCACCGCCTTCGAAATCTACAACCGGCCGGCGACGCGCTTCGTCGCCGGTTTCGTCGGCACGCTGAACGTCCTGGAAGGCAAGCTCGGCAATGCCGGCAAGGTGCAGGTCGGCAATGGCGAGATCGTGCTGCGCGAAGAGCCGGCAGGGGTAAAATCGGGCGACGCCGTATCGCTGGCCCTGCGTCCCGAAGCGATCGCGCTCGGCCGCCGCCCCGGTGACGATGCGGTGCTTGGCGGCGAAATCGCGGACGTGCAGTTCCTCGGATCGGTGATCCGCGTTCGGGTGAGGGCGGGCGACAGCACGGTTTCTCTGGATACGTTCAACAACCCGGCGACACCGCCGCCGCAAATCGGCGATCATGTCGAGATCAGCTTCTCGTCAGGCGACGTGATGCTGCTGAACTGAGGGCAGCGACTGGGGCAGGGGCGCGACATCGCCTTGCCGCAGATTGCGCTCCGAACCCACACGCGACAGGAGCACCACCGGCAATAGGGCGATCAGCACGATGGCGAGGGCCGAAATCGACGCCTCCTCATAGGTGCCGCGCGCGGCTTCGCCGTAAAGATGGGTGGCCAGCGTCTCGACATTGAG
Source organism: Aquamicrobium ahrensii (assembly GCF_040545755.1). Lineage (NCBI taxonomy): Bacteria > Pseudomonadati > Pseudomonadota > Alphaproteobacteria > Hyphomicrobiales > Phyllobacteriaceae > Aquamicrobium > Aquamicrobium ahrensii. Next base: position 66,400 of record NZ_JBEPMN010000007.1, read on the forward strand.
CGGACGCAGGAGCAGGGTGGCGGGCAATTCCTTCACGCAATCGACGAACACCAGCAGCGCCGAGGCGGCAAGCGCCGTCTTCGACAGGGGCAGATGCACGCGCCGCAGGGTGCCCGAGGCGGTTTCGCCGAGCGTGCGCGAAACCTCGTCCAGAGACTGGGGAATGCGGCTGAGGCCGGCAGCCATGCCGCCTGCCGAAATGGCGAGGAAGCGCGCCGTATAGGCGTAAACCAGCGCTGCGCCGGAGCCGAGGAAGATAAGGCCGGTGGAGACGCCGAACCATGAATTCGCCAGCGTGTTGGCCGTGCGGTCGAACGCGCCGAGCACGATAACAAGCCCGATGGCGATGACGGTGCCGGGTGCGGCGTAGCCGATGGTGGAAAGCCGGAACGCGGTGGCGGAAAGGCCGCCTGGACGAATGCGCGCCGCGTAGGCCGCCGCCGCGCCCAGAGCCAGCGTCAGTACGGTGGCCGCCGCCGAAAGCAGGATTGTGGCCGATACGGTCGAAAGGAAGCGTGGCGGCACGCCGGCATAACCGATGCGGGCCCATGCTTCGGTCGCCAGATAGAGCGCTGGCCCCACAAAGCCGATCAGCACCGGGATCAGGCCGAGCGCCAGCAAAGCCAGGCCGATTGAGGTGGATACGCGCTGGCGCTCGAAGCTTTTGCCGCCGCGCTGCGCGCCGGCCGCGAAGCGCTGGCGTCGGCGCGCATATTGCTCCAGCGCCACCACGGCCACCACGACGACCAGCAGCGACAGCGCAATCTGCGATGCGCCCGGCAGGTCCGAGCGGGTGATCCATGTCGTGTAGATCGAGACGGTCAGCGTGCGCACGCCGAGAAATTCGGCGGCGCCGATGTCGTTCAGCGTCTCCATCAGCGCAAGGCTCATGCCCACGGCGACGGCCGGGCGGGCCAGCGGCAGGGCGATACGCCAGAACACGGCCCGCCGCGAGACGCCCAGCGTGCGGGCCGCCTCGATGAGGCTGGCCGGCTGCGTCAGGAACATGGCCCGCGTGGCGATGTAGACGTAAGGATAGAGCACGAAGGCGAGCAGCAGGATGCAGCCCGTCATTGAGCGGATGTCTGGCAGGCGGAACTCGCGCGGGCTGGAATAGCCGAGAATGGTGCGAAGCGTGTCCTGAACGACGCCGATCGGGTGCAGTATGTCGAGATAGGTATAGGCGACGATATAGGTGGGCACGGCCAGCGGCAGCAGCAGCGCCCATTCCAGCGTGCGCCGTCCGGGAAAATCATAGGCCGTGACCAGCCATGCCGTTCCCGTGCCAAGAACGGCGACCAGCAAGCCGACGCCGGTGAGCAGGATCAGCGTGTCGCGCAGGGCCACGGGCAGAATGGTGGAGAACAGATGCGCCCAAAGCCCGTCGGACCCCTGCATCGCCTCGTAAGCGAGGGCAAGAAACGGCAGCGCCACGGCGAAGGCCGTGACGCCGGCCGCAACGAGCCATGCGGCGCCGGAACGCCGCCGCATACCCTGTCCTGAACCGGTTGCCGCCATGGTCACGAAACCAAAAGGGCATCCGTGGCGGATGCCCTTTTCCCCATGTCAGTTGTCGAAGCCGACCTTGTCGACCAGCTCGCTGGCCGCCTTGCGGTTGGCGACGATCTCGGTGAGCGGTTTGGAGTCGATCTTCAGATCGCCGAGTTCGGCGATCAGCGGATCTGCGGCGACGCCCGTCTTGACCGGATATTCGTAATTCGCTTCGGCGTAGATCTTCTGCGCCTCATCCGAAACCAGATATTCCAGCAGCTTGATTGCCTCTTCCTTGTTCGGAGCATGCTTGGCGACGGCGGCGCCGGAGATGTTCACATGGGTGCCGTCATCCTTGAAGGTCGGCAGGAGGACCTTGATGGCGTCGGCCCACTGCTTCTGCTCGTCGCCGCCCTTGCCCGAGCGCATCAGGCCCACATAGTAGGAATTGGCGACGGCGATGTCGCAGACGCCGCCCAGAATGTCCTTGGCGCCTTCGCGATCGCCGCCGGCCGGCTTGCGGGCGAGGTTGTCCTTCAGGCCGCTCAGCCATTTCTCGGTTTCCTCTGCGCCGTAATGGGCGATGTAGTCGGCGGTGAGGGCGGTGTTGTAGGGATGCTGGCCGGAGCGGATGCAGACCTTGCCCTTCCATTTCGGGTCGGACAGGTCCTCATAGGTGATCGCATCCAGATCAAGGTCGGCGGCGGCGTAGACCACGCGGGCGCGCATCGACAGGCCGAACCAGTGGCCGTCTGCGTCGCGAAGCTGTGCCGGGATCGCCTCCTTGAGGGCGGCGGAATCAACCGGCTGGGTCACGCCCTTGTCGACCAGATCGACAAGATTGCCGGCGTCGACCGCCATGAGAATGTCGGCGGGCGAGCTTTCACCTTCGGAAGCCACGCGCTCGGCGAGGCCGTCCTTGAGGAAGACGGTGTTGACCTTGATGCCGGTGGAGGTGCTGAAGGAATCCAGCAGGGGCTGGATGAGGCCGGGTTCGCGGGTGGTGTATATGCTCACCTCCGCTGCCGAGGCCGCATTGGCAACGGCAAGGAATGAAGCGGCGGCTAGAAGCGTCGTCCCGAAATGTGCGCTGCGCATGGAACCTCTCCTCCTGTGTTGGGGTTACACGAGCCCTGCACCATTTATGATCCAGTTAGTCAAGTTTTCTTGGGCCAGTTTTCAGCTGATCACAGAAAGTTTATCGCCCTGATGGTCAGGAGGCGGCGAAGGCCAGAACCGTGTCCGGATCGATGCGGAAGCGCAGCCTGCCGTCGTGTATGTGCAAGCGCTGTGTGGTGCGCATGGTGAGAGGCGTTTCGAGCCCTTCGACGTTAAGTTCCAGCTGCTCGATCTCGCCCCGGAAACTGCGCGAGCGCACCGAGCCCGAGAGCGCGTTCTCGGCCAGGCAGGGACATACAGCCTGAGGGCGGATGAAGGCCAGCGCCGGGCTGTCTTCGGCAAGATCGAGCCTGCATGGAAAGACACCGAGCGCGGTGTGCAACTGACCATTGCGATAGGTGCCGGGAATCCGGTTGAAGACACTGAAAAATTCCGCCGCATAGCGGTCGGCCGGCCGGTCATGCAGATCGCGACCGGCGCCGCTCTGGACGATGCGCCCCGACCTCATCAGAACGACCCGGTCGCCCGTGGACAGCGCCTCCTCCGGATCGTGGGTGACGATAATCGCGGTGGTGCCGGTGCGGCGCAGCAGGGCGATGGTGTCGTGGCGCACCCGCTCGCGCAGGTCACGGTCGAGATTGGAGAAGGGCTCGTCCATCAGCACCACCGAAGGCTGTGGGGCCAGCGCTCGCGCCAGCGCCGCCCGCTGCTGCTCTCCGCCCGAAAGCATGTGCGGATAGCGGTCCGCCATGGCCGAGAGCGCCGTCAGTTCCAGAAGCATGGCCACGCGGGCGCGTGCTTCCTCGCCCGGCCACTTGCGCAGGCCGAACATGATGTTCTGCCCGATGGTGAGATGCGGAAACAGGGCGTAGTCCTGAAAGACAAAGCCGATATTGCGCGTCTCGGGCTCGACGAATACGCCGGAACCCGCCAGTTCCCTGCCATCCAGATGTACGGTTCCGCTGTCTGGCTGCTCGATGCCGGCGATCAGGCGAAGCAGCGTGGACTTCCCGCAACCCGAGTGGCCGACGAGGCAGACGATCTGCTTCGGCTCGATGGCCAGATCGATCGGACCGAGCGCAAAACCGGGCCCAAGCCGGCGCGCGAGCTTGACGACCTCCAGAACCGGCCCCGGACCTTCGTCGCCATGAGGTTGTTGCGCCATGAAACCACCCTTCCGCTTCGGCCTCATGAGTTGGGCTACATGGCAACGGCCTGCGGATCAAGCGCCTCGCCCGATCGTTGGACCAAAGGAACGCGTGGTTCGTGCGCATTGCAAGGGCTGTCGCCACCCTTTAATTGCGGGAAAGAACATAAGCCGGCTTTGCAATCCGGCGGCACAGCAGGTGATATCATATGAGCCTTGCCGTTTTCAGCGCGGTTCTGGCCGCGGCACTGATGCATGCTTCGTGGAACGCCCTGATCAAGGTCAGGCTCGACCGTTTCGCCTCGATCTCGCTCACCTCGCTCGGCATGGCGGTCGTGGCGCTTCCCGTGCTGCCCTTCGTGGATTTTCCGGGCGGAGGCGCATGGATATGGATCGGCGTGTCGTTGTGCATGCATATCGGCTACCGGCTGTTTCTGATCCGCGCCTATGAGGTGGGCGATCTGGCGCAGACCTATCCGCTGGCGCGGGGCGCCGCACCGCTGATAACCACGATCGGCGGCATCATCCTCATTCAGGAAGTGCCGGGGCCGTTCGCCCTCGCGGGCATCCTGATGCTCTCGGCAGGCACTTTCCTGATGTCGCTGCGCGGCGGCGGCCGGTTCGCGGCTCTCAATACGGCGGCTGTCGGTTATGCGTTGACGACGTCGCTGTTCATCGCCGGCTACACGCTGGCCGACGGCATGGGCGCGCGGGAAGCCACGACGGCGCTGAGTTATGCGGCATGGCTGTTCGTGTGCGACGGCGTCGTCGCGACCTCGGTCGCACTCGTTTACCGGGGGCGGCGTCTGGTGCGGACGCTGGCGCTGGAATGGCGCATTGGCCTGCTCACCGGTTTTCTAAGCGGCGCCGCCTATGCGATCGCCATGTGGGCCATGACCAAGGCGCCGATCGCCTCGGTGGCCTCGCTGCGCGAAACTTCCATCCTTTTCGCCATGGCGATCTCGGTTTTCGCCCTCGGCGAGAAGATGACCGGCTGGCGTGCGGCCTCGGCCCTGTGCATCGTGGCGGGGGTGGTGGCGCTGCGGCTGAGTTGAAAGCGGTCAGAGCGGTGAGGCCGGCGAGGTCTTTGCCGCATCGATGATCCGGCCCAGCAGGCCGTGGAGGTCCTCCCTGTGCCCGGTGCTGCCGGACGGGGCGGCGTCGTCCGAGGTCATCACCACGGTCAGACTGGCGGCGGGGACGATGTAGAGCATCTGCCCTCCATACCCCCAAGCATAGGAGACATCTTCGCCGGCGACGTTGCGCTGGAACCAGCCATAGCCGTAGCCGTCCTGCGTGAAGCGCGAATGGGTGCGCACGCGCCAGGATTCCCCGATCCAGCCTTCCGGGACCACGCGAGCGCCATTGCCGGCGACGCCTCCACGCCGATACATCTCGCCGAACGCCAGAAGCGAACGCGGGCTCATCGCCATCTGGTTGCCGCCGAAATGGATACCCTGCGGATCGCGGTCCCATGAGGCGATCGAGAACCCTTCGAGACCGGAAAACCACTCCCGCGCCAGCGCCAAGGTCGATTTTCCGCTGGTCTGCGTAAGGATCGCGGACAGGAGATGCGTCGAGCCCGTCGAATAGAGCATTTCCCCGCCCGGCTCGGCCACAAATGGCTGGGTCAGGACGAAACGAACCCAGTCGCGGCTCGCCACCCACCGCCCGTAATTCGCGCCCGAGGTTCGTTCCAGCCCGGCCTGCATCGACAGGAGATGGCCGATGGTGATCTCGCGCAGGCGGGAGTCCGGACTGTCTGGAAGATACCGCCCAAGCAACCCGGCGATTGGCTGGTCCACGCTCTTGATCAAGCCCTTGTCGATGGCGATGCCGATCATGGCGGAGACAATGACCTTGGAAGCGGATTTGATGTTGGAGGGCGCAGTCACCGAGTGACCGCGATATCCGCGCTCGGCCACGGTCTCCCCGTCATATGCGATGAGAACCGTGCGCAGCGGCTCAAGATTTCCGGCGTCGTCGAGAATGTGCTCCAGCCGTTCGCGCATCCCGGCCTGTGAAAAGGCGGGTGCGGCGAAAACGCATGTCCAGACGAGCAATGCGCTCGATATGGAGAAGACCCTGGTGCGCTGCTTGCGGATTGCGATGTTGGGCGTTTTGCTAGCCATGCTGCGCTGCACGTTCGCCTCTTTCGCCGTCCCTGACAAGTTGCATGGCCTGTTCCGCAGATCACGATACCGTTGGGGTCGGGTTGCCTGGAAACGGAGTTGAACCGCTTAGATGCGGTGTTCAACTATTGCCCGGGGCTCATCATCGAGCCAACGATATTCCAATCGTGGCGGTTGAGCTATGAAGTGACGCGATGTAGGTTCATCTGCCTGGATGAAGTTGTACGTGCCTGAAAAACATAATTTTATCAATATATTAGAAAATAAAATAATTGAAGAACCGAGCGAGGTGAGTGATATTAGGCAAATGTTGACGCTTGGCGAACTCCACAACGATCCGCTTGCCGTTGGCGAGCGTTGGGTAGCTCAGGGCCGCGGCGTGGCGCTCGCCACTGTGGTTGAAACCTGGGGTTCGGCTCCGCGTGCGGCTGGCAGCCATCTGGTCGTCGACGCCGAAGGGAACTTTCAGGGTTCGGTGTCGGGCGGCTGCGTGGAGGGTGCGGTCGTGGCCGAAGCGCTTGAGGTGATTGACGGCGGGAAGGCTGGAACGCTCGAATTCGACGTCGCGGACGAAGCCGCCTGGCAGGTGGGGCTGTCGTGCGGAGGGCGCATCCGGATCTATGTCGAAAAACTGGATCGGGATTCCGGAGCCCCGGGGAAGCTTGATGTCTTGCAAGCATTGAACCAAGAGCGTCTGGCCCGGCGGGCCGCAGTGGTCGTCACCGATTTCGGCGATGGCGCAAGCCGCCTGCTGCGTCAGGGAGACGAGGTGGCCGGTGCGCTCGGCGACGCCGTGAGGGAAGCCTTCTGCACTGGCCGGTCGCGCAGCGTGGTGGTCGAAGGCCGCACGCTGTTTCTCAACGCCCATGTGCCGCCGCCACGTCTGGTGGTCATCGGCGCGGTGCATATCAGCCAGGCGCTGGCGTCACTGGCCCGCACGGCAGGTTACGCGGTGGAGATCATCGATCCCCGTACGGCCTTCGCCACGCCGGAGCGCTTTCCGGGCGTCACCTTGCATGCGCGCTGGCCGCAGGAGGTGCTGGCGCAGACGCCGCTGGACGACCACACGGCTCTCGCTGCGCTCACTCATGATCCCAAGATCGACGACATGCCGCTGCAGGCGGCGCTTGGGGCCGGCTGTTTCTATGTAGGTGCGCTGGGCAGCCGCAAGACTCACGCAAGGCGGGTCGAACGGTTACAGGCGGCAGGTTTGAGCAGTGAGCAGATTGCGCGAATTCATGCGCCTATCGGCATCGACATCGCAGCCGAGGGGCCGTCCGAAATCGCCGTTGCGGTGCTGGCCGAAGTGATACGCGCTTTCCGCACCCGTGGTGTCGTTGCAAAGGAACATGCGGCGTGAGGTTCGGCCCCGTTCCACTTGCGCAGGCTGAAGGCGCGGTGCTGGCGTATTCGATTGCGGTGGGCGGCAAGCGCTTTCGCAAGGCGCATGTTTTGACCGCCGAAGACGTCGAGGCGTTCCGTGCCGGCGGCGTCGCCGAAGTCATCGTGGCCGTCATGGAAGCCGGGGATGTCGAGGAGAACGAGGCCGCGACGCGTATAGCAGCGGCGCTTGGCTTCGACGGCGCCGTCGCCAAGCCTGCAGCCACCGGCCGGGTCAACATCTTCGCCCGCCACGATGGCTTGTTCACCGTGGACAAGGCGCTCATCGATGCGATCAACGCAGTCGATCCCGACGCTACTATTGCAACGCTGGCCTCCCATGTTCAGGTCAGCACCGGCCAGATGGTCGCCACCGTCAAGATCATTCCCTTCGCCATGCGTTCCGAAGCTCTGGACGCCATCATACGGTTGACCACAAGTCGCATGGCTTTCGCCGTGCACGCGTTCCGGCCTCACCGGGTCGGCGTGATCCAGACCGTGTTGCCGGGCGTGAAGAGCAGCGTGCTGGACAAGACCGTTCGGGTTACCGAAGATCGATTGCTGCGCTCCGGCAGCAGTGTTTCGGAAGAAGTCCGCATCCCGCACGAGGCGCGCGCCGTCGCGGAGGCCATCGGCTCCCTGGCTGACCGTAGCGACATTGTGCTGGTGTTCGGGGCCTCCGCCATGAGCGATCCGGAGGATGACGTCATCCCCGCCGCGATCCGCGCTTCGGGCGGCACGGTGCTGCGCTCCGGCATGCCGGTCGATCCCGGCAACTTGTTCGTGCTGGGCGAGCGTGCGGGCAAGCCGGTGCTCGGTGCGCCGGGCTGCGCCCGCAGTCCACGCCTTAACGGCTTCGACTGGATACTGGACCGTATCTGCGCCGGACTTGAAGTCACGTCCGGCGACGTTGCGGCGATGGGGGTAGGGGGCCTGCTGATGGAAATCCCGTCGCGGCCGCAGCCGCGTGAACCCATGCCGGTCCCGCCGCACCCGCAGGTGCAGGCGGTGGTGTTGGCCGCCGGCCAGTCCAGCCGTATGCGCGGCTCCAACAAATTGCTGGCCCTGTTCGATGGCGAGCGGCTGATCCGTCGCGCCGCCTTGCGCGTTCTCGCCTCCAAAGCGGCTGGCGTCACTCTTGTCACCGGCCACCAATCTGTATTGGTCGAGGAGGCGCTGCAAGGGCTCGAGCTGGTGCTGGTCCACAATCCCGACTTCGCGAACGGCCTGTCGACCTCGCTCAAGGCGGGGATCGCAGCCGCGCCTGCCTCCGCCGACGGCGCACTGATCATGCTTGGCGACATGCCCGGCATCACCAGCGGAGATATCGACCGCCTGATTGACGTGTTTCGCGCTAGCGGCGGCGCTTCCATCGTGCGAGCCGTGTGCAACGGAAAGCGCGGCAATCCGGTGATCCTGCCGCGTTCCCTGTTTGCCGCGGTCGGGAAACTACACGGCGACACAGGCGCGCGCCATCTGATCGAATCGGCAAATGTCGGCGTCATCGACGTCGATATCGGCCCTGGCGCCACCATCGACGTCGACACGCCGGAGGCGCTCGAAAATGCACGCGGCATGTCCAGCCCATGACGGCTGGTTCAACGGCCAACTGACCGACATTCCCGAGTGCAAGCAAGCCGGACTGCCGGCGCAGATTTTCTATTGTTGGAAGATGCAGGCGGCCATGTGCAGGCAGGGGGTGCGGTAAAAAATTCCCGGCCAGCGTTCATGCTGCGTGGCGCACGCTACGGTTCCAATGCCTGCCCGCTTGCCCCGGCAAAGGCAGCCTTTGCCGGGGGCGTTTTAGCAGGAGCCGTTTTCAGCCGACCAGCGGGAGAAGCTGGTCGAGGCTTTTCTTGGCGTCGCCATAGAACATGCGGGTGTTTTCCTTGTAGAAGAGCGGGTTCTCGATGCCTGAATAGCCTGTTCCCTGGCCGCGCTTGGAGACGAAGACCTGCTTGGCCTTCCACACTTCAAGCACCGGCATTCCCGCAATCGGACTGTTGGGGTCTTCCTGTGCAGCCGGATTGACGATGTCGTTCGATCCAATGACGATCGCCACGTCGGTTTGAGCAAAGTCCTCGTTGATCTCGTCCATTTCCAGCACGATGTCATAAGGCACTTTTGCCTCGGCCAGCAGCACGTTCATGTGCCCGGGCAGACGTCCCGCAACCGGGTGAATAGCAAAACGCACCTGCTTGCCGTTCGCCCGCAGTTTACGGGTCAACTCGGAAACGGATTGCTGGGCCTGCGCCACAGCCATTCCATATCCGGGAACGATGATGACGCTGTCGGCGTCGTTCAGCGTCGCGGCCACGCTATCAACGTCGATCGCAATCTGTTCGCCCTCGATTTCCATGGCCGGCCCGGTCGTCGTTCCGAACCCGCCGAGAATGACGGAAACGAAGGAACGGTTCATCGCCTTGCACATGATGTAGGAGAGGATCGCACCTGAAGAGCCCACCAATGCGCCGGTGACGATCAGGAGGTCGTTCGACAGCGAAAAGCCGATCGCCGCCGCCGCCCAGCCCGAATAGCTGTTCAGCATCGAAACCACGACAGGCATGTCGGCGCCGCCAATACCCATGATCAGGTGGTAGCCGATGAACAGGGCCGCCAGCGTCATCACCGCGAGCGCCGGCGTGCTGGCCGTGTTCAGGTAGACGATCAGCAGCACCAGCGAGATAAGCGCGGCTGCGGCGTTCAGCATGTGGCCGCCGGGCAGCTTTCTCGCCTTGCCGTCCACTTTGCCCGCCAGCTTGCCAAATGCGATGACCGAACCGGTAAAGGTCACCGCGCCGATGAACACGCCGAGGAAGGTCTCGACCCGCAGGATGGAGATCTCGACCGGGGTCTTGTGGGCCACTGCGGCGGCAAAGCCGGTGAGGGCGGCGCGCGCGTCGGCGGCCATCGCCGCGATGCCCACCATTTCGATATGGGTGTTGAAGCCGATGAATACGGCCGCCAGACCCACCAGCGAATGCATGGCGGCGACGAGTTGCGGCATCTCGGTCATCTGCACCCGCTGCGCCACGACCCAGCCCGCCGCGCCACCGGCCAGGAGCACCGCCAGCGACAGTTGCCACAGGCCCGAACCGGGTCCGACCAGCGTGGCTCCGATGGCCAGCGCCATGCCGACGATGCCGTACCAGACGGCGCGCTTGGCGCTTTCCTGCCCGGAAAGGCCGCCGAGAGAGAGGATGAACAGGACTGCCGCGACAATATAGGCTGCGGTGGTGAAACCGATTTCCATGGTCCCCTCCCTTACGACTTCTGGAACATGGCGAGCATTCGCCGCGTGACGAGGAAACCGCCGAAAATATTCACCCCGGCCATCAGCACGGAGAGCGCGGCGAGCACGACGACCAGCCAGTTGCCCGAGCCGATCTGCAGCAGCGCGCCCAGGATGATGATTGAGGAAATGGCGTTGGTGATCGCCATAAGCGGGGTATGCAGGCTGTGGCTGACGTTCCAGATCACCTGGAAACCGACGAAACAGGCCAGCACGAAGACGATGAAATGCGACATGAAACTGGCCGGGGCGAAATATCCCGCCAGCAGGAGCAGCACGCCGCCCACGGCCAGCAGCGCCACCTGATTGCGGGTCTGGGTCTTGAAGGCGGCCGCTTCATGGGCGCGCCTTTCTTCCGGGGTCAGTTCTTTCGGCTTGTCCTTCGGCTTGGCGGCTGCAATGGCCTTCACTTTGGGTGGCGGTGGCGGCCATGTGATCTCGCCGGCTCGCGCCACGGTGGAGCCGCGAATGACGTCGTCCTCCATGTCATGGGCGATGACGCCATCCTTTTTCGGCGTCAGGTCGCTCAACATATGGCGGATATTGTTGGCGTAGAGGCTGGAAGCCTGTGCGGCCATCCGGCTGGGGAAGTCGGTATAGCCGATTATGGTTACGCCATTGTCGGTGACGATGCGCTCGTCCGGAACCGTCAGGTCGCAATTGCCGCCTCGCTCGGCGGCCAGATCCACAACCACTGACCCGCGCTTCATGGCGCGAACCATGTCTTCAGTCCACAGCTTGGGCGCGGGACGGCCGGGGATGAGGGCCGTGGTGATCACGATATCCACCTGCGGCGCCAGTTCACGGAATTTGGCGAGCTGCTTGGCGTGGAACTCCGGTGAGGAGGGAGCGGCGTAGCCGCCGGTGGCGGCGCCATCCTGCGTCGGCTCGAAATCGAGGAATACGAATTCCGCGCCCATGCTCTCGATCTGTTCGGCCACTTCAGGACGTACGTCGAAGGCATAGGTGATGGCGCCCAGGCTGATGCTGGCCCCGATGGCGGCCAGACCGGCCACGCCAGCCCCCACCACCAGCACCCTTGCGGGAGGTATCTTGCCGGCCGCCGTCACCTGCCCGGTGAAGAAGCGGCCGAAATTGTTGGCGGCTTCGATGACGGCGCGGTAGCCGGCCAGATTGGCCATGGAAGACAGCGCATCCATCTTCTGCGCACGGCTGATGCGCGGAACCATGTCCATGGCGATGACGGTGACGCCCTTGCGCCGGGCCTGCTCCAGCAGTTCGGGATTCTGGCCCGGCCAGAAAAACGAGATGAGCGTTTGCCCTTCCTGCATCCGTTCAAGTTCGGCGGCTTCCGGGCCGCGCACCTTGACGAGCACGTCGGATGCGCCGGTCACAGCCTGGGCGTCGGCCAGAACCACGACGCCGGCGTCGATGTAAGCCTGATCGGTGAAGCCGGCCCTCTCGCCGGCGCCCGCTTCGACCATACATTCGTGGCCGAGCTTCTGCAGATGCAGCGCCGAGTCCGGGGTCAGCGCCACCCGACTCTCGCCATCAAAGGTTTCTCTTAGTGCACCGATCTTCAAGTTTGTCTCCCCCTTGAACAGGCTGATGCTTCATTTGCGGCCGTCGGGAACCGTTGCGCGCGGTTCCGGAAAAACTGGTCGGACAGTTTCTGAACCACGCCAGCCACCAAGCGAGAACCCAGTTGCGTGATTTTTCCACCAATTACAACATCGCCTTGGCGTCGAAGCACCGAAGATCCCGGTTTTTCACCGGCGCTGAGCATGATGCGAGCGCCGCCCTTCGCAAAAGCTGCGATGCCCGCGTCGATCGTGGACGCCTTGACGAGGGCGGCCAGCGGCGTGGCGAGGCCGACGCCCTGTGCTGTATCACCCGGTGGGATGCAATATAGGGGCCAGGAGTTCCGGCGCCCCTGGCCGACAACGGCGTCACTGTCGGCAGATGGAAACAACCCGCCATCGGATTGGATAAGCGCACAGGGCAAAGGACGCCGCCAAACCCGCGACATAGGTCGGGATGCATAAATATATGATTTATCAGATTTTTTGCGGATTTGCCGTCAAGGGAGAGCGGGGTGTTTTGCTCTCTGAGCTTTTGAGGTCGGATGGTGGGCGTACCAAGGATCGAACTTGGGACCCCTTCGATGTCAACGAAGTGCTCTCCCGCTGAGCTATACGCCCATCCAATGGCGGGCTTACATCATTTTTGTTTCGGCCCGTCAATAGTGTGGTGCGGAAATTTTGATCGCCTATGCGGCCTGCAGCATCTTTTCCACTTCGTTGACGAGGTCGCGCAGATGGAACGGCTTCGACAGCACCTTTGCGTCGCGTGGAGCCTTGGAATCGGGATTGAGAGCCACCGCCGCAAAGCCGGTGATGAACATCACCTTGAGGTCGGGATCGATCTCGGTGGCGCGGCGCGCCAACTCGATGCCGTCCATCTCCGGCATGACGATGTCGGTCAGCAGAAGCGAGAAGGGCTCCTCGCGCAGACGCTCATAGGCGCTTGCGCCATTGTCGAAGTCGCTGACCTGATGGCCGGCGCGCTCCAGCGCCTTGACCAGGAAGCGGCGCATATCGTCATCATCTTCCGCCAGCAGAATATGTGCCATAGTATCCCGTCCGAATCACCAACTCGGCCGGCTCATGCCAAGCCCGTTATTCGAGCTGTATATGAGTCCGCGCCGGTAAAGATCAAGTGAAGACAGCCGGGAGCGTTGCTTCGGAGTCCGTCGCGAAGCGCTGGACTCGTTCCCCCGTGGATGGCAGTTTCATGCGAATGAAATCGCAGTCTCCAAAGGGTCATCGAAATTGACGACAGCGGCCGAGGATTTTTCGGTTGTCCCCGCCTTCGAAGTGCGGTCAGCCGCCGAACAGCGCGTGCCGTTCGTGTTCAGTTCGCCGCACAGCGGGCGCTATTACCCCGAACGCTTCCTCACCATGAGCCGGCTGGACGAGCGCGACGTGCGCCGCTCCGAGGACTGCTATGTGGACGAGTTGTTCGGCGGCTGCGTCCTGCTTGGCGCGCCGCTGCTGGCGGCCAATTTCCCGCGCGCCTATCTGGACGCCAACCGCGAGCCATGGGAACTCGATCCGCGCATGTTCGTGGAGCCGGTGCCGCCTTATTGCAACATCCGCTCGGCAAGGGTGGCCGGGGGGCTGGGCACGGTGCCGAAGCTGGTGGGCGAGGGCTTCGACATCTACTCCGGCCGATTGCCGCTGGCGGAGGCGGTGACGCGGATCGAGAATGTCTACAAGCCCTATCATGAAACGCTGAGGCGGCTGCTGTCGCAAACCCGCGCCGAATTCGGCTTCGCGGTGCTGGTCGACTGTCATTCCATGCCGGCCGGGGTTCGGGTGAGCGACAGCGGGATGCGGCCCGATTTCATCATCGGCGACCGCTTCGGAACTTCGGCGGCGGCGGCGCTCACCGCCACGGCGATCGACCTGCTTTGCGCCATGGGCTACACCGTCGCCCATAACAAACCCTATGCGGGCGGCTTCATCACCGAGCACTACGGGCGGCCGGCGCGCAAGGTTCACGCCTTGCAGATCGAGATCAACCGCGGCCTCTACATGAATGAGCACACGCTGGAAAAGACAGCCGGGTTCGACGCGCTGGTCGAGGATATGACGCGGTTTTGCGCCGACCTCATGGCCCTGAGCGATCATCATTTCCGCGCGCCGCCGCTGGCGGCCGAGTAGGCCGCCATCTGCGCCCGTGACTTTGACGCCTGCTTTGCTATGAGAAGTTTCGGGGACAGGACTTTGGCGGGCAGAGATCGCGCCCGCCTCATCGACCAGGAGACAGAGTTGCACATTTCACCCGATTTTCTGCGGCGGGTCGCCAGGGTCGCCGCAGCCGAGACCCTTCCGCGGTTCCGCACCCAGGGCGTTGTCGACAACAAGGAGGCGGGTGGCTTCGACCCTGTGACGGAGGCTGACCAGCAGGCTGAACTTGCGATCCGCCGCCTGATCAATGAGGAGTTCCCGGACCATGGCGTTCTGGGCGAGGAGCATGGCAGCGAAAATCTTTCCAGCCGCCATGTCTGGGTGATCGATCCGATCGACGGCACCCGCGCCTTCATTTCCGGCCTGCCGGTATGGGGCACGCTGGTGGGGCTGACCGTTGATGGCGAAGCGGTGGCGGGCATGATGTCCCAGCCCTTCACCGGCGAGCTGTTCTACGCCGACGGCTCGGGTTCGCACTATGAGGGACCGGGCGGTCCCCGCCAACTGGCGACCCGCAAGACCGTGAACCTCGCCGACGCGATCTCGTTCACCACGACGCCGGCCCTGTTCAAGGGGGACATGCGGAAACGCTACGACAGCTTCGAAAGCAAGGTGCGGCTGGCGCGCTACGGCACCGATTGCTACGCCTTCGCAATGCTGGCGGCCGGCTCGGTCGACATCGTCATGGACCCCGGGCTGAAGCCCTATGATATCGTGGCGCTCATCCCGATCATCGAACAGGCGGGCGGCGTCGTCACCACATTCGATGGCGGACCTGCCGAGAGCGGCGGCGACATACTGGCGGCGGCCACGCCGCAACTGCACGAAGCCGCGATGGCTGCATTGCGGGGATAATGGGGTCAGGCGGCGGTGAAGACGTCTTCCTCGTGGCCGGGCACGAAGGCGTCGAACGCGGCCAGGAACTGCTCGCGGTAGAAGTCGGCTTCCTGCAGGATCTCGTGACGGGCGCCATCGATGGTGAGCAGCGACGACAGCCGCAGATGCCGGGTGAAATGCGCGATGGCGCGGGTGGAGACGATCCTGTCCGCGCCGGCGGCGACAATCAGCGTTGGAATGCGCATGCGCGCCATGAATTGCGGATCGCTGATTTTCCGAACCGCCTTGCCCGCCTCCCGCAGCCAGCGCACGGTGGGGCCTTTGAGCGCCAGTTGCGGGTGCGCGTCATAGACGGATGTGTTGCGCCGGAAACGCACGGGATCTGAAGTCAGGTCGTTCATATCGAATGGTGCGGCAGCCTTCTGGCGGCCGCTTTTCACGTACATGCGGCCCAGCCCCACAAGCATGAGCGCCATGGTTATGCGCCGGATCGCCTTCATCGAATAGCGTTGGTCGGGGATGCCGAGGAAGGGTGTGAGCAGCACCATGCGCTGCACGCGGTTGACGAGCGTGGGCGAGGCCAGCAGCGCGATGAGCGCGCCTGTGGAATGGGCGAGGATATAGTAGGGGCCGCGGCAATCGGGCAGCACGATCTCCCTGAAGAATATTTCCAGATCGTCGGTGTAGTCGCGGAAGCTTTTCACATAGCCGCGCTGCGGATCGCGGATCAGCCGGTCGGAAGCGCCCTGGCCGCGCAGGTCGAAAGTCGCCGTGCCGAGACCCCGGGCGGACAGGTCCCGTATTGTCTCGAAATATTTCTCGATGCACTCGTTGCGGCCTTGCAGCAGGATCACGGTGCCTTTTTCAGGACGTCCGACCGGCGCGAAACGGGCGTAGCGAAGCCGTTTCCCGTCGCGGGCCTGAAAGAAGCCGGCGGCGGCGTTGTCGGGAAGCGGATTGTCGCTGGTCTGGAAAAAATGCTCTGTCATCCGGCCGCCGGGCTGTGCTGCGGGTCACACCACGGTGATAGGTAGCGTCGGCGCATATTGCAAAGGAAATCAGGATCGGTTGCCGGGAAGGGAGCCGGAAGCCGCCTCAGACGGCTTCCGGCCACTGACAATGCGGGTGGAAGGGACGTTGCACCCGCATCGGCTCCGGTCTGGCGTCCGCGCCGTTCCGTTGCATGTGAAGAAATAGAGACCGCCACCTGAACGGGCTTTGAGCGCGACGTTCATCGGGCGTTCACCTGCATGTTCGCCGAGGGTCTTGAAACTGTTTTGGGAGGCTCCCAAATGTACCTTGCGGTCGCCGATGTCGGGGCCGCTGGCTCAGGAAGCGCCCTTCAGGGGCTTTTGGAGAGTCACAACGCAAACCTTGTTGCTCGACAGGAGAACACACCATGCGTCACGTCGATTTTTCCCCCCTCTATCGTTCGACCGTAGGCTTCGACCGCCTGTTCACCATGCTGGACACGCTCGGTCAGCCCGAAGGCGGTCAGTCCTATCCGCCCTATAATATCGAAAAGACCGGTGAGGATGCCTATCGCATTTCCATGGCGGTGGCCGGCTTCGCCGAAGACGAAATTTCCATCGAGGCGCACCGCAATGTGCTGACCGTCAAGGGTGATCGCAGCGCTGAGACGGAAAGCGACGGCTCGGAGCTGCTTTATCGCGGCATCGCCTCGCGCGCCTTCGAGCGCCGCTTCCAGCTTGCCGACCATGTCGATGTCGTCGGCGCGGCCCTCAGGAACGGTCTGCTGCACATCGACCTGAAGCGCAACATCCCCGAGGAGCTGAAGCCGCGCAAGATCGCGATCACCCCGGTGAGCGGCGACAAGGCCAGGCAGATCGAGGCCAAGACCGTCAACTGATCTTCCTCTCATCCTCCCGAGAGGAAAGCGGCGCGGGGCGACCCGCGCCGCTTTTTCATGGGCCGGTTCAGCCGAGCAGACTGGCGAAGCGCCCGATTTGGTCCCGTGTGGTGGCGAAGCTGGTGACGAAACGGTAGAGTTTCTCGTTCTCGCCCAGTGGCCCGGCGAAGCCGGCCGGCAGCGGCCAGTGGTGGAAAGCCGCTCCGGCCGCCTGCAAACTTTCGGCCTGATCGTCGCCGATCACGGCGAAGACCTCGTTGGCCTGCGGCCTCCATGCAAGGTGCAGAGACGGGGCCGCTTCGACTACGTCTGCGAGGTGAGCGGCCATGGCGTTCGAATGCCGTGCATTTTCAAGCCACAGCCCGTCCCTGAAATAGGCGTCGAACTGCGCGGCGACGAAACGCGATTTGGAAAAGAGCTGCCCGGCGCGCTTGCGCAGGAAAGCCAGTTCGCGCGCCAGATCGAGATCGAACAGCACGATCGCCTCGGCGCACCAGCAGCCATTCTTGGTGCCGCCGAAGGACACGATATCGACGCCGCGTTTCCACGTCATTTCGGCCGGGGTGCATCCCAGGGCGACCAGCGCGTTGGCGAAGCGTGCGCCATCCATATGCAGCGGCAGGGAGCGGCTCCCGGCGATGACGGAAATCGCCTCGATATCTTCCAGCGAATAAATCGCGCCGATCTCTGTCGCCTGGGTGATCGATACGGCGGCGGGACGTCCGGAATGCACGGATTCAGGAAAAAAGCCGCCGAGCGCCCGTTGCAGCGCGACCGGATCGATGCGGCCGAACGCGCCGTCAACGCCGCGCAGGCGTCCGCCTCCGGAAAGATATTCCATTGCCCCGCATTCGTCTTCTATGACATGCGATTCGCAATGACAGAACGCCATGCCGCCGGGTTTGCCGTAGAGAGCCAGCGAGAGCGCGTTTGCCGCCGTCCCTGTCGCTACGAAAAATACCGCAACTTTGCGTTCGAAGATTTCACCGAATTTTTCATAGACCGCCTTGTCGAGATCGCTGTCGCCATAGGCCGTGCTGAAGCCGCCTGCGGAACCCGACAGACGGGAGGCGATGGCGGGGTGCGCGCCGGCCCAGTTGTCGGAAGCGAAGAACATTTGCGGCTCCGTTGCTGGTGTTTTCCCCGCGCGCAATTGAGCCTTTTCGGCGGCTTCTTGCAAGGCGCTGAAAGGCGGACCGGGGCCTGTCGCTGTTCAATGCGCCTGCAAGCGCGCAAGGATCGACCGAAAGTTTCCGTTTCCGACAGGCTTCCGCAACTTTCTATCCAAAAGAGTGGATTTTTTTCATGAATCGGTCTTGTGCGTTTTTTTGATTTCTGCCATAGAAATTTAGGACAGTAATGCTGTCTTATTTATCCGCGCAAGGCGGTCCGGATCGGAGTATGGTACGCTCTTCGATCCGACTGGTGGCGCAAGCGGCTTTTCCCCGCTTACCGGCGGGGCATGAAGAGTTCTCGCCAGCGGTTAAACATACCCAACCGGGAGCCGGATGCTCCCCAGGCAAACAGACGCCTCTCCGGCGCGAAAATGGAGGACGATAGCGATGACGCATGTGACGCCATCTGTGACGACGGATTTCAGGCCGGCCGCACAGACGGGGGCGGCCACCATCAAACGCATCGCTAACCGGGGCATCCCGCCCTCCGCGCAGGGCCTCTACGACCCGCGCAACGAGCATGACGCCTGCGGCGTCGGCTTCATCGCGAACATGAAGGGCGTGAAGTCGCATCAGATCGTCAAGGACGGCCTGTTCGTGCTGGAGAATCTGACGCATCGCGGCGCGGTGGGCTCTGACCCGCTGGTCGGGGACGGCGCGGGCGTGCTGGTGCAGATCCCGGATCGCTTCTTTCGCGAGGAGATGGCGGCGCAGGGTGTCGACCTGCCGCCGCCCGGTTCCTATGGCGTCGGCCACTGGTTCATGCCGAAGGATGAGGCCCTGCGCGCCCATGTGAACGATGTGATCGTTGAATCGGCGCAATCCGAAGGGTTCACCATCCTCGGTTTCCGCGACGTTCCGGTCGACAATTCGTCGCTGTCGAGCGCGGCGGGCATCGTCGCCGCAGAACCGTTCCACCGGCAGGTCTTCTTCGACCGTCCGTCCGACGCCGGAGATGACGACGCGTTCGAGCGCCGGCTGTTCATCCTGCGCAAGGTCATATCGGGGCGCATCTACGCCGAGAACGACAATCGCGACATCGGCTCCTATTGCGTGTCGCTGTCGGCCCGCACCATCGTCTACAAGGGCATGTTCCTCGCCAGTCAGGTGGGGGCTTACTACAGGGACCTTCTCGATCCGCGTTTCGAATCCGCGCTGATCCTCGTCCATCAGCGCTTTTCGACCAACACCTTCCCGTCGTGGAAGCTGGCGCATCCCTACCGCATGGTCGCGCACAATGGCGAGATCAACACGGTGCGCGGCAACAACAACTGGATGGCGGCCCGTCAGGCGTCGGTCGACAGCGAACTGTTCGGCAACGACATCTCGAAGCTGTGGCCGATTTCCTATGAAGGTCAGTCCGACACGGCCTGCTTCGACAACGCGCTCGAATTCCTGTTCCAGGGCGGCTACAGCCTGGCCCACGCCATGATGATGCTGATCCCGGAAGCCTGGGCCGGCAACAAGCTGATGAGCGAGGAACGCAAGGCATTCTACGAGTATCATGCCGCCCTCATGGAGCCGTGGGACGGACCGGCCGCGGTGGTGTTCACCGACGGCCGCCAGATTGGCGCGACGCTGGACCGCAACGGCCTGCGCCCGGCGCGCTATCTCGTCACCGACGATGACCGGGTGATCCTTGCATCCGAAGCCGGCGTGCTGCCGGTGGCGGAAGAGCATGTCGTCACCAAATGGCGTTTGCAGCCAGGGCGCATGCTGCTGATCGACCTCGACAAGGGACGGATCGTCTCCGACGAGGAAATCAAGACCGAGATCGCCACAAGGCATCCCTATGGCAAGTGGCTGGCGAACACGCAGCTCATCCTGGAAGACCTCAATCCGGTCGAGCCGCGCGCGCTGCGCAAGGACGTGTCGCTGCTCGACCGCCAGCAGGCATTCGGCTACACTCAGGAAGATCTCAAGCTTCTGATGTCCCCGATGGCGACCACGGGGCAGGAGGCCGTGGGCTCGATGGGCACCGATACGCCGATCACGGCCATGTCGGACAAGCCGAAGCTGCTCTATACCTATTTCAAGCAGAATTTCGCGCAGGTCACCAACCCGCCGATCGATCCGATCCGCGAGGAACTGGTGATGAGCCTGGTCTCCTTCATCGGGCCGAGGCCGAACATCTTCGATCTTGTCGGTTCCTCGCGCCGAAAGCGGCTGGAGGTGCGCCAGCCCATTCTCACCAATGCGGACCTCGAAAAGATCCGCTCCATCGGCCACACCGAGGAGCGCTTCGACACCAAGACCATCGACATCACCTATTCGGTGACGGAAGGAGCCGAAGGCATGCCGGCGGCTATCGAGCGGCTGTGCGAGCGCGCCGAGGCGGCGGTGGCCGGCGGCTACAACATCATCATCCTGTCCGACCGCCAGATCGGGCCGGATCGCATCGACATTCCGACCCTGCTGGCCACGGCGGCCGTGCATCATCACCTGATCCGCAAGGGGCTGCGCACTTCCGTCGGGCTGGTGGTGGAATCGGGCGAGCCGCGCGAGGTCCATCATTTCTGCTGCCTCGCCGGCTATGGCGCGGAAGCGATCAACCCGTATCTGGCTTTCGACACGCTGGTCGACATGCACGCCAGGGGCCAGTTTCCGCCGGAAGTGGACGCGCAGGAACTGGTGACGCGCTACATCAAGTCGATTGGCAAGGGCATTCTCAAGGTCATGTCCAAGATGGGCATCTCGACCTACCAGTCCTATTGCGGCGCGCAGATTTTCGACGCCATCGGGCTCAAGTCCGAATTCGTCGACAAATATTTCACCGGCACCGCCACGCTGATCGAGGGTGTGGGACTTGAGCAGATCGCGACCGAAACCGTCTCCCGCCATGAATCGGCCTTCGGTGACGATCCGGTGCTGCGCCGTGCGCTGGAAGTTGGCGGAGACTATAATTTCCGCATGCGCGGCGAGGCTCATGCCTGGACGCCGGATGCGGTGGCGAACCTCCAGCATGCCGTGCGGCAAGGCTCCTGGGAAACCTTCAAGACCTTCTCCGAGCAGGTGAACGACGCGTCCTCCAGCGCCCACTCCATCCGCGGCCTGTTCAGGATCAGGACCGCGGAGGAGGTCGGCCGCAGGAAGGCGCGGCTGGACGACGTGATGCCGGCCTCGGAGATCGTCAGGCGCTTCTCCACCGGCGCGATGTCCTTCGGCTCGATCAGCCGCGAGGCGCATACGACGCTGGCGATCGCAATGAACCGCATCGGCGGCAAGTCGAACACCGGCGAGGGCGGCGAGGAACCGGACCGCTACCTGCCGCTGCCGGGCGGCGGGGCCAATCCCGAGCGTTCGGCCATCAAGCAGGTCGCGTCTGGCCGCTTCGGAGTGACGACGGAATATCTGGTCAATTCGGACATGATGCAGATCAAGGTCGCGCAAGGGGCGAAGCCCGGCGAGGGCGGCCAGCTTCCCGGCCACAAGGTCGACGCCACCATCGCCAAGACGCGGCATTCGACGCCGGGCGTCGGCCTCATCTCGCCACCGCCGCACCATGACATCTATTCGATCGAGGATCTGGCGCAGCTCATCTACGACCTGAAGAACGTCAATCCGCGCGCCGATGTGTCGGTCAAGCTGGTGTCGGAGGTGGGCGTCGGCACGGTTGCGGCCGGTGTCGCCAAGGCGCGCGCCGATCACATCACCGTTTCCGGCTATGACGGCGGCACGGGCGCCTCGCCGCTCACCTCGCTCAAGCATGCCGGCAGCCCGTGGGAGCTGGGCCTGGCCGAAACGCACCAGACGCTGGTGCTGAACGGGTTGCGCAGCCGGGTGGCGTTGCAGGTCGATGGCGGATTGCGCACCGGCCGGGACGTCATTATTGGCGCGCTGCTGGGGGCCGACGAGTTCGGCTTCGCCACCGCGCCGCTCATCGCGGCCGGCTGCATCATGATGCGCAAGTGCCATCTCAACACCTGCCCGGTAGGCGTGGCGACGCAGGACCCTGTTCTGCGCAAGCGCTTCAAGGGCGCGCCCGAACATATCATCAACTACTTCTTCTATGTCGCGGAAGAGGTGCGCGAATTGCTGGCGGAAATGGGCTTCACCCATCTCGACCAGATCATCGGCAACACCGATCTTCTTGAAAAGCGCGCGCTCATCGATCATTGGAAAGCGAGGGGGCTCGATTTCTCGCGCCTGTTCCACAAGCCTGATGCTCCGGCCGACCAGACACACTGGACCGAGCGCCAGAACCACCCGATCGACGATGTGCTCGACCGCAAGCTGATCGAGCAGGCGACGCCGGCGCTGGAGGCGCAGCAGGCCGTGAGCATCGAGGTTCCGATCCGCAATGTCGACCGCTCCGCCGGCGCGATGCTGTCGGGGGAGGTGGTGCGCCGCTTCGGCCACAAGGGCCTGCGACCGGACACCATCTCCGTCACGCTGACCGGCACGGCCGGACAGTCCTTCGCGGCTTTCCTGGCGCGGGGCGTGTCGTTTACTCTGATTGGTGACGGCAACGACTATGTCGGCAAGGGTCTGTCAGGCGGGCGCATCGTCATCCGCCCGCCGCAGGACACCAGGATCGTGGCGGCGGACTCCATCATCGCCGGCAACACGGTGCTTTATGGCGCGATCGAGGGCGAAGCCTATTTCGCCGGCGTCGCCGGCGAGCGCTTCGCGGTGCGCAACTCCGGAGCGATCGCCGTCGTCGAAGGCGTGGGCGACCATGGCTGCGAATATATGACCGGCGGCGTGGTGGTGGTGATCGGTCGCACCGGTCGCAACTTCGCGGCCGGCATGTCCGGCGGCGTCGCCTATGTCCTCGACGAGGAAGGCGATTTCGCCCGGCGCTGCAACATGGCCATGGTCGAACTGGAGCCGGTGCCGGAAGAGGACGACATCCTTGAAAAGCTGCACCATCACGGCGGCGACATCGCCCACAAGGGTCGGGTCGACGTGTCCGGCGACATGACCAGCCATGACGAGGAGCGGCTCTACCAGCTCATCCTCAACCATGTTCACTACACGGGTTCGCAGCGCGGGCGCGCCATACTCGACGACTGGGCGAATTACCGGCCGAAATTCCGCAAGGTGATGCCGGTCGAATACCGGCGCGCCCTGCAGGAGATGGAGCGCGCCCGCATGAATGTGGCGGCGGAATAGGATGGGCACGCCGCTCTTCCTCTACGGCGTCCCGCCAGACCTCAAACCGGGAGCGCTTGCGCGCTAGCTGCGGGGCCGCATCCTGCGGCTCCCCAATCGCCGTGGCGCGCCTGAGCGCCCGGAACCGTCAGCACCCGTACGAACGGCCCGCGCGCCATGCGCCTGCGTGCCGCACGCAAAGGTCAAGGAACCATAATGGGCAAGGTAACAGGTTTTCTGGAGATCGACCGGCAGGTCCACAAGTACCAGCCGGCCTCCGATCGCATTCGTCATTTTCGCGAGTTCACGCTGCCGCTGTCGGACAGCGAGGTGGAAAAGCAGGCGGCCCGCTGCATGGATTGCGGCATTCCCTATTGCCACGGACCGACCGGCTGCCCGGTGCACAACCAGATCCCGGATTGGAACGACCTCGTCTATAATGGCGAGTGGGAAACGGCGATCCGCAACCTGCATTCCACCAACAATTTTCCCGAGTTTACCGGCCGCATCTGCCCTGCGCCCTGCGAGGAAGCCTGCACGCTGAACCTTGAGGACATTCCGGTCGCCATCAAGACGGTGGAGCAGGCGCTGGCCGACAAGGCCTATGAGATCGGCTTCATCCGTCCCTACCCGCCGCTGATGAAGACCGGCAAGCGCGTGGCCATCATCGGCTCGGGGCCTGCCGGCATGGCGGCCGCGCAACAGCTCGGCCGCGCCGGCCATGAGGTTCACCTCTATGAGCGCGAGAGCCGGCCCGGCGGCCTGATGCGCTACGGGATTCCCGACTTCAAGATCGAGAAACATTTCATCGACCGGCGCATCGAGCAGATGCAGGGCGAGGGCGTGACCTTCTTCTGCGGCGTCAATGTCGGCGTCGACAGGAGCATGGACAGCCTGCTTTGCGACTATGACGCGGTGCTTTACTGTGGCGGATCCGAAACGCCGCGCGCCGCCGGTATTCCCGGCGCCGGTCTCGATGGTGTGCATGACGCCATGCCCTATCTGGTGCAGCAGAACCGGCGCGTCGGCGGCGAAGACATCCAGTCGGTCGCGTGGCCGGCGGAACCCATCCTCGCCAATGGCCAGCATGTCGTGGTGGTGGGCGGCGGCGACACCGCTTCCGACTGTGTCGGCACCGCCTTCCGCCAAGGGGCCGTAAGGGTCACCCAGCTCGACATCCGCCCGCAGCCGCCCGAGAAAGAGGACAAGATGGCGGTGTGGCCCTATTGGGCGACCAAGATGCGCACCTCGTCTTCCCAGGCGGAGGGGGCAAAGCGTGAATTCCAGGTGGCGACGCTGGAATTCATGGGTGAAGACGGCAAGCTCATCGGTGTGAAGTGCTGCGAGGTTGATGAAAAGCGCAAGCCGATCGTCGGCAAGGAATTTGTCATTCGCGCCGACCTTGCCTTCATCGCCATCGGCTTCGCCGGTCCGTTCAGCCAAGGCGTCCTGTCGGAATTGAGCGGGCGCATGAAGACGATGATCGACAACCGCCGCTCCACTAATGTCGCGGCCAACGACCGGGACTACCGCACCAGTGTTGAGCGCCTGTTCGCGGCCGGCGATGCGCGGCGCGGGCAGTCGCTGGTCGTGTGGGCGATCCGCGAGGGCAGACAGGCCGCTCGCGCCATTGACGAGGCGCTGATGGGAGCGTCGCTGCTTCCGCGATGAACACGGCCAGCCCGCTCCGGGATAGGGCGGTCAGTTTTCCCGCGCTACCGATCCCGTCGTGTCGTTCTGCAAAGCCTCGGCGGCCTTGCGCTGCGGCGGCCAGGTGAAATCGTCGGCCCGGCCGGGGGAGGCTCCGGTGGGCTCGCCCTTCTCCTCGATCTTCCTTGCAGCCTTCCCTGCGGGAGGCAGGGAAGCGCCAAGCAATTCGACGCCGCCATCCAGCGCCGGATCGCCGAGCAGCATGGGCGGCGTACGGTCGATTGTGTCCGGCGTCAGAGGTGCATCGGTTGAGCCCGGCGCGGGGACGAGCGGAGCGGGGGCAGCCGTCGTTGCATTGGGCGATGCAAGGCCGAGCAGCTTCAACAGCGGCTTTTCAGTGTAGAACGCCACCTTGCGCTTGCCGGCGCGCGTCATGTTGATGCCGTCCTCGGCGCGCAGTGTGACCGGCTGGCCGTTAACGTCGGGGCCTCTGGAGATGAAAGCGCCGTTCTCGTCGACGAAGCCTTCCCAGATGTCAACGAACTCGCCCCCCGAACTTTCGGCCGCTTCGCGATAGAGTTCGTTCAGGGCGAGCATGTCGGAGGTCATGCTGCCGGGCCGGAAGGATGGCATGCCGACCCACAGGAATGGCAGCTTCGCGTCCGAGAAGTGCTTGCCGAAGTTCACGGTGCGCTTCTTGTATTCCTGCGTCCAGCCTTCCGTTCGCGGCGCTTCGCGGGCATCCTCGACCTTCATCTGCTGGCGGTCGTTGGAGCCCATCATGATCAGGACGACGGCCGGCTTTTCCGCTTCAAGTATGGGGCCTATCTGGCCCGGCCAGTTATAGTAGTCGTCACGGACGAAACCGGACGACCCGTTCGAGCGGTCCACCACGCGCACCGCAGGGTTTTCGGCGAAAACAGTCGTCAACCCATCGGCAAGGCCGCTCGCCATGAAGTCGCCGACCACCAGCACCACGCGTGCGTCTGCTTCCTTCTCAACGACAGCCGCCGGCGGTGAAGCCGGTTCGGCCGGCTTGCTGCGCACCGCCGCTTTCGCGCGCGGCGCGCCGGCTTTCGGCTGCTGTCTTTGCGGAACGTTTGCCGGTGGCTCAACGCGTTCGGCGCGGCGTGGCGAGAACAGGTTGCGCAGCCATGGCCGCAATTGCAGATCCTGCGCAAATGCCGGTGAGGTCTGCATGGCCGCGCCTGCGCCAAGGACCAGCACGACAAGGCCCGCCAGGGCGGGCTTCATCGTCCTTCCGATCCGTTGCGACAGTGGCAGAGCCAAGCCGACCTCTCCTCGCGATCCGTTCCTGGGAGCGCGCCGGTCGCGCACAGGCGCCCGGCGGAACCGGTTTGCTATTTCTTGCGCAGCCGCGACAGCACTTCCATGCTTGGATGGCCGTCCTGCTGCATGCCGGCCTGCGCCTGGAAGGCGAGGATCGCCGCCCTTGAGCCTGAGCCGATCTTACCATCGAACTTGCCGGTATAGTAGCCGTACTGCGACAGGCGCTGCTGCAACTCCTGTCGCTGGACAAAGCTGAGCTTGGTGAAGGGGCGGTTCCAGTCCTGCACCAGTCCGCCATAGCCGGCGATCTCGTCGGCGAGCAGTCCCACGGCCAGCGCATATTTGTCGGCATTGTTGTAGCGCTTGATGACCGAGAAATTCTTGATCATCAAGAAGGCCGGGCCCTGACGACCGTCCAGCACCTTCAGTTCGGCCTGCTGCGATCCGTTGGGGAAGGATTTTCCGTTAGCGCGCTTGACGCCGATCGACGCCCACTTGTCGAGCGACATCGAACCGCTCGGGAATTTTCGGCCCGGCGGCAGCACCACCTCGTAGCCCCAGGTCCGGCCGCTCTGCCAGCCATTCTTCGCCAGAAGGTTGGCCGCGGTGGCCAGCGCATCCGGCACCGAACTCCAGATATCGCGCTTGCCATTGCCGTCCATGTCGATGGCATAGGCCTGATAGCTGGTGGGAATGAACTGGGTATGGCCCATTGCGCCGGCCCAGGAGCCGGTGAGATGGCTTTCGTCGATATCGCCGGTTTGCAGGATCTTCAGCGCGGCAATGAGCTGGTTTCGCGCAAATTTGGCGCGGCGCTGATCGGCGTAGCCGAGTGTGGCCAGCGAGCGCACGACAGAGCGCATCACGTCGTCGCGCTTGAGGATTTCGCCATAGTTGGATTCCATGGACCAGATGGCCAGCAGCACGTGGCGATCTACGCCGAAACGCTTTTCGATGCGGTCGAGCCAGGGTTTCCACTTGCGCGCCATCTCGCGGCCCGTGGCGACCGACTCGTCATGGACGCGGTTGTCGAAATAGTCCCATGCCGGCGCCACGAACTCGGGCTGGTATCGGGCCTTTTCGAGAACGACAGGATCGATATCGGTGACGCCCCGGAAAGCGCGGTCGTAGACAGCGCCGGAAACGCCATTCTGAACGGCGGTATTGCGGAAATCGGACACCCACTTGCGGAAGCCGGCATCGGCAAAAGCTGATCCTGTCGGCAGCAGCAAGGCGAATGACAGGCTAGCCGCGGTCAGGGCGCGCAGGAAGGGGCGAGCTTTGCGATCGGACATCTGGTTCTCCTGAGATATGCCGGAAAGCCAATCCATTGCCGGAATTGGGTTAGGATTTAGTTTACCATAGGCCTCGGCGGGAACGAAAATGTGGATCGCCGGTTTACGCTAGGGCCGCCCGAATTTAGCCATTCAGTATTCCTCAATGTCGGCATGTGATTGTCCGGCCGTTTGGCGGCAGGCATTTAAGAGAGTGAGACGCTTAGATTATGAAGAAAGTAAGAAAGGCAGTCTTCCCGGTTGCGGGCTTGGGCACGCGCTTCCTTCCGGCCACCAAAGCCATTCCGAAGGAAATGCTGACGGTGGTCGACCGGCCTGTCATTCAATATGTGGTCGATGAAGCCCGGGAAGCCGGAATCGAGCATTTCATCTTCGTCACCGGTCGCAACAAGGCGGTGATCGAGGACCATTTCGATATCCAGTTCGAGCTCTACGACACGCTCGAGCAGCGCGGAAAGAACGAAATACTCGAGCGTCTGCAACAGCTTCAGCCGGCGCCGGGCCAGACCAGTTTCACGCGCCAGCAGGTTCCTCTGGGACTCGGGCACGCCGTGTGGTGCGCGCGCGAACTGGTGGGAGACGAGCCTTTTGCGCTGCTTTTGCCGGACATGATCATGCAATCGCGCAAGAGCTGCCTGGCCTCCATGGTCGAGCTTTACGAAAACACCGGCTCCAACATCGTGGCCGTGCAGGAATGCGACCCGGCCGAGGCTCACAAATACGGTATCGTGGGGCGTGGCGAGCCGGCGCATACCGGCTTTCGCATCACCGGGATGGTCGAGAAGCCCGCGCCGGGCACGGCGGCTTCCAATCTCTACATCAACGGCCGCTATATCCTGCAGCCGGAGATTTTCGGCATTCTCGAAGGGCAGGAGAGGGGGGCCGGCAATGAAATCCAGCTTACCGACGCCATGCTGCGGCTTGCGAAGGACCAGCCGTTCTACGGTTACCGCTACGAAGGGCGGACTTATGACTGCGGTTCGCCGGAAGGCTTTGTGGAAGCCAATGTGGCGTTCGCGCTGTGGCGCAGCGACCTGAGCGCATCGATGGCCGGCTCCATCCGTTCTTTGCTGGATGAGATCAAGCCCCTGTGACCGGCAGCCATGGATGCCTGTAGCAAGCGGGCGGCGAAAGCGGCCCGTTTCGTCTGGCGGACAGGCTTGCGTCAGCGCCTTGCGGTAATGCCGAGGAAGATGCTGTTGGTCTTTGCGTCGCGTCCGGCGCGGTTGCCGTCCAGCGTTTCATGGCGCGCGCGCAGGGTGAGCCCCGTATAGCGGTTCATCCACCAGGTGAGCCCGGCTTCGGCCGTGTAGATGAGGTCGCGTTCATCCGAGCCGCTATAGTCGCGCCAGTCGAAGCCGAGCAGCGCGTTGGCGGTCAGGTTGGCGCGAATCTGGCGCTCGCCGGTCAGGCGCAGCCCGTAAAGCACCGAACCGCTTTCGCCCGGCGCGGTCGCACCCTCGAATGTGGTCGACCCACGCAAGCGCAGATCGGTGCCGCGCTGGGGCGACCACCTGACTGTGCCGTCTATGGTGGCGGCGGACAATGCTTCGAGGCGGTCGTCGTCATAGCTCTCGCGCAGCCAGCCTGCGGCCAACTCGCCGCCGAATTTCTCGCCGAGGTCGAATTGTACGCCGCCTCTCGCTCCCAACTGGTCGGATGAGCGCCGATATCCGCTTGGATCGAGCCGCTCGTCATGGATGCGCCTGCCGCCCTCGATCTCCACGAACGGCGTCAGGGCCGGGGAAATCTCGTAACCGGTGCGCAGCCGCGCAGTGTAGAGCGTGGAATTGCGGTGCTTTTGGGAAAGGGTGCTGCCGGTGGACAGTTTTGCGTCTTCGTAGATGCTGCGCTGCGCCTCGCCGGTCAGCCCCAGGCGCAGCTTGCCCAGCGCCTTTTCGACTCCCAGGCTGCCATCGATCTGGTGGCGCGTCGGCTGCGAGGCGATGCCGGGAATGGCGATGGGGGAAGACGCCGATTCGGGCGACGCTTCATAGCCGAACCTCGCCGTTGCTCTCCATTCGCGTTCCAGATCGAGGTTCAGCGTTCCTTCGATTCGGCCGCGCACATCCTTCACATGCTGGCCGGAGAGTGACCTGCGCCAGGTCGTGTAGCCGGTGACGTCGGCCGAATGCCGGCTCCAGTTCGAGACCGCATCGAGGCGCAGCGTGGTTTCCGACAGCAGGGCGGATTCGCCCGTAGCGCTTCCATCGGCGTTGGAGGTGGCGGTCAGGCCCTGTTCGAGCGATGGTCGCAGCACGAACGTGCCGAGCGGCACGCCGGGCGCGGCGAAAGGGTCGTCCTCTTGCGGGCGGCGTATCTGCTCTATCGCTCCGGTATGTTCTTCGCGCAGGTTCTGCCGCGCCGGTTCCTCGGCCGTGATCGCGGTGGTGCGTGGATTGGGAGCCGCGTCCCCGGCGGGCTCCTCCAGCGTTGCGGGTCTGCGACGAGGCTGTGGCGGCGGCCTCGCCGGCGCCTCGTCCAGCGGGGTGTCGACCAGAGGGTCGGTGCCCCGCGCAGCGCCGGTGTCCTGAGGCAACCCTGCATCGGAAGAAGTTCGTGCAGGCTGCGTCGGCCGTATTGCCACCGGTGTGTCGTGCTGCAAGCGAATATCGGGCGTCAGCGGCTCGTCCATATTGCCGCGCAGTTGCATTTCCTGGGCCTGAACCGGAACCACCGGCACGAATATGCTGGCCGCGAGCAGGAGCGTGCGTAGTTTCCCCACGCGCCGAACTGTCCCCGATATCGAGTTGAAACGCGGCATCACGACCTCAAAGGCGCGGGCGCGCCATGCTTACCGAACCGTAAATCGCGATGGTTAATGGAGGGTTGAAACGGGCATTGTGATGGGTGAAGGGGCGCAAATTATTGGACAGGAGACGCCTGACGCGCTAATCGCACGCCCATGACCATGCCAAAGACCTCCGACCACCAGCATGCAGTCGTCGAATCGGCGCTGCGAACCCTCGCCACCGGACAGGAAGGGCTGAACGCCCTTGTCGAGGCCTTGCAGAATGGGCTCGCGACCCCGTTCCGCAAGGCGGTCGACGCCATTTCGGCCATCAAGGGCCGTGTGATCGTCACCGGGGTCGGCAAGAGCGGCCATATCGGCTCCAAGATCGCCGCGACCCTTGCCTCGACCGGCACACCGGCCTTCTTCGTCCATCCTTCGGAAGCCAATCACGGCGACCTCGGCATGATCGCCCCCGACGACGCCATCATTGCGCTTTCGTGGTCGGGCGAGACGGCCGAGCTAAAGGGCATCATCGCCTATTCGCGCCGCTTCTCGATCCCGATGATCGCCGTTACCTCCCGCGAAAATTCCGCACTGGCGCGCGCATCCGATGTGGTTCTGCTTTTGCCGCCGGTGACGGAAGCCTGCCCGCACGGGCTCGCCCCCACGACCTCCACGCTGCTGCAACTCGTCACCGGAGATGCGCTGGCCATCGCGCTTCTGGAGGCGCGAGGCTTCACGCCCGAGCATTTCCGTACATTCCATCCCGGCGGGCAGCTTGGCGCAAATCTGCTGCGGGTAGCGGAGATCATGCGCGTTGGCGATCAGATCCCGGTTGTGCCCCCCGGCACCAAGATGCCGGAAGCGGTGGCGACGCTCGCCCAGAAGCGCGTCGGTTGCGTGTGTGTGGTGGACGATTCCGGCAAGCTGGTCGGCATCATCACGGATGGCGACCTTGCCCGCAACCTGCATCGCAACCTTGCCGAAACGGTGGTGGACGACGTGATGACACGCGCGCCCAAGACCATCGATCCCGACATGTTCGCGGGTGCGGCGGTTGCGCTGCTCAACCAGCATTCCATCAGCGCGCTGGTGGTGGCGGACGAGGGGCGGCCGGTGGGCATCGTCCATTTCCACGACCTGCTGCGCGTCGGCGCCGCCTGATCAGCTTTCCTTCGGGCTTTTTTTCGAAAGGCCTTGACCTTCCAGCGCTGGAAGGTGGCAATTTGCGCCGTACCGGCAATGGCCGGGATTGCTGGAAGGAAATCGCGATGAGTACACCGAACCGCCGCACCATGCTGGGCCTGACCGTGGCAGGTCTGGCGTCCGCGCTGTTCGCAAGGCATGCGGTTGCGGCACAACCCGCCGTGGATGTGGCGCGGTCGCCCAGTTGCGGATGTTGCGGAGCCTGGATCGAGCATATGCGGGCTGAGGGTTTCACTGTCCGGGACCGCCTGGTGGACGATCTCGCGCCATTGAAATCCCGGCTTG
This sequence comes from Aquamicrobium ahrensii, assembly GCF_040545755.1. Lineage (NCBI taxonomy): Bacteria > Pseudomonadati > Pseudomonadota > Alphaproteobacteria > Hyphomicrobiales > Phyllobacteriaceae > Aquamicrobium > Aquamicrobium ahrensii. Next base: position 98,110 of record NZ_JBEPMN010000007.1, read on the forward strand.
GCGTTCCCGCAGATCTGCAATCGTGCCACACCGCGATGGTGGATGGCTATGTCATCGAAGGCCATGTGCCAGCCCGGGAGGTTCGTCGCCTGCTGGAAGAGCGGCCATCCGCAACCGGTCTCGCCGTGCCCGGAATGCCGATGGGGTCGCCGGGAATGGAAACAGGTGGAGCGGCAGACTCCTATGAAGTGCTGCTGTTCGGGGCCGAACGCCAGAGCGTGTTCGCCAGGTATTGACCGCCGCTATTCGACCTTTTCGACCGTCAATTCCAGATCCGTGTCGGCTGCGCCGGTGACGCGCACGCGCGTTCCGGCGGGCAGGTCGGGGCCATTCACCCGCCACAGCGTGTCGCCAAGCTGAATGCGGCCGCGCCCGTCGCGGATCGGTTCGGTCAATGTCGCGGTACGGCCGACCATCTGCTCGCTGCGTCGATTGAGAAGTGGCTGGTCAGTATTTCCCTGCCGTAAAACGATGAATTTCTTGCCGAAATAGGCGCAGGCGAGAGACAGCACCAAAAACAGGAGCACCTGAACCTGCCAGCCCCAGAAAGTGCTTTCCCAAAGAGCCAGCGACACCGCACCAACAATCAGCGCGGCGATGCCGATCCACAGCAGGTAGACGCCCGGCGCGAAGATTTCGAGACCGAGCAGGATGAGGCCGAAAACCACCCAGTTCCACGGCCCGAGTTCGGAAATGACGCGCGCGATCATGGTTGCTACCTGCCGTCGGGCTCAGTCGTCGCTCGAACGGACCGCTGGCGGGCGTGCGCCCGACTGGCGCTGTGCGCCGCCCGAACCGCCCGCTGAGCCGCCATTGCCGAACACTTCCCTGGTGATTGCGCCGATGCCACCCAGCGTGCCGATCAGCGAGGAAGCTTCCATCGGCATCAGCACCACCTTGGAATTGGTGGCGGAGCCGATTTTCGCCAGAGCCTCGGTGTATTTCTGAGCGACGAAATAGTTCAGCGCCTGAAGGTCGCCCTTGGATATCGCCTCCGACACCACCTGCGTGGCCCGGGCTTCGGCCTCGGCCGCGCGTTCGCGCGCCTCGGCGTCGCGGAAAGCAGCCTCGCGCCGACCCTCGGCTTCCAGAATCTGGGATTGCTTGAGACCTTCGGCGGTCAGGATCTGGGCGCGCTTGTCGCGCTCGGCCATCATCTGGCGGGCCATGGATTCGACCAGATTGGCGGGCGGGTTGATGTCCTTGATCTCGACGCGGGTGACCTTGATGCCCCATGGATGGGCCGCTTCATCGACGACACGCAGCAGGCGCTCGTTGATGGTGTCGCGGTTGGACAGAAGTTCATCGAGGTCCATGGAGCCCATGACCGTGCGGATGTTGGTCATGGTCAGGTTCAGGATGGCGTTTTGGAGCCCGGCCACCTGATAGGCGGCCTGCGGGGCGTTCAGCACCTGATAGAAGGCCACGCCGTCCACGGCGACGATGGCGTTGTCACGGGTGATGATCTCCTGCGTGGGGACGTCGAGCACCTGCTCCATCATGTTCATCCTCGCGCCGACGCGGTCGACGAAGGGGACGATCAGGTTCAGGCCGGGCGACAGGGTGCGCGTATAGCGGCCGAAACGCTCGACGGTGTAGTTGGAGCCCTGCGGCACCGTCTTGATGCCTGCGAACAGCACCAGCAGCACAACGACGGCCAGCACCACTATGACAATATCAAACCCTGCGAGCATTCCGGTATCCCTCGACTGTATCCGCCACCTTAACCCTTACAGCATGTCGCCCGAAAGTGGGAACGGCTTTCGGGGTAACGACATGCCTGAAACAACGGCTTGAAGCGCAACGAGGGAATTTGACGCGTTTCAAGGCCATTTCGGTGGCCTGACGATCAGGGTCTGTTCAACAGGAGGAATGTCTCAGGCCCAGCCGGCCAGTTCGCGCCGCACCAGCGTTTCGATGACGGCCATTCCCTCGGGGCTGTCGTTCAGGCAGGGAATATGGCTGAACTTCTCGCCGCCGGCATGGAGGAATTCCTCGCAAACCTCGCGGCCGATCTCGTCCAGCGTCTCGATGCAGTCGGACACGAAGCCCGGATTGAGAACGGCGATGCGCTTGACGCCTTTCCTGGCCAGTTTCTCGACCGTGGCGTCGGTGTAGGGCTGGAGCCACTCCTGCGCGCCGAAACGGGACTGGAAGGTAGTCATCAGCTTTTCTTCGCTCCAGCCGAGCTTCTCACGCACGAGGCGCGTGGTTTCAAGACAATGGCGGCGGTATGGGTCGCCCTTGTCCGAGAAGGCCTTCGGAATGCCGTGGTAGGACGCGAGCACGACTTCCGGCTCGAAATCGAGCGTGGCGAGATGCTTGCGGATCGAGGTGGCCAGAGCCTCGATATAGACCGGCTCGTCATAATAGGGCGGTATGGTGCGGACCGCGGGCGCGCGGCGCATCTTCATCAGGGCGCGGAAGAGCTGATCGTTGGCGGTCGCGGTGGTGGTGGCCGAATATTGCGGGTAGAGGGGGAAGGACAGGATGCGGTCGCAGCCGCGCTCCACAAGCTTGCGGGCCACGGAGCCTGTGGAGGGGTTGCCGTAGCGCATACCCCAGTCGACGCTGACACTGGCGAGGTCGCGCAGGGCCGCGCCCAGCTTCTCGCTCTGGGAGCGCGTGAAGGTGTGCAGCGGCGATTCATTGCGCTCGCGGTTCCAGATGCGGGCATAGTTCTCGCCGGATTTCTTCGGACGAACCGTCAGCACCAATCCATAGAGGATCGGATACCAGATCAGCCTGTTCAGCTCCACGATACGCGGATCAGACAGGAATTCCCGAAGATAGCGCCACATCGGCTTGAAATCGGTGCCGTCCGGCGTGCCGAGATTGAGCAGCAAGACACCGGTCCTGGCGGAGCGGGCGGCGGTGTGGCTCGCCGGCGCTGCCGAAGGGGTGGCGTTCCGGGCTTCGATCTGATCGATGTTGGTCATGCGCTCGCTTTCTCTACGAGCCGCAGAAACTAGCGTCACCCTTCAAGGATGCAATGCTGCGTGTGGCCGCACCCGCATGCGGCGGACGATACGCCGCATGCGCCGCCTTGCGAGGGCTCAGGCCCGGCGCGTCAGCACGAAATTCTGGCCGGTGGCGCTGGTGCAGTTGAGCTGGCTGGTGGAGATCATCAGGCAGTTGAAGCTGATTGGCGACTGGCGGATCAGCGAGGTGCCGGAAATCTCCACCGATGTGGGGCCGGTCATCCGATAGCTGCCATCCGAGAGCTTCTGGCCGGTATCCGTCGCAACGGTCTGGAAGACACCGCCGCTGAAGGTCGAAAGGCCGGTGCCCTGCGCATCGACCCAGGAGCCCTCGACGCCGCTGCGCGCGATGCCGCCGCCTGCGCCGGGCGGGGGCGGCGGGCTGGTGGTGCAGGCGGCAAGCGCGCCGGCCGCAACCAGAATCACGGCTGCCGTTACGAGTTTACGGGGATTGTTCATCTTGCGCTTCTCCTCGATCCGCCCTTGTTCAATCGCGCGATTTCGGTGCGATTGCAAGCTGCGCGGACAGGGTGCGCCCGGACCTATCGCACCAATATGTTGCGGAACTGCCACGGGTCGCTGGCGTCGATGTTTTCCGGAAACAGGCCGGGGCGGTTCTCGAGCGGGGTCCAGTCCGTATAGTAGCCGTTCACCGGACCCAGATAGGGCGACTGCACCTCAAGGCAACGCCGGTAATCCATTTCGTCGGCCTCGACGATGCCGGCCTCAGGGTTTTCGAGCGCCCAGACCATGCCGGAAAGCACGGCGGAACTGACCTGAAGCCCGGTCGCGTTCTGATAGGGGGCCAGCTTGCGCGCCTCGGCCAGCGAAAGCTGCGAGCCGTACCAATAGGCGTTCCTGTCGTGGCCATAGAGCAGAACGCCGAGCTCGTCCACGCCGTCGACCAGTTCGTTTTCCTCCAGAACATGCTGGACTTCCTGGGCGCGCCCGGCTGCGCCGAACATCTCGTGCATCGACAGCACGGCGTCGTTACAGGGATGATAGGCATAGTTGCAGGTCGGGCGGTACTGCACCTTGCCTTTCTTGCCGGACACGGTGAAGAAGTCGGCGATCGAGATCGCCTCGTTGTGGGTGACGAGGAAGCCGTATTGCGGGCCTGACGTCGGACACCAGCTTCGCACGCGGGTGTTGCCGCCGGGCTGTTCGAGCCAGATGGCCGCGCCACAGCCCTTCTTGTGTTTGCGCGCGTTCCTGGGCGTCCATTTCTCATGTGTGCCCCAACCCAGCTCGGCCGGCTGGAGACCTTCGGCGATGAAGCCTTCGACCGACCAGGTGTTCCAGAAGGCGCCCAGCGGCTTCGGCTTTTTCGCCCGCTGGGTGTCGCGTTCGGCGATGTGGATGCCCCTCACACCCGCGTCGCGCATGAGCCTGGCCCAGCCTTCGCGGTCGCCCGGTGCGGGCGGTTCGCCGATGTCCAGGCCGAGGTCGCCGGCAAGATTGACCAGCGCCTGCTTGACCAGCCAGGAGACCATGCCGGGATTGGCGCCGCAGGTGGAGACGGCGGTGGTGCCGCCGGGACGCTTGCGCTTTTCCTTCAGCAGCTTCTCGCGCAGCGCATAGTTGGTGCGCGACGCATTGTCGGCCTTGTCGTCGAAATAGAAGCCGAGCCAGGGCTCGATCACCGTATCCACATAAAGCACGCCTAGTTCTCGGCACAGCCGCATCAGGTCGACGGAGCCGGTGTCGACCGACAGGTTGACGCAGAAGCCCTGACCCTCGCCGGCGGTGAGCAATGGCGTCAGCAGATCCTTGTAGTTGTCGCGGGTCACCGCCTCCTGAACGAAGCTTACGCCGCTTTCGTCCAGCAGCTTGCGGTTGGTGTCGCGCGGATCGATCACGGTGAGGCGCGACTTGTCGAAACGGAAATGGCGCTCGATCAGCGGCAGCGTGCCGCGCCCGATCGAGCCGAAGCCGATCATGACGATGGGGCCCGTGATCTCGCCGTGAACCGGCCACTTCGCATTCGCCATTGTTCGCTCGCTCCTGTTCGTTCGCCGCCGGCAGCCTTGCCGCAGGCTGGCGCAACAATCACAGATCTTTGTCACATACCAGTGAAACCCGCCGAATTCGATGTCGGCTTAGGCCAATCTGCCAATATGGTAAGCACCGGCAAGTGTTGCCGTTACGGCAGGAGACGCGCGGAAATCAGGCCGCGCAGGGAGTTTCCCATGAAGATCGCGCGCGCCCGGCGCAGGGCTTCAGGAGTGATGACACCTTCCACGGCGCGCCCCTGATCGATCAGCTCTTCGCGCAATATGCCGGCCAGAAGCCCGCAATCGAGCGGCGGGGTGACGAAAGCGCCGCCGCCGAAATCCGCGAACAGGCTGGTGATGACGCCTTCGCAAAGCTCACCGCGTTCGTTCAACAGCAAAACCTCGTCCGCCTCCGTCGCCGGATATTCGGCGCGGGCGTGTTCATAGGGGTGGCGACGCGTGGTCTTGTGGCGCAACAGACCATCGGCGGAGGAGAGGCGCGCAGTCGCCAGCCGCAGGGTCCAGACCGCGCCTTGCGGCAGGGGCTGGAAAGGCTGGGCCGCCGCCTCGACCGACCCGTCGAACCCGAGAAGCAGGCGCATACGCTGCGGCGTTTCTTTTCCGGTGACTGCTTGCTCCAGCGCTCGCCCGGCCATGTCCGGGGCGCAGGCGAAGCCGAGCGCGTGGGCCGAAGCGGCAAGGCGCGCCAGATGCCGCTCCAGCCGAAGGAAGCCTTTCGCCGGCTCCCAGCGCAATGTTTCGATCAGCTTGAAGCCGGGACCGTTCCCGTCGCGAAGCGGGCTTTCAGCAGGCATTCCCGATATTCCTCCTCCGCCGTGGAGTCGAACACCACGCCGCCGCCGACATTGTAGATGGCCTCGCCGCTGGAAAAGAGCGAGATGGTGCGGATGGCGACTGAAAAGCGCATGTTTCCACTCGGTGCGACCCAGCCGATGGCCCCGCAATAGACGTCGCGGGGGCCGGTCTCCAGCTCGCGCAATATCTCCATCGCCCTGATCTTGGGCGCACCGGTGATCGAGCCGCACGGAAACAGGGCGGCGAAGATGTGACGCAGCGACAGGCCGGGCAGCAGCTTCGCCCGCACCCGGCTCACCATCTGGTGGACCGTGGGATAGCTTTCGACGCGGAACAGTTCGGGCACGTCGAGCGAGCCGACTTCCGAGATCAGGGAAATGTCGTTGCGCAGCAGGTCGACGATCATCCGGTTCTCGGCCTGGTTCTTCTCGTCGTTGCGCAGGAAGTCCCTCATCCGATCGTCTTCGGCCGGCGTCGCTCCGCGCGGGGCGGTGCCCTTCATCGGATGGGTCTCGATCCAGCCTTCATCATCGACCTCGAAAAACAGCTCGGGCGAACGTGACAGCACGACAGGGCCGGGTCCGAGCGACGCCAGCGCTCCGTAACGGACCGGCTGGCGCTCCGTCAGCGCGTCGAAGGCGGCCAGCGGCGCGCCGGACCATTGCGCATCGACGCGGAAGGTCAGGTTGCCCTGATAGCAATCGCCTTCGCGCAGATGCCGGTGCAGGCGGGAAAATCGCTTTTCGTAATCCGCGAAGGACCAACTCGCCCGCGCATCGTGGATCGGGCCATTGCTCGCTATGCGGCCGGAAGCGGACAGGTTCCGCTCCTGCGGCGCGTCGAAGACGCCGATGCACAGCAGTGGCGCGCGCCGCCCATCGGGCAGCAATGGCGCGAGTTTCGGTTCCAGCAGATAGCCTGCCTCGTAGGAGACATAGCCGGCCAGCCATTTTCCTGCCTCATGGGCGGCCTGAAGCCGCTCCCATGCGTGCTCGAATTCGCTGGCTCGGAAAGGTGCAACGATCTCCGCCGGCTGCTCGAACAGTGTTTCATGCCCGGCCGGATCGTTGCGGAAGAGTATGAAGGGGGCGTCCGTCACGCTTGCCCCTGTTTCAGGCTGCCTTGTCCAGCGTTTCCAGCTCGTCGATCAGCGAAGAGATGACGCCGAGCCCGATCTGCCAGAAGCCCGGATCGGTGGCGTCGAGTCCGAACGGCTTCAACAGCTCGGAATGATGCCTGGTGCCGCCGGCGCGCAGCATGTCGAAATACTTCTCCTGAAAGCCGCTTTCGGCGTTCTGGTAGACGGCATAGAGCGAGTTCACCAGGCAGTCGCCGAAAGCGTAGGCATAGACGTAGAAGGGCGAATGGATGAAGTGGGGAATATAGGCCCAGAACGTTTCGTACCCGTCGCGCAGCCGGATCGCCGGACCGAGGCTTTCGGTCTGCACCTCCATCCAGAACTTGCCGAGTTGATCAGGGGTCAGTTCGCCGTTTCGCCGCTCTATATGCACCTTGCGCTCGAATTCGTAGAAGGCGATCTGGCGCACTACCGTGTTGATCATGTCCTCGACCTTCTGGGCGAGCATCGCCTTGCGCTCGCGCCTGTCCGTGGTGCGGTCGAGCAGCGAGCGGAAGGTCAGCATCTCGCCGAACACGGAGGCGGTTTCGGCCAGCGTCAGCGGCGTGGACGCCATCAGCGCGCCCTGACCGCCGGCCAGCACCTGATGCACGCCATGGCCAAGCTCGTGGGCGAGCGTCATCACGTCGCGCGGCTTGCCCATATAGTTGAGCAGCACATAGGGATGGACGGACGGCACTGTGGGATGAGCGAAAGCGCCGGGCGACTTGCCGGGGCGGGTCGGCGCATCGATCCAGTTGCGGTCGAAGAACTGGCGGGCGATGTCGGCCATCTGCGGCGAAAAGCCGTGATAGGCGTCGAGCACCGTGGTCTTCGCCTCGTTCCAGCCGATGATCGCCTGCGGCGTCTCGGGCAGCGGCGCGTTGCGGTCCCAGTAGTTCATGGCTTCCATGCCGAGCCAGCGCGCCTTCATGGCGTAGTAGCGGTGCGACAGGCGTGGATAGGCTTCGCACACGGCCGCAGCCAGCGCGTCCACGACCTCGCGCTCCACGCGGTTGGCGAGGTGGCGGGAATCGGCGATGTCCCTGAAGCCGCGCCAGCGGTCGGAGATTTCCTTGTCCTTGGCCAGCGTGTTGGTGATGAGGGCGAAGGTGCGGATGTTCTTCGAGAAAGTGGCGGCAAGCGCTTCGGCGGCCTTGCGGCGCACCTCGCCATCGGCGTCCTGCAAGCGATTGAGCGTCGGTTCCAGCGTCTGCTCGTCGCCGTCGACGGTGAAGCGCAGGCCTGTCATGGTCTCGTCGAACAGGCGATTCCAAGCGCCACGTCCAGTGACTGACTTTTCATGGAACAACTGCTCGACGCGATCTTCGAGCTGGTAGGGCTTTTCCTTGCGCAGGTCTTCGATCCACGGACGGTAATGGCCGAAGCCGGAATCTTCCGAGAGCGCCTTTTCGATCATCGCATCGTCGATCTTGTTCAGCTCCAGCCCGAAGAACAGAAGATGCGAGCCGGCGTCGGTCAGCTTCTGCTGAACATCGCCATAGAATTTGGCGCGGGCGGGGTCGGAAGTGTCACCCGTATAGAGAAGCCCCGCGTAGGACCCGATGCGGCCGGCCAGCTCATCCAGCGCCTCGTATTCGCGCATGGCCTCGCCGAGCCTGCCTTCGCTGCCGCGCGCGGCCTCGGCGGCCAGATTTCCCTTCCACCGCGCCTCGAAGGAAACGGCGTCGCCCGCGGCCTTCTCCAGGTCGCGCTTCAGCTCCGGTGCGTCGATCCCGGCGTAAAGATCTGACAGGTTCCACTCCGGCAGGTCGCCAAGTTCCGCCTTCGCATGCGCGGCGGATGACGTGGCGAACTGTCTGTCCGGGAAGCTGGGCATGGGGAACCTTTCGAGTCTGGTTTGTTCGGTGCGGGGCGAAAAGCCGGTCAAATGTGAAATAATTCGTTCACCGGCTTTTTTGAAACCTTATTTAGAACCCTGTGCCATGTTGATCCATAGGGGAAACAAGCGGGCAGTTCGGGCATTCATGTCAGGTTCCGTGCTCATAGTCGATGACGATCCGGTCCAGCGCAGGCTGCTGGAGGCGGCGGTCTCGAAATTCGGCCACACGGCCGTGGTCACCGACGGCGGAGAAGCCGGTCTCAGGGCGCTCGACGGGCGCGGGGACATTTCAGTCGCCATCCTGGACCTCGCAATGCCGGGTCTTGACGGCATCGGCGTGCTCAAGGCGATGCGCGAGCGCGACATTCGCGTGCCGGTCATCGTGCAGACGGCCCAGGGTGGCATCGACACGGTTGTGCAGGCCATGCGTCACGGCGCCTTCGACTTCGTGGTCAAGCCGGCTTCGCCGGAGCGTCTTCAGTCGGCGATCGCCGGGGCTCTGAAGGTGGAGGCCGCAGAGGGAAGGACGCGCAACGCGCCCGGGCGCGGCAGGGGCCTGATGACGTTCAGGGATCTGCTGACGCACAGCCCGGCGATGGAAAGGGTCGTGCGGCTTGGCCAGAAGGCTGCCGCCTCGCGCATCCCGATCCTGCTCGAGGGCGAATCCGGCGTCGGCAAGGAGCTGGTCGCCCGGGCCATACAGGGCGGGAGCGATCGACGCAAAAAGCCTTTCGTCACGGTCAATTGCGGGGCTATCCCCGAAAATCTGGTCGAATCCATTCTGTTCGGCCATGAAAAGGGCGCTTTCACCGGCGCGACCGAGAAGCATGTCGGCAAGTTCGTGGAAGCCGACGGCGGCACGCTGTTTCTCGATGAGGTGGGCGACCTGCCGCTTGATGCGCAGGTGAAACTCCTGCGGGCGGTGCAGGAAGGCGAGGTCGATCCGGTCGGCGGCCGACAGACGGTGAAGGTCGATATCAGGCTGATCTCGGCCACGCATCGCGACCTGATCCAGCAGGTCAGGGATGGCCGCTTTCGCGAGGATCTCTTCTATCGCCTCAACGTGTTCCCGATATTCGTGCCGCCCTTGCGGGACCGGCGCGAAGACATCCCGCTACTCGTCCGGCACTTCATGCAGAATGTGGTGGTGAACCGGTCGCCGCGCGGCATATCGGGAGGAGCGCTGGCCCTGCTTCAGGCTTACGACTGGCCCGGCAACATCCGTCAGCTTGAGAACGCGGTCTTCCGCGCCGCCGTGCTGTGTGAAGGGGATATGCTGTCCGAAGCGGAGTTTCCGCAGATCAGGGCGCAGGTGGAGGGCAAAATCCACCTCGATAGCCACGAGAGCGCCCCGGCAGCTCATGATCGGGCGCAGTCCGCGCCGGCTGCAGCGACAGAGCGCCCCCGGCCGCGACCGCAGCCTGGCCTTCTGTCCATGCTCGATGAGCGTGACGAGGTGCGCGCGCTCGCCGCGGTGGAACTTGAAATGATTCGATTCGCCATCGACCACTATAACGGGCGCATGAGCGAGGTTGCGCGCCGTCTGGGCATCGGCCGCTCGACGCTTTACCGAAAGCTCAGGGAATATGGGATCGATCCGGACGCCGTTCGTGGCGTCGCAGGCGCGGATTCCCCGAATTGTGGCGGCTCATGAAATTTTCGATAAGGTCCTGTTAAATTTAATTAAACCTCTCATTAACCATGCCCCGCCTTGTGCCTTTTTGGCCTTCAGGCTGCCACGCTGTCACCGCATTTGGGCTTCAATAAGCGATGATTAACCATTAGGATTGATATTCGGATGTGGTTAATCCATATCCGTTTGCTCAAATCCGGGGACAAACGGCAGCCTGCAAGGCCTTTTGATTTGAACAGAAGCGAACGGCACAGAAACGGTCGGCATCCCTGCGGCAGCATCACCAGATGGCTGGCGGCGGCGGTATGCGCTTTCGGTCTCTATACAATTTCCGCCCCCGCCGCACAGGCGGAGGTGAGAGCGCTCAAGCTCCATAATCTGCACACCAAGGAGAAGGCGGAAATCGTCTTCAAGCGCAACGGCCGCTACGATCAGGCCGGGCTGAAGAAGCTGAACGTCTTCCTGCGGGACTGGCGGCGCAACGAGCCCACCAAGATGGACCCGCGCCTGCTCGACCTGGTGTGGGAAGCATACCGGGCGACCGGCTCGCGCGAATATATCCACGTCGTCAGCGCCTACCGCTCGCCTGCGACCAACTCCATGCTGCGCGGTCGCTCAAAGGGTGTCGCCCAGAAAAGCCAGCACATGCTCGGCAAGGCGATGGACTTTTTCGTTCCGGGCGTGCCCTTGAAGAAACTGCGCGACATCGGCCTCAAGATGCAGGGCGGTGGGGTTGGCTACTATCCGACCTCCGGTTCGCCCTTCGTCCACATGGATGTCGGCAATGTGCGTCACTGGCCCGGCATCAGTCGCCAGGAACTTGCGAGCGTTTTCCCGAACGGCAAGACGCTGCATGTGCCCAGCGACGGCAAGCCGTTGCCCGGCTACGATCAGGCGCTGGCTGCCTACAAGTCGCGTAGCGCCGCAGGAGCGCCTGCGATCGCTCTTGCCGGTCCCACTACCTCCGGCTCCGGCAGAGCCGGCAAGTCCGGTGGCCTGCTCGCAGCGCTCTTCGGTGGCGGAGCCGACGAGGAAGAGGACAACGGCGTAGCGGTCGCCGCCGCTCCGGCGCCGAAGAAGCCCGTCGCCACGGCTGCAAAGAAGCCGGCAGCGGGAACACAGGGCAATCCGCCGGGCATCGCCGTCATTTCGCCGGATCAGGCAAACCGCGCGCAACTACCGCAACTTGCGGACGAACCGCCGGAGACGCCGGAGACGATCATCGCGGCGCTTCCGGTCCGCAGTATTCCCGTGCCCGGCGCGGCGCCACGTCCGAAGACGGATGTGGGTGTGCAGACGCCGGATACGGTTCCGTTCGGCGTGGCTGATGTCAGCCCGGTTCAAACTGCGGCGCTCCGCCCGACGCCTGAAAACGTGCCCTTCGCCCAGGCGAGTGACGAGCCGGCTCCCCAGATGGCGTCGAACGACGCTTCGGCGGCAGGCGTTCCGGTGCCGAGCTTCCGCCCGCAGCACGCGCCTGCATCTGACAATGCGCCGGCGCTTCTGGCGCTGGCGTCCGAGGAGGCCGCTTCGGCTGCCGGTACGCTGGCGGTAATGCCGAGCGCCCGTCCGGGCGACGAGGTCAAGGCCCTGCTCGAGGAAGCAGGCGAGGAGGAATATCAGATCGCGGCGATTCCCACCCCGCGCTCGGCCTTCGCCGATCCGGCTGGCGTCGATGCCGCTCCTGCGTCTCCGCGCGCCGCAGCCATCGCGCAGCCGTCAGATCCGGCGGGCGCTGTTGGCGGATCCGTGAAAACGACGCGCAAGGCGGCCCGTCCGACTGCCGAAGCCGCCAAATCCGAGCCCAGGGCCGTGGTCGTTTCGGCAGAGCCGAAGCTGGCGCGCTGGGCGTTGAACTCCGGTGACTATGTGGTCAAGGCTTCGAACGCGACCACCGCGCCGCGCTACGCCTACAATCTGGTCCGCACCGCACCGACCGAGGTCTATACGACAGGCTTCCAGGCTCGTAACCAATTGGGCAAGGCTCATCAGTTCACCGGCACGGCCGTGAATTTCCTCTCCGTCGCGCGCTTCGAATCCAAGGTGAACTGAGGCTCGTGACCGAAACCGGATAAGGTCCGGCGGGAAAACCGGCCCAAAAAAAGCGCCTGCATGGCAGGCGCTTTTTTTATTGCCGCTTTTTTATCCCGGCATGCATTTTTACGCCGGTTTGCGCAGTCCGGCTGCTTTTCGGGCCAGTTCCTCGATCCGGTCCCATTCACCATTCTCGACGAGATCGTCCGGGGCGACCCACGAACCGCCGACGCAGATCACATTGGGCAGGCCAAGGTACCCGGAGGCATTGGCGGCGCTGACGCCGCCGGTGGGGCAGAATTTCACGTCGGCGATGGGCGAGGCGAGAGCCTTGAGGAAGGCCGCGCCGCCGGCCTGCTCGGCGGGGAAGAACTTGAGGAAAGACAGACCGGCCTGTCTGGCGGCCATCACCTCGCCCGGGGTGATGGCCCCGGGCAGAAATGGGACATCGCTGTCGGACGAGACTTTCAGAAGCTCCTTGGTAAGGCCGGGGCTGACGATGAAACGCGAGCCGGCCTGCGCCGCCGCATCGAACTGTGCGGGATCGAGAATGGTGCCGGAACCGACGATGGCTTCCTCGACCTCGCCGGCGACGCGTCTGATCGCTTCAAGAGCGTCCGGCGTCCGCAATGTGATCTCGATCGCCGGCAGGCCGCCGCGCGCCAATGCTCGTGCAAGCGGCGCCGCCTGTTTGACGTCGGCAATTCGGAGAACCGGAATCACTGGCTGACCGGCCAGCAGGGACATCAGCTTTTCGGACTTGTTCGACATTGGCGATCTTTCGGCAGTGCAATTTTCAACCGATTTAACATGGTCGGAATTGCAAGTCTATGAAGGGCGCTTTCAGGCGACGCCGAGAATACGGGAGAGGCTGGCCTTGAGGACATCCCACCAGCGCGCCGGCGATTCTGAAATGGTCCCGCCCAGCGCGGCGCGCGTTCTGACACCGACGATCCCGTCCGCGACAAGCCCGTTTTCCTTCTGGAAACGGCGCACGGCCTCCCGTGTCGCCGGCCCGAAAAGTCCGTCGATCTGCAAGGAATGGCCCAGCCGGACGAGCTGGCGCTGAAGGTCGGCGACCGCATCGCCTTTCGAGCCCTGCCGCAGCAGCGGATCGACGCCGGCAGACTGCCTCGACCCGGAAGCGTGGCGTGCATAGGCGGCGGCCAGTTTCCTGTCATATGCGTTTTTCGCGTAGCCGGGCCCGTTGTAGCCATGCGCGAAGGCCCCCCAGTCACGGGCGTTGAGCGGTTTGATCAGGCCGGACTTGTCGATGTAGCGCACCATCAGCCCGATCTGTCCGGCGGCGCCCGAACGCGCTTCCGCCACCAGGGCCTGAACATTGGCGAAGCCGAGCCACAACCAGTGCGCGCCCATGACCTGACCGACGCCCCATGAGGTCGATTCATACGCTGCCCTGGCGTCGATTTCCGTCGCCCGGCCCAGCATCGCCCAGCGTCCGGCCTGTGTGGACGGATTGGCCACCGCGCCTGCCATTGGAGAGGCAAGTGCAAGTTCGCGGGCGCGCGCCTGCTTCGCACCCGTCAGGCGGCGATCGAAGTAATGGCCTTCGAAGCGGATGAGCGGTTCGTTGCGCCCGTTCACGACGGCAAAGAGTCGTCCGCCGCTCTCCACCTCCATGACGGCGAGCAGGGCGGCGGGCTCGATTCCGGCCAGCGTTGCGGCGGCATGGGCTTCTTTTTTGACTGCATCGCTGAACATCGGCTCGACCTCTTGACCCTTCCCGGGGAACTCCTTGTGGTGAGGGAAGTTTCGGCGCGTTTTTCAGGGCGGGCATAAATCTGTCGTCGGGATTGCATGTGGATATCTTCAAGCGCCGGAAACACATGGCTTTTCCGTGTCGAAGACTGTGGCATGGCGACATCTTGAATCCACGGCCGGGAAGCGTTACGCCCGGCATCATGAACGAGACCACCGCCTCAGCGTCTTTCCACGTCGCCGCTCTCTACCGTTTCTGCCGGCTGGAGCGGTTCGAAGAATTGCGCGCGCCGCTGGCCGCTTTCTGCTGCGGACGAGGCATCAAGGGCACGCTGCTCCTGGCGCGGGAGGGTGTCAACGGCACCGTCGCCGGAACCGCGGCGGCGATTTCAGAACTGGTCGATTATCTGGATTCCCAGCCCGAACTCGCCGGCCTCGACGTCAAATACAGCCAGGCGGCCGAAATGCCGTTCCATCGCATGAAGGTGCGCCTCAAGCGCGAGATCGTGACCATGGGGGTTGACGGCGTCGACCCGCTGGAAAGCGTCGGCGCCTATGTCGCTCCGGACGAATGGAACGAACTGATCTCCGATCCTGACACGATTGTCATCGATACGCGTAACGATTATGAAGTGGCGCTCGGCACGTTCAAGGGGGCGGTCGATCCACGCACCGCAACATTCCGCGAATTTCCGGAATGGGTGGAGGAACACAAGGGCGACCTTGAGAATCGCAAGATCGCCATGTTCTGCACCGGCGGCATTCGCTGCGAAAAGGCCACGGCCTTCGTGAAGTCGCTCGGCTTTGACGAAGTGTTTCACCTCAAGGGCGGCATTCTGAAATATCTGGAGGAAGTGCCGGCCCGGGAAAGCCTGTGGGAAGGGGAGTGTTTCGTTTTCGACGAGCGCGTTTCCGTCACGCACGGGCTGGAGGAGGGCGAAGCGGAACTGTGCCGCGCTTGCAGACGCCCGCTGACGCCGGCCGAGCGCGCTTCTTCGAAATTCGTCGCCGGCATTTCCTGCGACTATTGCCATGACAGCCGCACCGACGAGGACCGGGTGCGCTACGCCGAACGCCAGCGTCAGATCGAACTGACGGCGAAGCGGGGCAGGAGGCATATCGGTAGCTGACCGTCTGGCTTTTTGCATGGCCGGCAATTGGCGTCATTGTAATGACAAGGTTGCTGCCCTACCTCTTCGCGACAGGAAAATGCCTGCAATTGCTCTGGTGGAGGTGCCGATGTTCGACCCGAAAAAGCTTCTCGACGATCTGCTTGGTTCGCAAATTCCCGGAACGACCGGGACCGTTCGCGACAAGGCCGGACAGGCCGTGCAGATGGCGAAGGACAACCCGCTGGCGGCCGGTGCGATCGCGGCCGTGCTTCTAGGCACCCAGCCCGGCCGCAAGGTGAGTGGCGCGGCGGTCAAGCTGGGCGGTCTGGCCGCCATCGGCGGGCTCGCCTACAAGGCCTATCAGAACTACCAGAACGGCAAGCAGCCGGCCGATCCTGCATCGACCGAGGAGCAGGTTCTCCTGCCCCCGCCGGAGGACACCGGATTTCACCCCTCGCAGGCCCCGCAGGGCGAAGCGGAATTCGCGCTGACCCTGGTGCGCGCCATGATCGCCGCCGCCAGGGCCGATGGCAGGATCGACGATGAGGAGAAGCGTCGCATAGGCGAGAAGCTCAGCCTGTCGGGACTGGACGCCGAAGCCGAAAACTTCCTCAAGGCGGAACTGGAGTCGCCGCTCGATCTCGACGCGCTGGTGGCCGCTGCAAAAACCGAGGCGCAGAAGGTGGAGCTTTACACCGCCTCGCGCCTTGCCATCGATGCCGATACGCGCGCGGAGCGTGGCTATCTCGATCTGCTGGCTGGCCGTCTCGGCCTTCCCGACCAGCTTGTCGATCACGTCGAGGCGACGGTCGCCTCGTCCGGCGCGCCGCAGCCCGCATCGGTTCCGGGGTCGCCATGGTGAGGCCGGAGCCGTTAAGGCCTTGTTAACCTTATAGGCGCAGGATTTTACACAGGCGAGGCGCCTTCCTCCTCCCGGGCGCCTTACGCAAATTGGGGCGGTCGCGAATGACCGCCCCTTTTGTATGCTTGTCTTGACCTTCCGCATTTGCAATCTCTCTTCCAATCTGGAGGAAAAGGCATGGCGATCAGGGGAACGGCAGTTGTCACGGGGGCGGGCTCGGGCATCGGCAGGAGCGTGGCGCAGGCTTTGCTGCGCAATGGCTGGAACACGGTGTTTTGCGGCCGCCGCAAGGAGCCGCTGGAGGCCGCCGTGCTGGAAGTGGCGGACGCGGAGGCGAAAGGTCTGGCAGTCTCCTGCGACGTGGCCGTGCCGGAGCAGGTCGAAAATCTCTTCGGTGTCGCCGCCGAAACATTCGGGCGCGTCGACCTTTTGTTCAACAACGCCGGCATGGGCTGCAAGGCGGCTCCCATCGACGAAATTCCGGTCGAGAGCTGGAACGAAGTGGTGGGCGTCAACCTCACCGGCTCTTTCCTGTGCGCTCGCGCGGCCTTCGGGGCCATGCGCCGGCAAAGCCCGATCGGCGGTCGCATCATCAACAATGGTTCGATTTCGGCCCATGCGCCGCGGCCGGGCTCCGTGCCCTACACCACCACCAAGCACGCCATTACCGGGCTGACAAAAACGCTGGCTCTGGACGGGCGGCCCTTCGACATCGCCTGCGGCCAGATCGATATCGGCAACGCAATGACGGAAATGGCCGCGCCCATGGCGGCCGGCATCCCGCAGGCGGATGGCGGCGTCGCGGTCGAGGCGGTGATGGATGTCGAACGGGTGGCGGAGGCCGTCGTCTACATGGCCGGCCTGCCGCTCGACGCCAATGTGCTGTTCATGACGGTGATGGCGACGAAGATGCCGTTCGTGGGGCGGGGATAAATTCTCTTGCGTGGCGCACTTCTCACGCGTTGCTGGTTCTTGCCGGCTGGCTGCTTTGCTGTGAGCTTTGCGGGAAAACCGGAAGGAGAAGTAACCAATGGCCGATGACCTGAGCGACTGGCAGCCGAGACCCCGTCCCGCGCGCAAGGTTCTGGAAGGCCGCAGCGTACGGCTGGAGCCGCTGGATGCAGGTCGTCATGGCGATGAACTGTTCGAGGCGTCTTCGCCGCCGGACGCCGGATCGCGCTTTGCGTGGCTGGCGGAATTGCCGCCGCAGGATCGTGCCGCCTTCCAGCCATGGCTGGAGAAAGCCGAGGCAAGCCCCGATCCGCTGTATTTCGCCGTCATCGACAAGGCCAGCGGCAAGGTGGCCGGACGCCAGACGCTGATGCGCATCGATGCGGCCAATGGCGTGGCCGAGATCGGCAACATCTATTGGGGGCCGCTGGTTTCACGCAGGCCGGCTGCCACCGAAGCGCAGTTCCTGTTCGCGTCCTATATCTTCGACGATCTCGGCTATCGGCGCTACGAGTGGAAATGCAACAACGCCAATGAGCCGTCAAAACGCGCGGCGGAACGTTTCGGTTTCCGTTTCGAGGGCATTTTCCGTCAGCATATGGTGGTTAAGGGCGCAAACCGCGATACGGCGTGGTATGCGATCCTCGACAAGGAGTGGCCAGCGCTGAAAAGCGCCTATATTTCCTGGCTCGAACCATCCAATTTCGATGCGGATGGACATCAGATCAGGCGGCTGGAAGAATTCCGCGCCGCCATTTGAGCCTGAAAGGCGACGAGCATGGCCCATTCGCACAAGGCTGGCGAAGCTGCGCACGATCATGGCGCACATGGCCATGGCTCCACCGACAAGCGCCGGGTCATGCTGGCCGCCTGCCTGACAGGCGGCTTCATGATCGCCGAGGCGCTGGGCGGGATCTTCACCAACTCCCTGGCGCTGCTTGCCGACGCCGGCCACATGCTTACCGACACGCTGGCGCTAAGCCTCGCTTGGTACGCCTTCCACCTTGCCGAACGGCCCGCCACCAGCCGCATGTCCTACGGCTTCGGGCGGGTCAAGACGCTGGTGGCCTACACCAACGGCATCGCCATTTTCATCATCGCGTTGTGGATCGTCTACGAGGCGTGGCAGCGCTTCCTGGAGCCGCCGCCGGTTCTCGGCGCGCCGATGCTGGTCATCGCCACGCTTGGCCTTGTAGTGAATATTGCAGGCTTCCTGATCCTGCACGGCGGCGACCGCGAAAGCCTCAATATGCGCGGCGCGATCCTGCATGTGGTTGGCGATCTGCTGGGGTCTGTAGCGGCCATCGCGGCCGCGCTCGTCATCCTCGCCACCGGCTGGAACCCGATCGATCCGATCCTGTCGGTGCTGGTCGCGGTCATTATCCTTTCGACGGCGTGGCGGCTGATGCGCGAGGCGGCGCATCTGCTCCTGGAAGGTACGCCACAGACGCTCGATCGCGAGGCGATCGGGGCGGACCTCAAGGCGAATGTCGCCGGTCTGCATGATGTCCACCACGTTCACCTGTGGTCGCTCGACGGCTCGAACCATATGGCCACGCTTCATGCGCGCCTGGATAAGGGCGCAGACGCCCATGCGGCGGTCAGCGCCATCAAGACGCGGCTGGCGTCAGAGCATGGCGTGCAGCATGCAACCGTCGAAACGGAATTCGACCGCTGCGCCGACGGCGATGGCGACCATGACGAACACCATGGCCATTCCGGGCGCGACGTGGCAAAGCAGACGCATCAACATTGAACAAGGCCGACATGTGCGGCCGTAGCCCGGCCGAGGAACGATGATGGACCGCGAAACCAGACAGACGGCGCTTGCCACCTTCCTGATCCTAGGGGTCTTCGGCACGTTTCTCTATTTCGTTCCAACCATCATGCTGGCCGTTGGCGAAATCTCGCCGGTTCTGGGAGCGCTGGTCATTGGAGCGGTGCTGGTGACGCCGTTCCTGTTCTTCTGGCTGCGGTCCCGATTCCGCAACAGGAACTAGAGCGGTTCTGGTTTTCCTTGAATTGGCGGAACCGCTCTATCTCATTGTTTTAAAGGCATTTCCGGGCGAAAAACCATTTCACGCTTTTGCTGGAAATACTCCAGCTACATGCTGAGGCTCGCCGAAAGCAGCGTCACGCCGACGAGAAAGATGAAGGCGGCGGCGCCGATCTCGATGGCTGTGTGAATGCGGTTGCCGAGCCTGCCGCCACCGGCCAGCAAAACAGCCCAGTTCTTGGCGGTCACCGCCAGCACCGCCAGCGTCGAGACGGTGATCGCGGTGCCCAGCGCCATCGCCAGAACCGACAGGATGCCCGCCACCCACAGCCCGTTCAGCAGGGCGAAGGACAGAACGATCAATGCGCCGGAGCATGGTCTGAGGCCGACGGCGGCCATGGCCGACCAGGCCGTGCGCCAGTCGAACCGCTCGGTTGAAAGAAGGCTGGGGTCGACGGCATGCGAATGGCCGCAGCTGGAGCACATCATACCCTCATCGTGATGATGCGCATGGTCATGATTGTGGTGGCCGTGGTCGCAATGCCCTTCGTGATGGTGATGCTCGTGCCCGTCGCCGTGAACATGATGCGCGTGCGGGGCGCTCGCCGCCGAAAGGCTGTGGGCGGGCGCCGCCCCGATCATCCGCTTCACCAAAGGTCCCGCCTTCTTCCACAGAAGCCACGCGCCGAATCCGGTGATGAAGACGTAGCTCGCGATTTCGAGGAAGTGCGCGGCGTTGGTCATCGACACGGAGGTGCCGCGCAGTACGAAATAGGCGAGCAGCATGACGATGATGGCGGTCGCCGCCTGCAGGAAGGCGGAGATGAAGGACAGCACGACGCCGCGACGCAACGCCACCTCATTGGCCAGCATGTAGGAAGAGATGACGGCCTTGCCATGTCCGGGGCCGGCGGCGTGGAACACGCCATAAGCGAAGGAGAGGCCGACCAGCATCCATACCTGCCCGCCGTCGTCGCGCAGGGCCTTCATGGCCGTGGACAGGGAGCGATAGAAAGTCTGCTGGTGCTGGTTGATCCAGATCATCAGCCCGGAAAACATGCCGGTAGACGGCACGATCGCGTCATTGGCGCCGATGCCGAGCGAGCTTTGGGCATGGGCATGGCCGGTGAAGTGCGACAGCACGTAGGCGACAGCCAGCAGGGCGAAGGTCATGCGTATGAAAGTCTTGTTCAAGGGACGGTCCTCACGCACGGCATTTGAGTTCGAGCTTGGTCGCGAAGATCTTGCTCATGTCGGTGCCTGCCGGGTCATTGAAGAAGGCCTCGGTCAGGCTCTGCTGGTTTTCGGCCAAGGCCGTGTCGGGGTCGGGGCGAACCACCGTGCGCGTGCAGGCGGCGGGCAGGCCTTCCACCGCCATGTTGGCGTCATCGGTGAAGTCGATCGCTGTGTAGAAGGTAGGGTCATAAACACCGAGAAGGATGTCTCCGGCCAGCGTGATCGGGGTCTCGGGTTCGGATTCGAACAGGATGATGAGCTGGTTGTTCTCGAAATTGGCCATGATGCCGGGCGGCGGCTTCATCTTCACGTCCTTGCCGTCGAGGGTGACGAGCTGGAAATAGTTGAAGTCCGCCAGTGAGGCGTGGATGGTGTTGGCTACCTCCTGCAACTCGGCGTCGTCGAGTTTAAGGTCGGCGTTGGCGTCAAATTCCATCAGCACGGTCGAGGAGAACAGATCATCGAAGCGCCACAGGTGACGCAGCGCCTGTACCGTCCTGTGATCGGCGCCGAGCACCACGTCAAGCCGCGCTTCCGCGAAGACATGCGGATGCACGCTCGCCGGAACGGTGCAGGTGAGCAAGGCGGCCAGCGCGGCCTCGACCTTCGGCACTATGTGTTTGAAGGGCATTTGAAGGATCGTATTCCCTGACTTGCCGTGCGCCCGAGGATTATCACAAAGCGGGCGAAAATGGGACAATGGCGCGAAACGTTGGCGGAACTGTCATGACGCCTCACGTGTCCTGAACCAGTTGGCGAGATAGTCGACAAACACCCGCACCTTGGCCGGCAGGTAGCGGCGGTGCGGGTACACCGCGAATATGCCGCCGCCATCCAGCGTCCTGTCCTCCAGCACCGGCGCCAGCAGACCGGCGGCGATATCGGGAGCGGCGATGAAGTCCGGCAGGACGGCGAAGCCGAGGCCCGAGACCGCGGCGGCGCGAGCCGCTATCGGGCTGTTCACCTCGATCGGTCCCGAAACCGAGACGCTGATGGTGTCGCCACCTTCGCCCTTGAACGGCCAGTTGGACAGCCAACGACCATTGGTGTCGATGATGCAGGGTATGTTCGCCAGATCCTGCGGTCGGGAAGGCGTGCCGTACTTTGCGATCAGTTCCGGCGTGCCGCAGATGCGCACGCGGAACGGCGCCAGCTTGCGGGCGATGAGCGACGAGCTTTCCAGACGCGAAATGCGGATGGCGAGATCGAATCCCTCCTCGACCAGATCGACGAAGCGATCGTCGAGATTAATGTCAAGCACGATGTCGGGATGTTCCCTGGCGAAGTCGATCAGCGACTGACCTATGGGAGCGTCGGCGAAGGTTCGCGGAGCGGAGAGCTTGATTCGCCCGCGCACGTCGCCCGATGATTCGCGCACCGAATCAGCAAGGCTGTCGATCTCTCGCACGATCTCCGTGGCGCGCTTGTAATAGGTGTGGCCGGCCTCGGTGAGAGAAAACTGGCGCGTGGTGCGATTGAGCAGAAGCGCGCCCAGTTCGTCTTCCAGTTCGCGCACATATTTGGAAAGCAGCGCCTTTGAACGCCCTATCTTGCGCGCGGCGGCCGAAAAGCCCTCGGCTTCCACTACATCTATGAATGCGCGCATGCGCGTGAGCGTGTCCATCTGGTCTTCCTTCCACCGGGGAGCCCGGGCAGTCATCGTCTCCAATCGTGAAACGATGATGGCAGCATTGTTCGATGCCTGCGATTTTTCAAGGCGGGCAAAGAATTTGGTTGATTGTGACGGACACTGTTCCTATATCGCGCTTGCCCAAAGTCGCACGTGCCTGTGGGCGTCCCCCGGCCCCTCGAATGGCGAGGACAGTCGGGACGGTACCCGGGAAGTAACGAGCCCGGTCGATCAAGTGGCCAACCACCTGATCGAGGACGTCTTGAAGCAACGACGGTGCGGGCCTTTCTGGTGTCTGCCGATCGTCCATAGATCGGGGTTACTGAAGAGGCACACCTTCATTGCCGGCAGTGCGGTTGGGACTTCCCATCCAAGCCAAGGCAGACAAAGCGAGCAGGAGCCCGGCAAGGTTTCTGTTCACCGCCGCGGAAAGGCGTTTCGGGGTTCCGGTGTCTCCACCGGCCGGCTCCCTGCGATTCCCTTCCCGCTTTGTCCACCGCGTTCAATGCGAGGCTGCGCGCCCGCTTGACGCAGCCTTTGTGCGCGCCTTTAGGCCGCGATGGAGACAAGCCGATGGCCACCCAGCGTATCCTCGATTTCCTCGCCACCCGCCGTCCGAACGGGCCTTGCCTCATCGTCGATCTCGACGTGGTGGAAGAGAATTACCGCGCCTTCGAAAAGGCGCTTCCCGAATCGCGCATCTTCTATGCCGTAAAGGCCAACCCGGCGCCGGAAATCCTGCGTTTGCTGGCCACGATGGGCTCGTCCTTCGACACCGCTTCGGTCGCCGAGATCGAGATGGCGCTGGATGCCGGCGCCACGCCTGACCGCATCAGCTTCGGCAACACGATCAAGAAGGAACGCGACATCGCCCGCGCCCATGAACTCGGCATCGACCTCTATGCGGTCGACTGCGTGGAGGAAGTGGAGAAGGTGGCCCGCGCCGCGCCCGGCTCGAAGGTGTTCTGCCGGGTGCTGACCGACGGGGAGGGCGCCGAGTGGCCGCTGTCGCGCAAGTTCGGCTGCGCGCCGGCGATGGCCGTCGACGTGCTGCGCCATGCCGCCGCGCTCGGCCTTGACGCTCATGGCGTGTCGTTCCATGTCGGCTCGCAGCAGACCGATCTGTCGGCCTGGGACCGGGCCCTGGCGGACGCCGCCGATGTGTTCGGAAAGCTTGCCGCTGAAGGCATCGTGCTGAAGCTCGTCAACATGGGCGGCGGTTTCCCGACCCGATACCTGAGCGACGTTCCGGCGGCGCAAGCCTATGGACAGGCGATCTTCGAGGCGCTGTCGAGGCATTTCGGCAATCGCCTGCCGGAGACCATCATCGAGCCGGGCCGCGGCATGGTGGGCAATGCTGGCGTGATCAAGTCCGAGGTGGTGCTGATCTCGAAGAAGGCCGACAACGACAATTTGCGCTGGGTCTATCTCGACATCGGCAAGTTCGGCGGCCTTGCCGAAACCATGGACGAGGCCATCCGCTACCCGATCGTCACGCCGCGTGACGGCGATGCGGTGGAGCCTTGCGTGCTGGCCGGCCCGACCTGCGATTCGGCCGACGTCATGTACGAGAAGAAGCCCTATCCGCTGCCCCTGTCGCTGACCATCGGCGACGAGGTGCTGATCGAAGGCACAGGAGCCTACACGACCACCTATTCGGCGGTCGCCTTCAACGGCTTCGAACCTCTCCGATCCTATGTGATCTGACGGGCCATAAACCCGTCAGATCGTCCATACGCCGGTAACGCTTCACCGGCGTATGGGTTCGCTCGTGGAAAATCTCCGCCTGTGAAGGATCGCGGACATGAACAACCTTGCCATCGCCACCCCTGATTTCGATACCGCCGGTTTCGCCCGGAACCTGCCTGCATTCACCGTGGAAGACGAACTGCCGGCCGACGTGGCGGCGCGGGAGGCTTTGCTCGACCGTGCCATGGGCGCGGGGCGCAGGCGCAAGTCTTCCGAGAAGCTGCGGCGCGCCCGCCTTCCGGCGGAAGGGCTGGCGCTGGTCGCCCGCTCGGCCGACGGCATGCTGCTGGGCACCGTGCGCCTGTGGAACGTGACGCTTGGTCCCGATGGCCAGCCGGCGCTGCTGCTTGGGCCGCTGGCCGTGGAGCCTTCGGTGAAGAGTGCCGGCATTGGCTCGGCGCTCATGCGCCATGCAATCGCGCAAGCGCAGCATCTTGGCCATGGCGCGATCCTGCTGGTGGGCGACGAGCCCTACTATGGCCGCTTCGGCTTTTCGGCGGAGCGCACCGGCGCGCTTGCCATGCCGGGGCCTTATGAGCGCCATCGCCTGCTGGCGCTCGAACTGAAGAACGGTGCGCTGGACGGTGCATGCGGGATCATCACCGCGTCCGGCCGCAAGCAGCGCAACGAACGGGTGCACGCTGCCTGAACAAAAAAGCCGCCTCATCGGGCGGCTTTTCCTTTTTGTGGACCGGCGTTTCGCGTGTCAGCCGATCAGCTGGCTGAGCTGCATGGCGATCGACATGTCGCCTTCGATCTTCAGCTTGCCGCTCATGAAGGCCATGGTCGGGTTGAGCTCGCCGGCGAGCAGCGATTCCAGATCGTCGAGCGAAAGCTTGATGGTGCAGTCGGCCGGGCCGTCGGTGGTGGAGATGCTGGCGCCGTCGATGAGGATCACGCCGTCGTCGCCAGTGTCGAACTTGACCGAGCGGTCGAAACCGGAACTCTCGACCTGCGCTTTCAGCTTGTTTGCTATGTCCTGCACGCCCATGGCTCTCTTCCCTTGAATTTTTTGCGCCCTTGCGCAGTTGCGTCCGCCCGGACAGCGCCAGGCTCCAAGCAGTGCGACCAGCGCACCGGTTAGCGCTTTTATAGGAGGTATTTGACGTTTACGTCAACGTGATTTCGGTGAGGCGAAACCTGTTTTCAGTTCCCCGCCGGATCCGTTTCCGGCGCATGTTCTTCTTTCGCAGACGGTTTGCGCCGCCGCTTGGCATGGTCGCGGATGTCGTCCTTGGTCAGGAAATCCACCTGCTCGATCAGAACTTCATGGATGAGCTTGTCGCCGACGCGTTGATTGATGCTGTCGCGTATTCCGACGCGAAAACTATCGAGGTTGAGGGTCGTGCGATTGGAAAAATCAAAATGCGGGTTGGAATACAGGTAGGAATAGACCTCGTCGGCGAACAGCGCCGAAGGCGGCGCCGAAAGCCTGTTCAGCTTGGCCGGTTCGGCCGTGAACACCAGCCGCGCGATGAAATATCCTTCCACCGTGGCGTTGCGCACCACGGGCACGGTGATGAGGTCCGTCTTCACATAGTCGAGCCCGCCGAACATGGCGGGCGCCGCCTGTGCGCCGTCGGCCCTGCCGGAATTCTGGAACGAATAGAACACCGCCCCAACCGTTGCGGCGCTGATCCAGAGAGCTGCGACGACGAACTTGATCATGATGAAAGGGACGCCGCTGTCATGGCTGCGCCCAGCCGAAGCCGCCAGCCGAATAAGTGCCGTCCGCTTCAGCGTTCTGGATCGCATCCTTCAACAGATTGGCGACCTCGGTGACGGCGTTGAGATGCGCCAGGATGGCCGCCTCGTTACGCGCCAGCTTCTGGCGCAGGCGCTGCAAGCCTGCGCCATGCTCGGCCAGACTTTCCGGGCGACCGGATTTCATCACCCGGTTCAGCTCATAGAGATAGCGGCTCTTGCGGGCGTTCGATGCCTTGATGTCAAAGCCGGGATCGGTGCGGATGGCGGCCGTCTCGGCTTCGATCGCTTCCTCGATACGGCCGATAAGGGTGGCGAGGTTCCCGGCGGGCGCAGTGGCCGCGGGTCCGGAAGAGGAGAGGCGGGCGGGCAGGCCGGGAGTGAATTCGGAATATTCTTGCATGACGCGGCCTTACTTGCTGCGGGACTCTGGTTGGATCTGCCCGGCGTCGCCGAGGGAGCGCATGACGCGCATCTGAAGCTGGTGGACGAGCGACGAGGACATGCTGAGCTGGGCGTTCAGCTCCGCCTTCTGCGGGTTCGCGGTGGCCAGGCCAACCGGTTGTTCGCCTGCGCCGGAAAGATGGTGCGCCGACGCCAGCGCCCTGGCGATGCCGATGCCGCCGCGCTCGGCGACCGTGTCGGCAAGGCGCTCGGCCATCTGTGTCTTCCACATGTCGCCGGCGAAACCCTTTCCGTAGACCCCCTCGGCGTCCCTGGGCAGCATGTTCTGAATGAACGTCTGCAACACCATCGCCTCGAAGCGCTTGAAGCTTTCGCTGCCGTCCGCCGGCTTCGTTGTGCGGGCGGGGGCGGGGCTTGCGACCTCGAACGAGGCTTCGCCGCCGCCGATTCTGTTCATCAGATCGGCATGCGCCTTGCGGATGTCCTCGGGGTCGGCCGCACGGGCCACATCGAGCACGATATCGCTGGGTGGGGAGATCGCCAAGACAGGAGCCTTCTACCGTTGTCTCTGGCCCTGATCATGCCGCGGAAAGCTTGCCGCAGGCTGACGTGGCGTTCGTTACCTGCTTTGGCTCTTCTGTTCGATGAGGTCGAGCAGCATGCGTTCCGAAGACCGCCGCTCGTCCGCCTGACGGGCGTCCCTGTAATCGCGTTGCACAATGTTGGCGCGCGCCGTGGCCGTCGCCAGCCGGGAAGACTCGTCGCGGGCTTTTTCAAGCTCGGCATCGGCGCGGGCGAAGGCGTCCGCAATCCTGCGATGATAGACGTCCGGAAAAAGCGCCGACAGCGAACCCGGCGCGTCGAAGCCGGCGACAAGTTCCTCGGCGTCGCGCCTTGCCGCGGCTGCGTTGGCCAGATGCATGGCGTGGCGCATTTCGTGCAGCGCCCTGAGCTGATCCTGAACCTTCACCAGTTTTTGCAGGCGTTTGGTACGCGGCGTCATGGCTCACCTCGCCAGCGTCGTGGCGAGGAAGCCGTCGGCGAACAGGGAAAGCATGGTCGAGAAGGCGAAGTAGAACAGGATCAGCCCGCCGGCGACGATGAAGGGAAGGGAGATGAAATAGATCGGTATCTGCGGGGTCAGCTTGTTCACGAAGCCGATCGTCAGGTTGACCAGTATTGCGTAGGCGATGAAGGGGCTGCCCAGCCGCAGCACGAGAAAGAAGCTTTCCGACACCGTATCGGCCACGTCGACCAGCGCCGATTGCGGGTTGAAGAACACATTCACCGGGGCGATCGAATAAGAAGCGACCAGCGCCCGGATAACTTCCAGGTGGAAGTCGAACACGAATAGCAGCAGCAACGCCGACAGCGAGACGAGGGCGGCCAGCGGCCCTTGCGGATCGGCCTCCTCGATCGCGGTGCCACCCATGCTGTTGAACCCCATCAGCATCGCGATCGCCGTGCCGATGAAGCGCATCGCCTCCATGTAGAGCCGCGTCAGCGCGCCGATCAGCCCGCCGACGAGCAGTTCGGAGACGATCATCGGAACCATCACGGCCGGGCGCGCGCCGTCGACGAAGGGAAAGATGCGGTCCCACAGAAAGGTGAGCAGCGCCATGGTGACGGCTACGGCGGTGAACAGGCGCACCTGAACCGGCACGCGCACGCTGGACAGGCCCGGCATGATCATCAGGCAGGCGCCGATGCGGCAGAAGGCGAGGAACGCCGCCAGAATGGCGCCTTCGGCCAGCGCCGTCACGATATGGTTCCGAGCACCCTGATCTCGACGCCCCGCGCGATCTCGACATGGCTTAGCACCGGCAAGGTCGGATACAGGCGTTCGATGATCATGCGCACATAGGGGCGCGCGTCCGGCGCGGTCACCAGAACGAACCGCTCGCCGGCTTCCAGATGATTGCGGATCGCGCCCGTCGCATCCTGCCCGAATTCCTCGAGCTGGCGCGGATCGATGTCGAACTCGCGGATCTCGCCCTTCCCGTCGCGCTTGAGGCTCTGGTGGAAAGCGAGGTCCCAGCGGTTGCCGAGCCGCAGCACCTTGAGAACGCCACCTTCGGAAAGGTCGCCGCAAATCTGCTGCGCCATGCGGATGCGCACATGCTCGACAATCTGCTCGGTGCGGCGCACATGCGGGGCGATCTCGGCGATGGCCTCGATGATGAGATGCAGATTGCGGATCGATACACGCTCGGCCAGAAGCAGCTTCAGCACGGCCTGCAGGCCAGGATAGGAAATGTGGGTGGTGCAGATCTCGTCCGCAAGCTTGCGGTATTCCGGGTCCTGCCGCTCCAGCAGGGCTTTCATGTCCTTGTAGGAGAGAAGCTGCGGCAGGTTGTTGCGAATGACCTCGGACAGGTGGGTGAGCAGAACCGACATGTTGTCGGCGTAGTTGAGCTGCTCGCGCTTGAGGTCCTCGGCGAAAGTTTCCAGCACCGAATAGGCGCGCATGCCGAAGGCCGGTTCCTTCACCTCTTCGCCCGGTATGTCGGGCAGGTCGCGGCTGCCCAGCAGCACCATGATCTCACCCACGCGCATCTCGTATTCGGCGATGACGGTGCCGTGGATCTTGATCTGGTAGCTCTTGGGCGGGATCGCGAAATCGTCGGTGAGGCGCACTTCGGGCACCACGAAACCATATTGCTGCGCGAACTTCTTGCGCATCTTGCCCATGCGGAAGGCGAGTTCCTGATGGGAAGTCAGGAGACGGGTCGAAAGCTGCTTGCCGATCAGAAGCTCGATCTCGGCGGTTGCCAGCGAGGACTTGACCGAATTCTTCTCTTCGTCGGCTTTTACCGCGGCTTCGTTTTGCCGGGTGGCTTCCTCGGCAGCCACCCGTCGCTTGTGTCGCTGCGGGATGACGTAGCCCAGACCGGCCATGGCGCAGGCCAGCACCAGGAAGGGGAACAGCGGCAGGCCGGGCATCAGGCCCAGCAGGGCGAGCAGCGATGCCGCGACGTAGAGCGCGCGGGGATAAGCGCCAAGCTGGCCGAACACGGCCTGATCCGCCGAACCGCGCGTGCCGCCCTTGGAGACCAGCAGGCCGGCGGCGAGCGAGACGATCAGCGCCGGAATCTGGGTGACCAGACCGTCGCCGACCGAAAGCTTGATGAACACATCGGCCGCTTCGCCCATGCCCATGCCATGGCGCAGATAGCCTATGGCGATGCCGCCGACGATGTTGATGGCGGTGATGATGAGGCCGGCGATGGCGTCGCCGCGCACGAATTTCGAGGCGCCGTCCATGGAGCCGAAGAAGGAGGACTCCTCCTCCAGTTCCCGGCGGCGCAGTTGCGCGGCCTTGTCGTCGATGGTGCCGGCGGAAAGATCGGCGTCGATCGACATCTGCTTGCCGGGAATGGCGTCGAGGGTGAATCGCGCGCCGACCTCGGCGATACGCGTCGCGCCCTTGGTGATCACGATGAAGTTCACCACGATCAGGATCAGGAACACGATCAGGCCGATGACGAAATCGCTCGACATGACCAGTTTGGAAAAGCCCGAGATGACGTGCCCCGCCGCGTGCGTGCCTTCGTTGCCGTGCGAGAGAATGAGGCGCGTCGTGGCGATGTTGAGCGACAGGCGCAGCATTGTCGCGATCAGCAATATGGTCGGGAAGGACGAGAAATCCAGCGGGCGCTGAATCCACAGCGCGACCATGAGGATCAGTACCGACAGCGCAATGGAAAAGGCCAGCCCTATGTCGATGAGGAAGGCCGGGATCGGCAGGAACAGAACCGCCAGGATGACGACGATGCCCAGCGCGAAGAAGACGTCGCGCGCGTTGCGGGAGGAGCCGTCCGCCGAAATGCTTTCGCTGATCGCCATCGTCCGCCGCTGCCGTTCCCTGCGTGAATTCTTCGCGAAACTAGCCGCTCAAACTTGCGCGAAGGTGGGGCGGATGGCGTCAGTGCAGGTCGATCGGACCTTTCGGGGTGACGATGGCCTGCTGGGCGCTGGTCTGGCGCTCGATCATGCGCCGCACGCGCGGGCGTTCAGCGCCGCTGTGCAGCGCGCGGATGCGTTCCGAAATGGCCGCGTCGGCATAGGTGGCGCGGGTATTGTGACGCACATATTCCAGCCATGTCGGCGTATGGTAGCTCTCGATCCAGATGTCGGGATTTTCGAGATCGCGCGCCAGCGTCCAGTTGCGCGCCCCGTCGCGCCGGCGGATACGGCCACGCTCGGCCATCAGCTCGATGAACTCCGGCAGTTCCCTTTCCCCGATGACATATTCGATCATGATGGCGATCGGGCCGCTGCGCGGCTTCAGGTCCAGCGACAGCAGCGGTTCGGTCCAGCGGTTGAGCGGATCGAGGTTTATGGTGGTGAGCTGGGGCAAAGGTATGGCGAAACCAATGGCTCCGCCGGCCAGCATCGAAATGGCCGCCGTGATCAACGCGGTGTCGACGCCATGCGTCTCGGCCACCACGCCCCAGATCCAGCTTCCCAGCGCAATGCCGCCGAAGGTGGCGGTCTGGTAAATGGAGAGCGCGCGGCCCACGACCCAGCGCGGGGTGGACATCTGCACCGTGACGTTGAAGTGCGACAGCGCCAGGACCCAGCAGGCCCCGCCGATGAGCAGGCCCATGGCGGTGAGCCATGCATAGGAGCTGAGCGCGGCGGTGAGCGCGCAGATCGAGAAGCCGAGGAAGGCGTAGCGCACCATTACTTCGCTGGACAGCATCTGGCGCAGCCGGCCGCTGATCAGCGCGCCGCCGACGGCTCCGACCCCGAAGGCGCCAAGCAGGATGCCGAAGGTGAGCGGACCGCCCTTGACCAGATCGCGCGCCACCAGCGGCAGCAGCGCCACGATCGCGCCGCTGGTGAAGCCGAAGACGGACGACCGCAAAAGAACTTTGCCGATGTTCGGCGACATGGCCACGTAGCGCAGGCCCGCGCCCATCGCCGCGCCCAGCGTCTCGCGGGGCAGCCTGGAGGGCTGCAGGTCGGGTTTCCAGCGGGCGAGCACGGTGAGCAGCACGACGTAGCTGGCGGCGTTGACGGCGAAAGCGGCGGCGGCGCCGGCCGCCGCCACGATGATGCCGCCAATGGCGGGGCCGACGCTGCGGGTGAGGTTGAAGCCCATCGAATTCAGCGCCACCGCCGCCGGCAAATCCTCGCGCGGCACCATGTCGCCCACCGAGGCCTGCCATGAAGGGTTGTTGAGCGCCGTGCCGCAGCCGATCATGAAGGTGAAGGACAACAGCAGCCAGGGCGTGATGAGGCCCTTGTAGGCGAAGATGGTGAGCAGCACGGACACGATGAGCATGAAGCTCTGCGCCACCAGCATCACCTTGCGCCGGTCGAAACTGTCTGCGATAGCGCCGCAGACCAGCGAGAAGAGCATGATGGGCAGCGCCGTCGAGGCCTGAACGAGCGCCACCATGTCTGAAGAGGTTGTGATGGAAGTCATCAGCCAGGCGGCGCCGACGCTCTGGATCAGGCCGCCGAAATTGGATGCGAGACTGGCGGTCCATACCGCGCGGAATATTCCGTGCCTGAAAGGGGCGAGGGTCGAGCTTTTTTGCGTGTCGTTTTCGTCGTCGATCAAGCGTCTCGCTCCGCCATGAGGCGGGCCTTTTCACAATCCGGGTTGCCCGAGGTCAAATATATCGGGCGCAAATCGTTTCGGAGAAGTCCGTTCCTAACAAGAGCGTGTCGCGCCGCCGTGTCAAGGGTGGGCGCGCGTGGACCGGTGCGGGATGGCGCTCTGGACTAGAAGCCGTGCTCGACGCGTTCGAAAATGACGGTGGCGAAGGCGGAAATCTGGCTGCCCACGAACGGGCCGGACAGCGCCACCACCAGCATGATGGCGACGATCTTGGGAACGAAGGTCAGGGTGATTTCCTGAATCTGCGTCAGGGCTTGCACCAGCGCGATGCTGATGCCGACGAACATGGCGACCAGCACAACCGGCGCGGAGGCGACAAGCACCGTCCACACCGCATATTGCATGATGTCGAGCGCATCGGCCTCGTTCATGATCTAGCCGGCGGTCTCCGGGCCAGCGTTCTCCGGGCCGGCGTCGCCTGTGGAAGGCGCGGTGATCGCGACGCCGGGGCCGACAAGCACCTGCTCGCCGCTTTCCAGAACAGCGACCATGCCGTCGGAGAATATGCGCACCTCCTTCACGACGCCGGAGATGCTGCCGTCGAGCGCGCTGATGTGATGGCCGATGAGACCGGTCGCCTGCGCCAGGCTGGAGGCCTGGAGTATCTGGTCCAGCTTGGTGTTGGCCTGCATGGACTGCTCGACCTGCGAGAAGGTCGCAAGCTGGGCCACATATTGCGTGGAATCCATCGGCTGGGTGGGGTCCTGGTTTTTCATCTGCGCAATCAGCAAGCGCAGGAAGGAATTGTAGTCCACCATCGCCTTGGATTTGGCGGAGGACGCCTGATTGGCGCCGGCGGGAATGGCTATGCTGGTGTCGACGTTCATGATCAGCGCGCTCCCACCGCGATCGGTTCATATTCCCGAAATTCCGGTTCGCTGCCGTCTTGCAGCGAGGCCTGCTCGATCGGATACAGGGCGCGGATCGCCTTCAGCGCTCCG
The DNA here is from genome assembly GCF_040545755.1 of Aquamicrobium ahrensii. NCBI lineage: Bacteria > Pseudomonadati > Pseudomonadota > Alphaproteobacteria > Hyphomicrobiales > Phyllobacteriaceae > Aquamicrobium > Aquamicrobium ahrensii. Next base: position 130,465 of record NZ_JBEPMN010000007.1, read on the forward strand.
TAGACGTCGCCTTCGCCGACCATGCGGTCCACCTGCTTGAGGCCGCCCAGAATCTGCCCATCCCTGAAACTCGCCAGCATAAGCGGCAGCGACTTGCGGAACATGTCGCGCGCATCGGGAGCCCCTTGCGGGTTCATCAGCATCACCTGCAGGATGAAATAGAGCTGGCGCAGCGGCGTGCTTGCGTCTTCCGGCTGGAGGACATGATTTTCCAGGAGAAACTGCACGTCGTTCATCAGTTCGATGGTCACCTTGCGGTCGGGCCGGATCACCGCGCCGTTGATGTAGATCTTCTCGTTCGCCTTCAGGGAAAGCTTGAGCGTGCCCTTCATTGGATGCCATCCCTGATGATCTGTGAAATCTCGATGATGCCCTGAAAATCGCTGGTGCGGCCCTGGCGGATGTCTTCCGCCTCACGCAGCACCCAAAGCCCGATCGAGATCAGATTGGCGCGCAGTTCCTTCGGCAGCACATTGTCGCTGGAACCGAGGTCGTCCAGAAAGGCGGTCCATACGCGCAGGGTGAAGTGCAGCGCTTCCACCGCGTCGCGCGAATCCGGCCCGGCGGCGGAGGCCGCCGTCAACATGTCGATGGACCGGCTCAGCAACTGACGCTCGCGGTCTCTGGCGTCGGCGACGGAGTCTGTCTGAATATCGGCGTAGGAGAATTGATACATCGCGAATCCGCCCCGTCAGGTCACAGATAGTTCAGCAGGCTGAGCTGCTGAATGCGCGCCGTCAGCGCAAAGGAAGTCTGTATATGGCTCATCAGATCGTTGACCCGGTTGGCCGCCTCATAGGGATCGACACCCTCCAGATCGAGTATGTGCCGCTCGAACAGGTCGATCTGCGTGTTGATGCGCGTGCTGGCGTCTGAAACGCGGTTCTGGATGATGCCGGTCTGAGACTGAAGCTGACCGAGGTCGGCGACGGCCTCGCCGGCCAGAGCCTGCGCCCGCTGTGCAACCGCTGTTCTGGCCTCTTCGGAGAGATTGCCGGAAAACGCCTCGAAGGCCAGCGTGGCCGCCATGGCCACCTTGCGCAGCCCTTCATTATTGGCGCTGACCGAGGTTTGCGTGGTTTCGTTGAGCGCGATGCGACTGACGATGGTCTGATCGGTTGCGCTCGACCAGTTGGCCTCCCAGCCGGAGCCCATAAATTGCGGCTCGACGACAACGGCCATGAAGGTTTCCATATCGGCCGCGCTGATGCCGGCTGCGGCCGGGTCATCCTTGGTGAAGCCGAAATGCGAAAGGAAGGCTGCGTCGAAGGCGGCCTTGGCGGGTGAGGAAGGCGACAGGTAGTCGTCGAGCGGGCGCACATCGGTATTCGCGCCGGCGAACAGATATTCGCCGTTCATGCTGGCGTTGAGAATGGTGGACAGCGATTGCAGCGCGGTGCTGCCGCTTTTCGCGGTCACGCTGTCGGGTGCGTCGCCGGCGACGGCGACCGTCAGCGCGTTCACCAGCGATTGCGTCGCCGACACGATCTGGCTGAGCGAATCCTGCGTGGATTTCAGGCGGGCGGCCACCAGCGCGTTGGAATCGACGATGGCGTTCAGCCGGTCGAGATCGCGGTGGAAGTTCACCGCCTGCGCGCTTCTGGCCCCCAGCGCGAGCCCGGTGTCGGCCACCTTGCCGGAATCCAGCTCTTTCTGGGCTTTGACCAGATCGACCTGCAGGCGCGTTTGCGAATAACGCATCGCATTGGAAATAGCGGCGGAGGAAACGGAAACCGCTTTCATGGCTAGACCGCGTTCAGCAGGGTTTTCAGCATTTCGTCCACCGTTGCAAGCAGACGGGCGGATGCCTGATAGGTATGCTCCAGATCGAGCATCAGCGACATTTCCATGTCGATGTTGACGCCGGTGGCATTGGACAGGGCCTCGGCGGTGCGCGCCGCCAGCGCTTCCCTGGTGTCGGCCTGCGTCGTCGCCTGCTGGCGCGCATTTTCCAGCCAGCCGATCGCACTGGCGGAATAGGCGGTGACGCTGGAAGATGCCGTGATGCCGGCTGCCGGGCTGAACGACATTGGCTGGTCGAGCTTGTCGCCGAGCGCAATCAGGCGGTCGGCGAACGATGCCGTTCCCGCCGCATTGGCCACATAATCGACGCCGTTTGCGCCGCCGTCACGCAGCAGGGTGACGTCGCCGCCCTGATCGGGATCGAATGCAGCGTTGACGGAAATCTGTCCGGCAAGCCCGCTGACCAATGTCGCGGGCACGTTCGGCGCCCCGGACCATGTGAAGAGGCCGGCAGCATCCGGCAGTGGTGGTGCGCTTTCGGCGAAGGCGCCGATGAGACCGCGGGCGATTTCATCGAGCTGCGCCTGCATGGTGGTTGTGGAGTTGTCGCGCAGTTGCAGCAGTCCGGCGATCTTTCCGGAAGCCTCGCCGGCGCCGGCGGAGAACGCGACGTTGTCGATAAAGAGCGCCGTGCCGGCCATACCCGGTGAATAGGCGGACGACGGGGAAAAGCTTACCGGTCGCGCTACCGTCTCGAACATGGTGATGCCGCCGGTGGTGGTGATCACCATGTCGTTGTCTGACCGCATGTGGGCGGTCACCGGCACATATTCGGAAATCTTCTTCAGAAGCGCGTCGCGCTTGTCGAGGGCGTCGGACACGTCGGCGCCGGTTCGCGTGCCCGAAACGATGGCCTTGTTGACGTCCTCGAACTGCGCAAGCAGGTGGTTGAGATCGGAGGCGGCGGTCGCGACCTGACTGTCGATATCGGCGCGGAAAGACTGGATCGCCTGCGTACCGTTGTTCAGGGAGCGCACGGCCTGCCTGGCGGCATCGACCACTGTCGCGCCGACATTCGGGTTGGACGGCGTTGTTGCGTAGAGCTGGAGCGCATTGTGCAACCTGCCGATGGCGGTGGAGGCGGACCCTGCATTGTCAACGCCATTCACCGCCAGTTGCAGCCGGTCGAGCCCGCTTGCAACAGTGGCCTGACCGCTCCACGTGGACAGTGCGGAAAGGTTCTGCCGGAACAGCTGCTGGTCTACGACACGCTGTATGGTGACCATGCGCGCGCCGGGCGCGGTGCTGACGACCTGGGCGATGCGGCGCGAATAATCGGGGTTGGACGCATCCGCAACATTCCGCGTGACAACGCTGGTCTGGCGCGATGTCGAAAGAAGCGCCGATTGAGCGATGCTGAGTGCGGATGACAGCGACATGCTAGGTTTTCACGGCTGACGCCGCCTTATCTCTTGAGGTTGACGAGGACGTCCATCAGTTCCGAACCTGTCTGGAAGACCTTGGAATTGGCTGTGTAGCTGCGCTGCGCGGCGATCATTTCGGTCAGTTCCTCGGCGATGTCGACGTTCGAGTTTTCCAGAGCGCCGGAAACGATGGCGCCGCGCGTTTTCTGGTTGGCGAGGCCGATTGTGACATCCCCCGAATCGCTGCTGGCCGAAAATACGTTGCCCGGAAGAACGGTGAGACGGTCGGGGCTGGGGACTTCAGCCAGCGGGATCGAGAAAAGCTTTTCTATCGTTCCATTGCCGTAGATAGCGGAGACGACACCGTCCCGGCTGATTTCCACCTTTTCAATGGCGCTGCCGGCATAGCCGTCCGCATTTTGCACGACGGCGGGCTGTGTCCCGGTTTCAGTCAGTTGGGAAAAGTCGAGATCGATAGCCTGCCCGCTGGGCAGGGACAGCGACAGAGATGTGACAGCGGGGTCGAGCGCGCCCGTCACCGGGTCGAAAGTCAGGTTCCCGCTTCCCAGTGCGGGAGAGGAATATGGAAACCCGCCGCCCGGGGCCGCGTCCGCGCGATCGAACACGGCCACTTCCCATGTGCCCGCGCCGGTATTGGTGAAATGGACGTCCAGTATCCGCTGGATGCCCTGTCCGTCATAGATGACGAGCGAGGAACTCACCGTGCTTTGCGCCGTCGCACCGTTCGCTGACGGCAGGTTGGCCGGGGCCACCGGGGTCGAGCCGGTCGGCAGGCTGCCCTGGAAAGCGCCCTGGGTGCTGGCTTGCGCCGGTATCTCGCCTTGCGGAACGGCGACCGGCACGAGGCTGCTGAAGTCGGCCGAACCGGCCGCAGGCGTAAAACCGTAGGGGTAGGCCATCAGCTGGAAGCCTGCCGCATTGACCAGCCGGCCCTGACCGTCGGGCACGAAAGCGCCCGCCCGCGTCAGATAGTTTTTGCCGTCGCCGCCCTGCACGACGAAGAAGCCGTTGCCGTCGACGGCGAGATCCAGAGCGGAGGTGGTGTATTTGTGGATGCCCTGCTGGCTGATCGAATTGAAGACGGTCGTCGTCACGCCACCGGACGTGTAGTTGCGGCCGGTGTTCGGCATCACCATGGACGAGAATTCGGTCGAGGAGCGCTTGTAGCCGGTGGTGTCGGAATTGGCGATGTTGTCCGCCGTCGTGGCGAGCCTGCTCGACTGGGCGGCCATACCGGAAACTCCGGTCCGCATCATTCCGTAGAGGCTCATCGAGACGTCTCCTCAAATCCACATTGTGTGGGAAACAGGATAGGCCGTCTGTCTTGCGCGAAGCTGGTGCTGTCAGGCAGCGGGTGGCTGCCCGAGCCCATCACAGGACGAGCCGGTAGCCAAGGAAGCGCTTGGACTCGATCGGATCGTGGCCCAGCCGCTCGCGCAGTTTCTTGCGCAGCTTGGATATGTGGCTTTCCACCACGTTCTCCTCGACCTCGTCGTCGAAGATGCCGTAGATCGCGTTGAAGACCTGGGTCTTGGTGACACGCCGGCCGCGATTGGCGGCAAGGAATTCCAGAATGCGGCGCTCGCGGCGCGGCAGCGGCAACGCAACGCCGTCGATTTCCGGGTCGCGGCCGTCCATGAAGATGCGCATGCGGCCGACTTCGGCGTAGTCGGGTTCGGTCTCGGCGCGGCGGCGGATTGCGGAGATGCGGGCGAGAATTTCGCGGATATGGACGGGTTTGCGCACCACGTCATCGACGCCGCTTTCAAACAGCTTCAGCGTGTTTTCCAGCGAATTCTGTTCGCTGAGCGCGATCACCGGAGCCCCGGTCCGGCCTCTTATGTTCCGGGGCGAGACGCTGCCGTCGCGGCAATCACCGATCAGGAAAGCGCTGACCGAGCGCAAGTCATCTTCGGCCGCGCTTGACACCCACTCATCGAATTCGCTGGGGGCGAAGCCGGTGCAGGCCACCCCTTCACGATCGAAAAGTGAATTGAAACCCGCAGTTACGAGTTCGCGTTCGTCCACGACCACGATCATCGGCCCGCCTCCGAATCATTTCGATAACCCCAAAAAAATGGTTAACGGTCAGGCGGAATCCTGACCAACCTTCAATTTTTGCGACCATGATTTTGGGGAGTGGATAAACGCAGAGGTTGTATCGTGTTTCGACGGTTTTATACCATTTTTCTTCGATTTCGTGCCGTAACAGCCAGCAGGGCTGCAACTCACGGCCGGCAAAAAGCGCGGGCCTTGTCCGTCCATTTGCCGAAGCCGACCGCCACCATGTTGGCGATGACGCGGCATACATACGCTTTCTGGGGTGGGTCGTTGTCAGGGCCGGCATGGTAGCGCGCCACCGCCATCGACCATGTCGAATGACGGACGTGGAGGCTCGCCAGAAAGCGCGCGGCATAGTCGACGTTGCGGCGCGGATCGAGCATGTCCTCCACGCTGCGGAAGTTCTCTGAGTGATAGTGATAGTTCACCTGCATGCAGCCGAGATCGATCAGCTTGCGACCCTGCCGCCGTGCATCGCGAAAGGCTGCCAGCGCCTCGGCGCGATCTTTCGGAAAGACAGCTTTTCCTTCTATATTCAAGGCATTGGGTTGGAGGCTGCCCTTCCTTCCTGTCTCCGTCAGCCCAACCGCGTAAAGGATGCCGGCGGGAATCTGGTAGCGCTCCGCCGCCCGCAGAATTTCGCGTTCGCAGGCGTTCGTGGACGCGGCGGCGGCGCTGGCCAACAGGCTAGATATAAAGGCCGCGACCACCGTTCGCGGCAGCAGATGACGATGAGCGAACGGGTTGCCTATTTTCCCGCGCATTGTCGCCGGACGCATGTCGTTCTCCCTGCGAGCCGCTTTCATGGCCTGATCCACTTGACTGGAAAGAGGAGCCTTCACGGCTGGCGAAGCCCCCGGCATCTGCGCGCGGGGGTGGCGTCGCCGTCCCGGAAGGCGGCAGGATAGTGACTCTGGAAATTTCGAAACCCAGATCGCGCATGGCGCGGGCGATCGTTTCGCTGTCGGAGGAAAGGCGTTGCCATCCTTCGTGCGTATCGGGTTTTATTTCAACCGAAAGTTGATCGCCGGCGAGCAGGAGGCGCGCACTGATCATGCCAAGTTCCGCAGGATGCAGCTCGATCCTGAGACTGTGAGCCGCGCCCATGGTTCGTTGCTGGGCTGCGCCGTACGAAGAAGTGGCCACAACAGCCTGTTTCAGTCCTTCGTCACCCGCCAGCGCTTCGGCGACGCCGGCAATGGTCGGGTTGATGCTGGCGTTGACCGGGGCGGCGAAACTCTGCGTTGCGACCACCGTAACCCGCTGCGCCGGCTCTTCCCGGCCTTGCTGTCCGCGCGGCTGCGAAACGGGCCGCTCTGCGGTTTCGCCCGGGGAAACGGTTTTTTCCCGTGCCCCCGGGTCCGAAGACGTCTCGACATCTGTGAGCTGCGCCGTGCCGGTATAGATATTCGCCCTCCGCTCGGCTCTGCCCGTATCGGGGAGATCAGGCGTCACCGGGCCAGAAGGGGCGGGTTCGGCAGGTTTTGTCGATGGCAGGAAGAGCGCAACCGCCTGGTTGGGTTGGATGTCGCGCCCGTCTGGCAAGGTGGCGTCTTCCTGCTCTTCGGTTAAAGTCCGACCGGCGTGTGGGAAGTTCATCAGCGGCGGGCTTTCTTCCGCAGCCGGCGGCATGGCGACTTCCGGCGCTTGCGATGGCGTTTCGCTTTCCACCCGCTCGATATCCCTTTCATCCAGCCTGATCTGCGCAATCATGCCGCCATGCTGTTCGGCCGGGCGAATATGACCGGCGCGTTTGCCGTCGGCAGGCATCCTGTCATTCGTCGCTACGTCGCCTTTGTTTTCATCCAGAATGTCGCCGAAATCAGCAGCGCCTTTCTGAGCCCCCTGCCGCTCCACAGCGGAGACGGGCAATGTTCGGGTCAATGCCTGCAAGATGTTGTTGATGCTCATAGCGGGGCGATTCCGAGCAATTGGTCGATTCTGTCGATTGAGCGGCGCATGTTGGCGATAGCCTCGTCAGTCTGGTCGGGCTTTTCGGGCTCAGACGGTTCGGCCGCGACCTGGCGGGCGGGGGCGACCTCGATCTCCTCCGGTTCAGGCATGATGCCTTCGACCAGAGGCAATCCCTCCTCGTCTCCCACGGACACAGCCCGGACGACTTCCACCGGCATCGCTTCGGCGGGCGTTTCTAGTTCCTGCGTCGGGGTCGCCGCGAATATGCCAGCCGGCGGGGCGACGACCTTGCTGGTGACTGTGCGGGCGGCGTCAAGCAGCATGCGGTCGCCCGGCGACAATCTGGTGCGATCGATTTTTTCCAGCTTTTCCGCAAGTTCCTTCACCGGCTCGCCGGCTATGTTGGAAAGGCCCGAGTAAAGGAGCGTGCGGGGATCGTCGGCGCTTCCGCTTCCTCCGGCGTTCAGTTTGGCCCTTACGGCGGCGAATGCTGAAAGGTCGCTCAAGCCGTCTATGGCGGCACCGCGGGCGATGCGCAGCCAGATCACCCGCTCGCGCTCCTTGTCCATCGTCGAGACGATATCGACCAGCGTGTTGCGGCTGATTGCTCCGTCAAGCGCGACAGCCCCGGTGACGAACGCATCCGCGAACTGGCTCGCATAGGGCGAATGCAGGAAGCGTGCGACATATTGAGCGGAGGCGCGCGCGAAGCGGTCTGCATCGGAGGTTGTGACGGTGATGGCGATGGAGCGGCGCAGCGCAGCCTCCTCCACCAGCGTGCCGGGAGCCAGAAGCCGGACCCGATCGAGAAGCGAAAGCGCCGCATCCGGTGCTTCCCTTGCCAGCAGCGAGCCCTTCACCAGCGCAATGAAGGTGAAGATGTCTTCGGGAAGCGCTTCCAGTTCGACACGCTCGAACGCTTTCAGCGCTCCGCCGGGATCGCCCTCAAGATAGGCGATGACGCCGGCAGCCAGCGCCTTGTCATGCTCATCGAGCTGCAATTGCGGGACGGCGTTGCGCAAGGTTGCGGGATTGCCGCCGCTCATGCCGTAGACGAGGAGCGCGCGGAAATTGCGCGGTTCTTCGAAATCAGAGGTGGCGGCTTTTCTCAGACGCGCATCGGTGAGTTCGAGAAGCTTGCCCTGCATGGGCAGGGCGGCGTGGTCGCCGCCTGCGATGCGGTCCTGCACCAGTTGCAGCGAACGTACGAGCTGATAGGGCTGCAAGCCTTCGTTCGATGGGGCGGCCAGAGCCGGAAGGGCCAGACACGAACCCGCCAGGAGCAGCCACAAGCACGACAGTCGCCGCCTCATGGCTGCGTTTCCAGAAGAATGGCGATGCGGCGGTTCACGGCAGCCATCGGATCGGCCTTGTTGCGCGGTTCACGGTCGGCGAAACCGGAGACTTCCCTGATGCGCGCCTCCTCTATGCCGCCGCGCACCAGCATGTAATAGGCGGCATGGGCGCGGGCGGTGGAGAGACGCCAGTTGTCATAGGTGGCGCTGCGGAACGGGCGGGCGTCCGTATGCCCCTGAATGGAAAGCAGGCCCGCGTTCCCGTCGAGGATCTTGCCGATCTCTTCCATGGCGAGAACCAGTTCCCGGCGCGGCAGCGCCGATCCGATCTCGAACATGCCGAAATCGAGCTGGTCGGTGATGGTGAGCACCACGCCGCGTTCCGTGGCTTCCACCGATATGCCTTCGCCGATCTTGTCGCCTGCGCCGAACGCCTGCGCTATCTGCCGCCGGATTTCCGAAGCGGTTTGTCGGGCCTTGACTTCAGATGGAGCGGCTTCGGGGCGCACCTCCTGTGGATGGGGCTCATGCTGCTTTTCGCCGGTGTCGGCAGCTTGGGTTGCGGAAGCAACTTCAACCCGCCCGTCTTGAGCGGCGGCCTCGGCCTTTGGCTCTGTTTCCTTCTGCCTCTCCTGCGGCGAGGCTTCGGAGACGGTTTCTTCTCCGGCTTTCGCGCGCTCGGCGCTGGCTTCGGCCAGCGGGTCGGTCATCTCCTGCGACCAGAAGTCCGGAGCGAACGGGTCGCGATAGAACTCGCCGCCGGAGGCGCCCGACGAGGGCCCGGAATTTTGCGCTCCGCCGTCCCCCTTTTCGCTGACATTCTGCAATCGCCCGGAATTGGCTGCTATCTCGGCAAGCACGGCGTAGGGATCGGCGAAAAGCTGCTCGTCCGGCGAGAGCGTATGAGCGCCGGCTTTTTCGAGTTCGTTCTGCTCGTTGACGGAGCCGGCATTGCCTTCGCTATCCGTTCCGGTCTTGGCGAGGGCCTCAAACGGATCGTTTTCCGCCCGCCCGGAAGATGCGGGTCCGTCGCCCAGATCTTCAAGGCCCTTGCGGCTGGAGTTGCGGTCGATCAGCTTGATCGGGTTGAAGTAACTGGCGACGGCGGCGCGCGTTTCCTCATTGGCGGCGTTTATGAGCCACATGACGAGGAAGAAACACATCATCGCCGTCATGAAGTCGGCGAAAGCGATCTTCCACACGCCGCCGTGATGCGCCTCATCCTCATCGTACCTGCGGCGGACGATGATGATTTCCTGTCTGGGCTCGGTGGTTTCGGCGCTGCTCATGACACGATTCCGGACAAGGCGGCAGACCATTCGCCCATGCGAGTCTCGATCACCGTCTCGTTGACGGAAATGGTGAGGTCGAAGCCGGGTGTCTCGACGAAGTCGAGCTGTCCGGCGTGGTCGCCGAGCGCGGTGCAAAGCGCTTCAAACAGATGCGCGGGGCCTTGCACCTTCATGCGGATGGCGTCGGGCTCGTCGAGTGTCGAGGCGATCGTGTCGGCGAGCGCCGCCAGCGAGCGCTCACGCAGGGTGTCGCTCAAAACCCCGCCGATGGTGCGGGCTGCGGCCGCCTCCATTGTTTCGCAGAGCTGCTGCTGCAATTGCTCCAGACGACCCGATATCAGCGCGCCGATATTCGAACCGAAACTTTCCATGAGCGCCTGCGCATCCGAGGCCGCCGCTTCGCGCTCCGCCGCCAACTGCGCCTGATGGGCTTCGGCAAGACGCGCCTCAAGCGCAGTTTCGGCCCGCGCGACAGCGGCGGCGATCAGCGCGTCGACATCGGGCTCTGCCGGCTGCTCCTGTGCCGGTTGGGCAGCCGGCGGAGCCCGGCTGTGGTCATTGGCGGCGCCAAAATCCGGCAACAGGTCCCAAAGCGCCGCAGCTGACATCACGCTGCCTCGGCGGAGGCGGGAGCTGCTTCGGCGGCCGCCCATTTGCGTAGAATCTGGGCAGTGCGCTCCTCATTGAGGTCGACCATTCGCGCCAGCCGCTCCTGTGGAGCCGGCTTCAACCTGCGACTTATGTCGTCAACCTGCGCCGTCGCCGTGCGGCTGGCGTCCGTGAGGGCCGGTGTTTCGGCGGTTTCCGCAGCCAGCTCCGGAGTGGGCAGGGAGCGCTGCATGTCCTCGAAGCCCGGGGCGGCAAGGGCCGGAGCGGACTGGGCAGTCAGGGCCGCAGCCATCGGGCGCAGACCGAAGAAGGCGACAAGGAAGGCGACAGTCACGAAGGCGGCGGCGTTGATGAGCGTGCCGGCATATTTGCCGAAAGAGTCCATGACGCCGGGCTGGGGCAGGGCCACGCCGTCCAGCCCATCGATGAATTCCACGGCGGAGACATCGATGACATCGCCGCGCTTTTCATCGAAACCGGTGGCGGACGCCACAACCTTGCGGATTTCGGCGACACGATCCGCAATCTCCTGCGGGGTTGCGTCCTGACCCAGAATGGAAAGCAGGCGCTGCTGGTTGACCACCACCGCCACTGACATCCTGTCCACCGTATAGCCGTTGGAAATGGTGGCCACGCGCCGGGAATTGATCTCGTAGTTGGTGATCTCCTCGCGGCGATCGTTCTGGGAGCTGGACTGCGGACCGTCGGACGCGACGGATTGCGTCTCCGGCAGATTCTGCTCGACGCTGGTGGGGGTTGCGGTCTGGCGCTGGCTGCTCGCCTCGTTGTTGCGCACGCTTTGCACCGAACGCTCGACGCGCGATGCGGGATCGAAGGTCGTCTCCTCGATCTGTCTGGTGTCCGTGTTCACATTCGCCTTGACGCTGGCGCGGAAATTGTCCGGACCGAGATAGGGGGTCAGGGCCCGCCTGATATTGTCCCCGATCTGGGCTTCGACCGTCTGCTCCACACCGAGCGAGCGAGCGGCGCTGGTGTTGGACGGGTCGTCTCCTGCCGCAAGCAGATTGCCGGCGGAATCGAGAACCGTGACCTTTTCCGCGCCGAGACCGGGAACGGCGGCGGCGACAAGGTGGCGGATCGACTGTGCGGTCCTGGCGCCGTCCACGCCGGCATATCGGATCACCACCGAAGCGGACGGCTGCTGTTCATCGCGGCGGAAGTTCGCGCGCTCCGACATTACGATATGCACGCGCGCGGCCTTGACGCCGGCCAGCGATTGTATGGTTCGGGAAATCTCGCCTTCGAGAGCCCGTACTCGGGTGATCTGCTGCATGAAGGAGGTGAGGCCGAGCGAACCGACATTGTCGAAAAGCTCGTAACCGGCATTGGCGCTGTTGGGCAGGCCCTTCTCGGCCAGAAGCATGCGGGCGCGGGCGGTGTTGCCGGCGGCGACGAACACGCTTGTGCCGTCCGCGCCGACATCGAATTCCATCCCCGCATCGCCCAGCACCACGCCGATCTGGCTGGCGTCGGAACGTTCCAGTCCGATATAGAGCGTCTCGTATGCCGGCCGGTTCAGATAGATCGAGCCGATGACGATCGTGGCCATGATCAGGGCGGCCATACCGCCCATCAGGGCAAGCCGCCTTGTGCCGAAGCCCTTGAGGTTTTCGATGATGGTCTGGATTTGTTCCGGCACTGCCATACGGCTCCCGCATCTTCGCCCGTTCACAGGCTAGCCGCCGAAGCTTGTGCGAAAATGAAATCGGGCCGCCGTGAGGCAGCCCGTTCAGGATAGGGGAGGAAAAAACGGTCCCGATCAGCCCTTGAACAGCGACAGGATGTTCTGGGAGTTGGTGTTGGCGATCGAAAGCGACTGGATGCCAAGCTGCTGCTGGACCTGGAGAGCCTGAAGGCGGGTCGATTCCTTGTTCATGTCTGCGTCGACAAGCTGGCCCACGCCCTTGTCGATGGAATCCATCAGCTTGGAGACGAAATCCTTCTGCATATCGATGCGCGCCTTGGCCGCTCCGAGTTCCGCTGCGGCGTTCGTCATCTTGCCCAGCGCCGCCTCGATATCGGTCAGGAGATTGTCGAACCTGGCCGCATCATCGGCGCCGGTCACGCCCGAAAGATCGTTCAGGTCGATATTGAGGATCGAGACGCCCGAAACGTTTCCGGTTACCGTGTCGAGGATGCCGGTTCCCGCCGCCGGCGGGGTCACAGCGGAATCGATCAGCCTGATATTGGTGAACTTGATGTCGATGGTGGTGGTGGAGACCGCGCCGCTCGAATCGCGGTTATAGGCGGAGATGATTGAAACCTTGCCGTCGGCGCCGGTGGTCTGAAGAAGGTTCGAGCCGGCATAGGAAGCGCCGCCGATGCTGTCGCGAAGCTGGGCGACATAGGTGCTTATTTCGGACTGGATCTTGGCGCGCTCTTCCGTGCCGCTGGCCTTGGCGAGCAGCACCTTCTGCTTGATCTTGTCGACCACATCGTGAGCCGAGTTCATGGCAGTGTAGGCGGTGTCGACCTTGCCGGCCCCGAGGCCGAGCGCGTCCTGAACCACCGAGTTCGCCTGATTGTCGGAGCGCATGGTGGTGGCGATCGACCAATACGCCGCATTGTCGCTGGCTTCCGCCACGCGATAGCCGGTCGAAATTCTGGCCTGCGTCTGTTCGAGAGCCTTGTTGGTCGCGCTCAGGCTTTGCAAAGCCGTCATTGCGGATGCATTCGTCATGATGCTCGACACTGGTGCCACCCCTCGGTCAACTAGCGTTCGGTCCGCCACATGCGAAACCTTCGGTTAACCATAATTACGAATTCGTGGTTAACAGACGATTAAAGAGTGAGGTGGGGCGGTCGAAAAAACAGAAAGGCCGCGCTTCATGCGAAGCACGGCCTTCCAATTTTTCAGCTCCGGCCGAAGCCGGGCGGTTTTTAGCGGAACAGCGACAGGATCTGCTGCGAGTTGCCGTTGGCGATCGAAAGCGCCTGGATGCCGAGCTGCTGCTGGACCTGAAGGGCCTGAAGGCGGGTCGATTCCTTGTTCATGTCGGCGTCGACAAGCTGGCCCACGCCCTTGTCGATCGAGTCCGAAAGGCTCGACACGAACGAGGACTGCATGTCGATGCGGGCCTTGGCGGCGCCGAGCTCGGCCGCGCCGGTCGCCATCGAGCTGAGCGCGGCTTCGATGTCGGTCAGCATGTTGTCGAAGGCGGCCGAGATGGTGGTCTCGTCATCGGCGTCGAAGCCCGTGACGCCGGTCAGGTTGGAGACGCTCAGGTTGAGGATGCTCTTGTCGGACGCCCCGCCAGCCTTGTCGAGGACGCCGGTGGCGGCGACGTCGTCATCCGGGTCGGTGGAGCCGGAGACGGCGCCGCTGTCGATCAGGCGCGTGGTTTCGAAGGTCACGTCGATGGTGCCCGTGGTCACCACGCCGTCGGCATCACGATTGTAGGAGGAGATGACGCTGATCCCGGTCGCCGTGCCGGTCGAATCCGTCCTCAGCAGGTTGGAGCCGGCATAGTTGGCGCCGCCGATATTGTCCGTGAGCTGCGCCTGGTAGGTCTCGATCTCGGCCTGGATCTTGGCGCGGTCCTCGGTGCCGGCCGTCTTGGCCAGCAGGACCTTTTCCTTGATCTTGTCGACCACCTCGATGGCCTTGTTCATGGCTGTGTAGGCGGTGTCCACCTTGCCGGCGCCGAGGCCAAGCGAATCCTGCACGACCGAATTGGCCTTGTTGTCCGAACGCATGGTGGTGGCGATCGACCAGTAGGCGGCGTTGTCGGAGGCGGTGGCGACGCGATAACCGGTGGAGATGCGGCTCTGGGTGGTTTCAAGCGCCTTGTTGGTGGAATTCAGGCTCTGAAGCGCGGTCAAAGCGGATGAATTGGTCATGATGCTGGCCATGGATACACGTACCCTGATTTTTACTCGGGAAAAACTGACATACCGGCTCGACCGGTATGACGGTACGGCATCATGCCAATGATCTGCTAAGCGCGATCAACCGCCATTTCCGGGACTATGGCGGACAGTTGCTTCCAAAAGCATAAGCAACATGGTTAACCAATGGTAAGCGGGCCTGTTCCCGTTTCAGGCGAAGGATCGAACCAGCGACCCCACCAGCAGGTTCCAGCCGTCGATCAGCACGAAGAACATGATCTTGAACGGCAGGGACACGACGGTCGGCGGCAGCATCATCATGCCCATGGCCATCGTGATTGTGGCCACGATCAGGTCGATGACGAGGAATGGCAGCACGATCAGGAATCCGATCTCGAAGCCGCGACGGATCTCTGAAATCATGAAGGCCGGCACCAGAATGCGCAGGTCGACCTCTTCACGCGAGACGGTCTGGCCGCGTTCGCGGGCCAGATCGGCAAACAGGTCGAAATCCTTCTCGCGGACATTGTCCAGCATGAAGGTGCGGAACGGGTCGGCGATCTTCTGCACGGCTTCGGCCTGCTCGATACGGTTGTCCATGAGCGGCTGCACGCCGTCATTCCAGGCGCGGTCGAAGGTCGGGGCCATGACATAGAAGGTCATGAACAGCGACAGCGAGATGAGGATCAGATTGGCAGGCGTCGATTGCAGCCCGATGCCGGCGCGCAGGATCGAAAAGGCGATGATGAAGCGGGTGAAGCTGGTCACCATGATGAGCAGTCCCGGCGCTACGGACAGCACCGTGATCACGCCGAAGAGCTGGATGATGGCCCCGACCGTCGAGCCGCTCATCTGGCCGATGCCGCCGAGGTCGATCTGCTGCGCGGCAGCAGCCCCGGTCAGTGCCAACAGGATGACGCCTGCGCTCGCCGCGACTCTCATTCGTACACCAGCGTCCTGATCAGAACGTCGCTGACCTTGCCGCTGCTGCGCATCGACGCCCTTTCGCGCAGGTCCGCCTTCAGATGCTGGAAGCCGCTGGGACCCTCCACCTGATGCATCTTGACCGTGCGCATGAAAGCCAGCAGGTCCTGATGGATGGCGCTTGAAAGTTCCGCCGCCAGAGGCGCCTCAAGGAGCAGGGAGAGGTCCATCCTCACCCAGGTTTCAGTGGGCGCCGCCATATTGGTGGTGATCGGCGGCAAATCCTGCGTGACCAGCCTGGGGCCGCGGCTTGCCACGACCGGCTCCGCGGCGGCTGCCGTCGCCGGTTTGGGTGCTGCGGCCTGTTGGCCTTTCAGATAGACGCCGGCGCCCCAGCCAATGGCGAGCGCGACCACGGTGAGGCCGGCCAGCATCGCCATCTGGAGTATGATCGACGGCCTTTTTTGCGTCGGTTGTGTTGCTGTATCCGCCATCGCCATGGTTCGCCGCCCCTAGAACGGCAGGACCTGATCCAGAATCTGCTGGCCGTAGGCCGGCTGCTGGATCTCGGAGATGCGCCCGCGTCCGCCATAGGAGATGCGGGCTTCGGCAATGCGTTCATAAGAAATGGTGTTTTTTGCGCCGATATCGGATGGGCGCACGATGCCGGCGATATGAAGCACGCGCAGCTCGGCGTTGACGCGCACTTCCTGCGAACCCTTGATCATCAGGTTGCCGTTGGGCAGCACCTCGGTCACAACCGCCGCGACGTTGAGCGCGATGGTTTCCGAGCGTTCCGTCGCGCCGTCGGCATTGGTCTCGGTCTTGGACTTCAGGCTGCCATCGCCCGAGCCGCCTGTCGAGGAGCCGTCCCAGCCGATATTGGCGTCGAAGCCGAGCGTGCGGCTTGCGGTGCGGCTGCGGTCGTTCTGGTTCTTGAACCGGGCGCGATCGTTGATCTTGATGTTGACGGTGAGGATGTCTCCGGCACGCAGCGCCCGTGGGTCGGTGAACAGCCGGCTCTGGCGGTCGTCCCACAGCGAGAAGCGCTTGACCGGCTTCGCCGGCGTTTCCGGATACTGGTAGACCGAAACGCTGCCGCCCTCGATGCCGGAGCCGACCGGCGAGAGAGCCGGTTCCTTGTTGACCTCACGCAGGTCCGTTGCGCAGCCGGCCAGCGCCGCACATGCCAGAACGAGTGCGAATGTGCGCATCATGAGGGGTCCGTCCTGCGGGCCGCGCTCGCCATGACGCTGGTCAGGATGGCGGCGGCCTTCTGGTTCATTTCATTGAGGATGGTGCTGGCCTTGCGGGTGTCGAGCCGCATGAGGATCGCGGCGGCGAGTTCGGTCTCGACCATGGCCAGCCGCTCGGCGGCGGCGTCCGGCTTCATGCCGGCATAGATCGAGACGACGCTTTCTTCGGCGCGGGCCAGAAACAGCTCTCGGCGCTTGAGCCAGGTTTCGTATTCGTTGCGCTTCTCTTCCAGCGCCTCGATCCGCTTGTCGACTTCACCCTGCAACTGCTTCAGCTCTTGCGCCTGCAAGGCGTAACGGCGGTCGCGGGCGGCGTCTGCGATGTTGGAGCAGAAGCGCTGGACTTCACTGGCCTCGGGATCGAAGACAGGCGTGGATTCACGGGTCAGTTCCTGCGCCGCGACTGGTTCCGGCGCACCGGGCAAAACCTGACGGATCTCGTCGGCATGGACGGAGCCCAATGCGCTTGCAGCAAAAACCGCCGCGACGAGGAGTTTGTGGGAGTTGTGGAGGATCGACATGGTCATTGCACCACGAGGTCGGCTTGCAGGGCGCCGGCGGTCTTGATGCCCTGCAGGATGGCGATGACGCCATCGGGCTTCACACCCAGCCGGTTGAGGCCCGAAACCAGCGTTTGCAGGTCCGGCCCGTCCAGAACCGCTATGCGCGCATCCGGATGGAAGATGCCGATGGCCGTATCGGGTTCGACCGCCGTCACGCCCTTGGAAAAGGGCTCCGGCTGCACGACGCGCGGCGCTTCGGTGATGCGCACGGTCAGCGTGCCATGGCTGATGGCGACGCGCGAAATGCGGACCTGATTGCCGATGACGATGGTGCCGGTGCGCTCATCGATCACCACGCGGGCCGGCGTGTCGGACTGGATGACGAGATTCTCGATCTCGGCGTAGAAGCGGGCCGCCGATATGTTCTTCGGCTTGCGGATCGAGATGGTGCGGGCATCGCGCTCGCCCGCCACGCGCTGCCCGAAACGCTGGCGCGTATAGGCGTTGATGGCGTCGGCGATGCGCACCGCCGTCGAGAAATCGGGATTGCGCAATTGCAGCGTCAGTTCTGTCTGATCGCCGAATTCCGCGGCGACCGACCGTTCGATAATGGCTCCGTTGGGCACGCGGCCTGAGGTCGGGACGCCTTGCGTCACCTGTTCGGCCTGCCCCTGCGCATTGAAGCCGGACACGATCACCGGCCCCTGACCGACTGCATAGATCTCGCCGTCCGCCGCTTTCAGGGGAGTCATGATCAGCGTGCCGCCCGCCAGCGAGGTGGCGTCGCCCATGGAGGAGACGGTCACGTCGATGCGCGCGCCCGATTGCACGAAGGGCGGCATGTTGGCGGTGACGATGACGGCGGCCACATTACGGGCCCGCGCGCTGCCGCCTTCGGTCGCGATGCCGAGATTTTCCAGCATGGCGCGGATCGACTGCTCGGTGAACGGAGAATTTCGCAGACTGTCGCCGGAGCCGGCAAGGCCGATGACGAGACCGTAACCGACGAGCTGGTTGTCCCGGGCGCTCTGCAACTGCGCCACATCCTTGATGCGGGCGGCGATCTGGCCGGGGGGCAGGTTGCTGGGCGCGGGTGCGACCTCGAACATGCGCGCGGTGGCGGCCGGATCGTAGTCGGTCTCGACGAAGCCGCCCTTTTCGGCCGCGATGGCGCGCTTCTGCTTGTCGGCGAGGCCATCGGCCAGCACCGGCTGCAACGACATCATGGCTGCGAGGGCAAGGGCGAGCGCGCGCTTCATGTGCCGACCCTGACGCTGCCGTCGTCCATCACCGTTCCGGTCAGCACCTTGCCGCTGTCGACGTTGCGCACCCTGACCACGTCACCGGGAGACCCCGGCTGCAACGTCACCGCTGTGGCCGAGATCGTCAGCCCGCCGGTAATGAAATAGACCTGCACGGATGCGCCCTGCTCGATCAGCCAGGCGCTGCGTACGGCGGCGGCGGGAATATAGCGGCCAGGCAGGAGCGTGCGCCGCGCCACCTTGCCGTTCAGCTCGGGCAGCGTAGTTGCAACCGCGTCCGGCTTGACCTTTCCGGGAACCAGGGTCACCTGCCTCAGAGCGCCGGAAGTGATGGTTTCACCCGGATAGATGACGCGATTGGGAATCAGCACCACTTCCTGCGCGAGAGCGGGCGCACAGATGCCCGCCACCGTGGCGATTGCCAGCACGGCGCTGCGAATTCCTGTGATGAGGGAGGCGACGGTCATCACGCTACCTGAGGTTTCTCGACACCGTGGAAGCCATCTCGTCGGCGGCCTGAATGACCTTCGAATTCATCTCGTAGGCGCGCTGGGCCGAAATCAGTTCGGTGATCTCCTTCACCGGATCGACGTTCGAGCTTTCCAGATAACCCTGTTCTATGGTCGCGAAGCCGGGGTCGCCGGGAAAGCCCATAATGGCCTGTCCGGAAGCCGCCGATTCCTGAAAGAGATTGTCGCCGAGCGGCACAAGTCCGGCTTCGTTGGCGAAATTGGCGATCTGGAGCTGGCCAAGATCGCGAACCTCCATTTCGCCGTCTATGCGGGCGGAGACCTGGCCGCTTTTGCTGATGAAAACCTCGACCGCGTCCTCGGGAACGGTGATCGCCGGGACCAGGGCCGCTCCGTTGACCGTGACAAGCTGCCCCTCGGCATTGGTGTTGAAGGAGCCGGCGCGTGTGTAGAGCGTGCCGCCGTCGGCAGCCTCGATCTGGAACCAGCCCTTGCCGACCAGCGCCAGGTCGTAGGCGTTGTCGGTGTTGGCCAGCGGGCCCTGTATCTGCACGTTACGCACGGCGGCGAGCTTGACGCCAAGGCCGATGGACGCTCCCTCCGGCACGATGGAGGCGTTGGCGCGGTTGGATACGCCGGGCATCCGCTCCATCTGGTAGAGCAGGTCGGTGAACTCGGCGCGGGCGCGCTTGTAGCCGGTCGTGTTGATGTTGGCGATATTGTTGGCGATGACTTCCAGATTGTTCTGCTGGGCGTTCATGCCGGTGGCGGCGATAGCGAGTGCTTTCATGTTCAGATGCTCATCCGGCTGACTTCGAGATAGGCGCTGACGATCTTGTCGCGAATGGCCACGGCGGCCTGAAGCGTCTGCTGGGCGTTCATCACCGCATCCACCACCTGCCGCGTATCGGCATTGCCCTTGAGCGCTTCCATGGACAGGGTTTCGGCGCTTTCCAGCTTTCCAACCGTGCGCGAAGCGGCCTGCGCCAGCGCGTCGGCGAACGATGTGCCGGCAGCCGACGCCTGCTGCGGCGCGGAAGCGTTGGCGGTTTCCGTGCCGAGAGAAGGGGTGAGCCGCAGCGCGCCCACGGGACCGATCATCATGGTGTCCTCATCAGATCGATGGTCATGGAGATCAGGTCGCGCGCCTGACGAATGACCTGAAGGTTCGCCTCGTAGGACCGGTTGGCCTCGGTCATGTCCGCCATCTCGATCAGCACGTTGACGTTGGGCAGCTTGACGTAGCCGTTCTCGTCGGCGGCAATGTTTCCGGGCTGGAATTCGAGCGGAAAGGCGCTGCGGTCGCGGTCGATCGCGCCGACTTCGACCAGCGAGCCGCCGGAGATGCGATCCAGTTCCGACACGAAGGACACGGTCTTGCGCTGATAGGGGTCGGCGCCCGGAAAATTGCCGGTCGACTGGGCGTTGGCGAGGTTTTCCGAGACGATGCGCAGCCGTTCCGACTGGGCGCCGAGGCCGGATGCGGCGATCTTGAGGCTGGTGGTCAAAGCATCCATTGCGGTCAGCCCTTTGAAACGGCGAGCAACATGCCGTGGAAAGCCTTGACGATGGCCGTGTTCAGTTCGAATGCGCGGCGAACTTCGCCGGCCTTCATCAGTTCGGTTTCCATGACGACAGTGTTTTTGGACGGCATGGGCGCGCCGTCGAATTCCTGGGCCCTTGTCCGGAAGCCGGCCTCGCTGGCGCTGAAGCCGAGATGGCCCTCCTGCGTAGCGGTGAGCGAAACCGCCGTGCGCTCCAGAACCTTCTCGAACGGCTCGACGTCATGCGCCAGATAGCCCGGCGTGTTGGCGTTGGCGACGTTGCCGGCAATGGCTGTCTGGCGCACGCCCAGCCATTGCGACTGCCTTGTGGCGAGATCGAAGAGGTTGACGGGCTCCATGGGGTTCTCCGGTATCCTTACCCATGGTAGGCGGCCAGTCTTGCGCGGGCCTTGCGCTCGGCTCCAGCCCGCCGTCAGTCGGAGAGTTCGAACACCTGCTCCTTGCTGGTCACCAGCACCCATTTCCCGGCTCGCTGCTCGATCGCGGCGACGCGGCTGGAATCGGGCAGCCTGGAACCGCTCTGCACGATCCACAGACCGGCATCGTCCTCGATCATCGCGCGGCCGTTTGCGACATGGACCAGCCTGAATTCCACGGCGGCGCCGGGAAAGGGCTGCTCGTCGGAGCCCGGCGGATCGCGGGTCGGGTCGCTGGCGATGTTGCCAGTGCTGAACAGGTCGAGTTCGCCCGGCAACTCGGGAAGCTCGCTTGTCCGTGCGGGCGGCAGGCTGTCGGCGAGCACGTGGCCCGAGTTGACCCCTTGTCCCCCCAGCCTCATGGCGCGCACCCCGAATTGCTCCTGGTTGAAGAAAATGTACCAGGGGAACAATGCGCAGATCAGCCCAAGCGCCACGCCGAGGCCGGCGACGACCAAATCGCTGCGCCGGTCCGGCTTCTCGATCTTCGGAAACGGGGCGGCCGGCGGAACGGGCCAGCTTTCCGGCGGCGGCGCGAGCGCTTGCTGCGTAGTTCGCGGCTTGCTGAACAACCCCGAAAGCAGCGAGGTGCGGGCTGCTTCCGCCTCCTCCTCGGCATGCGCCCTGGCAAGCAGGTTCTGGAGCAATGCTTCCGTGCGCTGGCGTTCAGTGGGCATGGTCGCCATTCCTGCCCCTCAGATGGCTGGCCAGATCGGAGAAGGCGTCGATCGATGCGGGGTCGGCTGGCGACTGCCTGAGCGCTTCATAAATCAGCGGCACCTGCATCACCGCCACATCGAGATCGGGATCTGCGCCGGGCTGGTACGCCCCCAGCAGGCGGATGTCGCGCGTGTCCTCAAAGCGCGCGATCATCGCTTTCAGTTGCGTGACCAGCGTGCGCTGTTCCGGCGTCCAGGCGCGTCCGGCAAGCCGCGAGATCGATGCGAGCGGATCGACGGAGGGCAGCCGGCCCTGTTCGGCGATCGCGCGGTCGAGCACCACATGGCCGTCGAGGATGCCACGCACGGAGTCGGCCACCGGATCATTGTGGTCGTCGCCATCGACCAGCACGGAAATGATGGCGGTGATGGAGCCGGAGCCTTCCGCGCCTGGACCGGCGCGCTCCAGCAGCTTGGGCAGTTCGGTGAAAACGGAGGCGGGATAGCCGCGCGCCACCGGCGGCTCGCCCGTGCCAGTGGCGACCTCACGCAGCGCATGGGCGAAGCGGGTGATGGAATCCAGAACCAGAAGCACACGGTCGCCGCGGTCGCGAAAATATTCCGCCACCCGCATCGCGGTGTCGGGCGCGCGGCGGCGCATCATGGCGCTTTCGTCGCTGGTGGCGACGACCGCCACGGTCTTGGCCATGTTCCTTGCGCCCAGCGTGTCTTCGAGGAACTCGCGCACTTCGCGCCCACGTTCGCCGATCAGGGCGACGACCACGGTGTCGAAGGCGTCCGCGCCGGCCAGCATCGCCAGGAGAGTCGATTTGCCGACGCCTGAACCGGCGAAGACGCCAAGGCGCTGCCCAAGGCACAGCGGCGTGAAGATGTCGATGACGCGCACGCCCGTCTGGAACCCGGTGCCGACGCGCTGGCGTTCCATCGCCCCGGGCGTCTTGTCGGCGCTGCCGGCGTCTTCCGCGCCGCGCAGCAGCGGTGGGCCAGCGTCCATCGGCCGGGCCAGCGCGTCGATGGCGCGGCCACGCCACGACGGATGCGGCGTGACCGCCAGCGGGCCGCGCCTGAATACGGCGTCGCCGATACCAGCATCGCAATTGCGCTCGAAGGGAGCAACGACGATCCCGTCGCGCGTGATGTGCACGACCTCGCCCAATGTGCCGCCCGGATGGGCGGCGCCGCGCCGGCTGCGCTGTTCGACCAGATCGCCCAGCCGCGCCAGTTCGCTGAGGCCGCTCACCTTGTAATGGGTGGAAGATACTTCGCTGACCCGCCCGCCGTGCTTGAGAAGCGCCGAAGGGTCCTCGAAACGCCGCCAGACATGTTCGAGCAGCGTCAGTTTGCCCGGTGCAGAGGCGCTTTGTTCGGACAGCCTGACGAGCGTGGTTTCATCCGTCATAACGCGTGCCCGCTATTTCGAACCCAGCGTCTTGATCGCTTCGTCGACGGAAGAGCCGGTATCGCGGATCAGGGCCGACATGTTCTCGAAGGTGCGCTGCACCTGGATAAGGTGCATCATCTCCAGCATCGGATTGACGTTGGATTGCTCTACAAAGCCCTGCGACACGCCAACGTCCTGCGTATCGACCAGCGGCTCCAGTCGATCCCGGTTGAGGAGACCGGAATTGCCGAAGCGCTGAAAATCCAGGCCGGGATCGAACGCGAAGAGGCCGAGCGCCCCGGCCAGCCGTCCGTCCTGAGTGAGGCTTCCGTCCGCGCCGGCGACCGGCGGGCCGTCGTTCGGATCGAGCTGGATCGGCGCGCCGCCGGCGTCCAGCACCGGATGCCCCTCGACCGTGACCAATGCGCCCGAATTGGCCAGCGTGAAGCGGCCGTCGCGGGTCATGACCGTGCCGGCAGGCGTGGCGACCGCGAACCAGGCGTCGCCCTGTATGGCGAAATCCAGCGGATTGCCGGTTTCAAGCATGCCGCCATTCATGGGCGACAGATAGGTGGAGCCAGACGACGCGAAAGAGACGGCGCGCGATCCGGTTCCTGAAACCACATCTTCGAATTTTATGCCCGTTGCGCGAAAGCCGACAGTCGACGAGTTGGCGACGTTGTCGGCGATTGTGTTCAGCCGGCGTTCCAGCGCGACCTGCGAGGAGAGGGCGACATAAAGGCTGTCCTGCATGGCGGCTGCCCCTTATCTCGACCTGAGTTGCTGCATGGCCATCAGCAGGTTCGTCGAGACGCCTGCCGTCGTCGGCTGTGCGAACAGGATGCTGGCGGCGTTCATGGCCGGCGAGGTCGGATTGCTGATCTCGTAGATGCTGGTGAAGCGGGTGATGAATTTCTCCAGCCTGGCCGGATTGGCGAAGTCCTCGATGTTCATTTTCGATTCGAAGAGTTTCACCTGCTTGTCGATGTCGGCCGTGGCGAAAGATTCCGGCAGGCCGAAAGCGGTGCGCACCACGGTGGCCAGCGCCTTGTCGGCCAGAACCTGATACCAGTCGGTGATGTCGGCGGCCTTGCGCTGGAAATAGAGCGCCAGCCGCACGCCCTCATTGCTGTTGCCGGCGTCTTCCTCGAGCGTCTGGCGCAGATATTTGTCCACCACATTTTCATGGGTGGGCGTCCATGTCGTCGCTTTCTCGCCAAGCCCGGCGAAGTCGAAGGCGCTGGCGAAGGCCGCATAGCGCTTGTCCTCCATCGTGTTGGCGAGGCTTTTCGGGTCGGATACGCCGCCTTCCAGCACCTTGCGGATCGTCTCCGGGCTTTCTGTTTCCGGATCGAGCGCATAGGCACGCATGGCGTAGTTATAGAGGCGGGCATCGCCGAAGAGATCGTCGATCGATTTCACGCCGGCGATTCGGCTCATATAGTAGTCGGTCTCGGCCTTGACGATTTCCGGATCGATTTCGTCGATGGCGGCCTGGATGGCGTAGTTGCCGGTCGTCGCCTGCTGGGCCTTGTTGTAGATCGTCGCCGCATCGCCATGCCTGGCGAAGTCGAAGGTCGAGACGAATTCCGCGTAGCGCTTGTCGGTCAGCTTGTTGGCGAAGCTGTCGGGATCGGTCACGCCTTCCTTGAGCGCCTTGACCATGAAGGCCTTGGCGTAGCTCATGTCCTGAAGGCCGAATGCCTTCATGGCGTATTTGAACAGCCGGTCGTTCTTTACGAACTCGTCGATCGAGCCGACCTTGCCGATATTGTCGAGGTAATATTTCGTCTCGCGGTCGACCACCGGCTGGCGCTCGATGCGGTCGATCGCTCTGGGGATGTCCCGGGCGATCAGCTTGTAACTGACGAAAGTGTTCAACACGCCATGCCTCCGGCCGAAGCTGCAGGGCGATAATAGCCGCGGTTCCTTGCGCGAAGCTGAATCGGATCGCGCGCGCCATTCGTGCGATTCAAGCCTCACACAAGGCACGCGCGCTATTCAAATTGCCTGATGTAAGATGCGGAAGGACGGAACGTGGGCATTCTGATCGGATTTGTGATCACGCTCGGCTGCGTTCTCGGCGGCTTCATGGCCATGGGCGGTCACCCGCATGTGCTCATGCAGCCGTGGGAGCTGGTCATCATCGGCGGCGCGGCGCTCGGCGCCTTCCTCGTCGCCAATCCGATGAAGACCGTGAAGGACACCGGCAGCGCCATCGTCGAGGCGATCAGGCAGGCCGTTCCCAGGGAGCGCGAATATCTGGAGACTCTGGGCGTGCTCCACAGCCTGATGCGCGAATTGCGTTCCAAGTCGCGCAGCGAGGTGGAGGCGCATATCGACAATCCGGAGGAATCGGCGATCTTCCAGGCTTTCCCGACGGTGCTTCGAAACAAGGACCTCGCCAGTTTCATCTGCGATTACTGCCGCATCATCATCATCGGCAACGCCCGCCCCCATGAGATCGAGGCGCTGATGGATGAGGAGATCCAGACCATCCGTTCCGACAAGCTCAAGGCCTATCATTCGATGGTCGCCGTGGGCGACGGCCTGCCGGCGCTGGGCATCGTGGCGGCCGTGCTGGGCGTCGTGAAGGCGATGGGCGCACTCGACCAGTCGCCGGAAATCCTCGGCGGGCTGATCGGCGCGGCGCTCGTCGGCACCTTTCTCGGCATTTTCCTGTCCTATGCGGTGGTCGGTCCGGTGGCGTCGAAGATCAAGACAGTGCGCGACAAGCAGAGCCGTCTCTACGTCATCGTGAAGCAGACGCTTCTGGCCTATATGAACGGTTCGCTGCCGCAGGTGGCCATCGAGTTCGGCCGCAAGACCATTTCCTCTTACGACAGGCCCTCCATCGATGCTGTCGAGCAGAGCACCATGAACGCTGTCGTTGCCGAGAAGAAGGCTGCATGACGATGGCTGGGAAGGGGCGCGCATCATGAGCAGCCCGGCAAACCCGGCGGGCACGCGTTCGCTGATCCTGGAGCGCCTGCTGGGCGACAGCGGCGACGCCGGTCAGGTGATCGGCGCGGGCCGCTCCATGGCGGAACGGGCGCTGCCTCTGGTTATGAAGCGTCTGGCCGAAGAGATCGGCGCGCCGGTGCGTGTCGACCTTCAGGCCGTGGAAATTGCGCGGGTGGCGGAAGCGCGCGCCCGTTCCGGCGACAGCTTCGCCATGGCCATCGTGGCCTCGACCATCTCGTCGGACGCCATGACGCTCGTCATGGACGCGGCCGCCGTCTCCGTCATGGTCTGCACGCTGTTCGGCGGCGATCCGGATCAGCCGGTCTCCACCATCGAGCGCGACTTCTCTCCAGTTGAAATCGATGTGGCTACTCTGGTGTTCCAGGAGCTCGCCGATGTGCTCAATGGCACAGGCAGGCGTTCGCTCGATCTCAGATTTCCCGTGCCGCGGGCCATGGCCGGGCTGGAGGCGAAGCGGCATGTGTTGCGCGACGGTCCTGCGGTTCGCATCGTCTTTGCGTTGTCGACCGCGGCCGATCGCGGAACCGTCGCGATAACAATTCCCCAGCGCGTGATCCTTGCGCGCAACAGTGTGGACGCAGACGCGGAGGATACGTCCCGCTGGCAATCGCATTTTTCGGAAGAGGTCAAGCGTTCGACGATTTCGCTGACGGCGACGGTGCCGCTGGCGAAGATGTCGCTCGGCCAGCTTGCCGGCCTGCGCGCCGGCGACGTGATCGAACTGGGCGACATGGCGCAAAGCCAGGCGCGGCTTGGCGTGCGGGACCGCACATTGTTCGTGTGCGAGCTGGGCAAGCTGGGCAATCACTATACGGTGCGCGTCAGGCAACCCCACGATGAAGCGCAGGATTTCATGGATGGGCTCGTGCCGGGTTGATCTGGCGCGGGCGACAGGAGAGTAGCAGTATGAACCATGCCAATGCGGAAGCCCTGAGCGAAGATCAGGACCAGCAGCTCGACCGGGCCATCGAAGAATTGCGGGGCGTGCTCCAGCAGGAGGAAAAGGGTCCGCCGGATGACGGCTCGGCAACGGCTTCGTCCAGCAGTGTCATCATGGACATTCCTGTCGATGTGCAGATCGTGCTGGGCGCCACCGAAATGGCGGTGTCCGAGCTGATGACCCTGCAGAAAGGCTCGACGGTGGCCCTTGACCGCCGGATCGGCGAGCCGATCGACGTGGTGGTCAATGGCCGGCGCATCGCCCGCGGCGAACTCACGGTGCTGGAAACCGACTCCTCGCGCTTCGCCGTTCGCCTGACCGAGATCATCACCGCAAAGAGCACCTGACATCGGGTAGGGTGCGCGCTACGGGGATAGGGGAGAGCCGCATGACGACATTGCTGACGCTGACCCGGCCGCAAAAGGCGGCCGCGATCCTTGTGGCCATGGGCAAGCCGGCGGCGGGACGCCTGCTGAAATTCTTCAAGCAGGAAGAACTCAAGTCGCTGATCGATGCCGCGCGCATGCTGCGAACCATTCCGCAGGCCGACCTGGAAAAGATCGTGGCCGAGTTCGAGGCCGAGTTCACCGAAGGTGCCGGCCTGCTGGATTCCGCGGACAAGATGGACACGCTGCTCAATGAAACGCTGTCGCCGGAAGAGGTGAGCGCGATCATGGAAGGCAGGCAGAAGAAGCCGGATCCCGGACCTCTGCCGGTGTGGCCGCAGGTGGAAAAGCTCGACGCCACACGCATCGGCGCCTTCCTTGCCGGCGAACATCCGCAGACCGGAGCGCTTGTGCTTTCGAAACTCTCCTCACAGCTTGCCGCGCAGGTTCTGCTGACGCTGGACAAGTCGCTGCGGGCGGAGGTCATGAAGCGTATGGTGACCATGGCCAGCGCGCCGCAGGCCGCGGTGCGCATCATGGAAAACCAGATACGCACACGCCTGCTCGACGGTTCGTCCTCGAAGGACACCTCATCGGGCCAGGCGCGTCTGGCGAGCGTCCTCAACGAGATGGACAAGGCCCGGCTCGACGAGGTTATCCAGGATCTGGAATCCATCGGCACGCCTGACCTGGCCGGCGTGAAGGCGCGGGTATTCTCCTTCGATGACATGCATCTCCTGCCGCAGAAGGCGCGTGTGCTGGTGTTCGACGGGCTGTCCACCGATGTGATCACGCGGGCGTTGCGCGGCGCGCCGGAAGAATTGACCGAGGCGGTGCTGTCCGCCATCGGCGCGCGTGCGCGGCGCATGATCGAGTCCGAACTTTCCTTGGGCTCGGAGGGGGTTGCGCTTGCCGACATCATGCAGGCGCGCAAGACGGTCGCCTCGGCTACGGTGCGCCTCTCGCGCGACGGCGCCTTCGAACTGCCCGGGGCGCAGGCAGCCTCCGAAGCGGCATAGCTGGCTGAGCCATGTCCGAGACCGTCGACAAGGACTCGAAAACAGAGGAAGCCACCGAGAAGAAAATCCGCGACACCATCGAAAAGGGCAAGTTGCCACATTCGAAGGAAACCGCGATCTTCGCCTCTTTCGTCGCCATCCTTGCCTATGCTCTCTTCTACGCACGCGATGCGGCGGTGGAGCTGGGGCTTTTCCTGTCCATGTTTCTCGAAAAGCCGGACGTCTGGCCGATGGCCAACGAAACGGACATGATCGCGCTCTATCGCAGCGTGATGGTCGAGATCGGCCGCGCCATCGCCGCCTTGCTGGTGTTGCTGGTGGCGGCCGGGATAACCGCTTCCGTTGCCCAGAACATGCCGCGCTTCGTCGCCGAGCGTATCCGCCCGCAGGCGTCGCGCATTTCCCTCGTGCAGGGCTGGAAGCGCATGTTCGGCGTGCAGGGGTTTGTGGAATTCCTGAAATCGGTCGCCAAGGTCGGCTTCGCCATGCTGGTGCTGGCGATAGCTCTTTCGGACAGCATCAGCCGCCTGCTGGCCGGAATGCTCACCAACCCGGCCGAATTCGGAACTGTAATCCGCGGCTTCGCCATCGACATTCTCGTCGTGATCGTCTTCGTGATGGGAGCGATCGCAGCGGCCGACTTCATCTGGCAGCGCTTCCACTGGAAGCAGGACCTGCGCATGACCAAGCAGGAAGTGAAGGACGAACTCAAGCAGTCGGAAGGCGATCCGATCGTGAAGTCGCGTATCCGGTCCGTGGCGCGAGACAGGGCGCGCCGGCGCATGATGGCGGCCGTTCCACGCGCCACGCTGGTCATCGCCAACCCGACCCACTACGCCATCGCGCTGAAATATGTGCGTGAGGAAGACGCCGCTCCGATCGTGCTCGCCAAGGGGCAGGATCTGGTGGCGCTCAGGATCCGCGAACTGGCCGAGGCGAACGGCGTTCCCGTATTCGAGGACGTCGCGCTTGCCCGCTCCATGTACAAGCAAGTTTCGGTGGATAGCGTGATCCCGCAGCAATTCTATCAAGCCGTCGCCGAACTGGTGCGGATCGTCTACTCCAACAAGGCCAAGCGCCGGCAGGTGACATGATAAGGCAGCCGCACGCAGAAGCACGTGAGAGCATCGTGGCGCGCGCCATCGAGCAGGTGGTGGGGGAGTTGCGGCTGGTCGACGTGGCCGACTATATCGCCTTCATCCGGCTGGAGCATTTCGCCTGCCTTGCCGATCTCGTGGATTCGGCGGCGGAACTCTATTTCCTGCCCGGCACCCTCAGGCTTGGCCATGGCGGCGAAGCCCATGTCGACTGGGGCGGCAGTCCGCGCATCGTGCTTGACCTCGAATTGAGGCCTGCCGGAGTCGCTGTCTACTTTCAGCTTACGCTCGAAGAGCATCGGGCGTCGCTGGTGGTGAATTACGTCACTTTCGAGACGCCGGTCGAAGACCCGCAGCTGAACACGGCCCTGCTTTGCGAGGCGATCGAGCGGTCACGGATACGGCCCGCCGAAACGATCGGCGCCGACCGTTCTAGTCTATAAGGCCGAGGCGAAGCGCCTTGGCCACGGCTTGCGTGCGGCTCACCGCGTTCAGTTTCTGAGCGGACTGGGTGAGATATTGGTTGGTGGTATGCACCGACAACTTGAGCAGGCGTGCGATGTCCTCGCTCGTGTAGCCGTTTGCGGTGAGCTTCAGGCACTCGAGTTCGCGCCGGGTCATCGCGCGCTTCAGGCCCAGATTGCCGGAACGGATGCGCGATACCGCCGCGAACAGCGAAAAGCAGCGTCCGTGGATATCGTAGAGCATGTCCTGCGGAAGATTGATCCGGTCGCCTGCGAAAACCACCAGCCCGCACTGGTTGCGTTCGGCATGAACCGGGAACGCGATGCCAGCGGTTTCCTCCACGAGAGGCGAGATCTGGGTGGCCCATGACAGCGAGGCGAGCGCGGTGTCCGCTGCGCATTCGCTGGCCCTGCACCACCAGAGAGGTTCGGTGGAGGAGCGGACGTGGCGCACGACGTGTTCCGTATCGTCCGCAATCCCTTTCGAGAAGCCCACGCCAGGGTAGTCGGAATCGAGCCATGGCACGAGACGGGCGCGTTCCTGCGCCGGAGGGGCGAGAAGCAGCGCAAAAGCCTCCGCATTGATGTCGAGCGCCATCCAGCGGCAGCGGCGAACGGCATCCGCCAGGGTGAGCCCATGGCTTCCGCTCTGCGGCCAGATCTGCCCGGAGGCGAGCGGCAGTTGATCTGTATCCACGTCCGTCAAGGCTGGCCGGGTCAAATGATGCCGCTCCTGATTGCCGTTGCGATGGCCATGGCCCTGTTGCTGGCCGAGAATTTCTGAATGGCGTGGGTGATGTAGCTGTTCACCGTGTTGGATGACACGCCGAGGATGACGGCGACCTCATCGGTGGTCTTGCCCTCCGAAACCCAGAACAGGCATTCGCGCTCGCGGTCGGAAAGCGGGTCCTTCGTGACGCTGTCAGCGATGAGGTGGGGAACGCGCGAGAGCGCGTAGCAGCATTCGATCTGGGCGCGGCCCAGCATGGAAAGGTCGATGCTTCCCGCCTGCTCGGAAGAGAGAAGAATGAACAGACGCTGGCGGCCCACATTGAGCGCCAGCGAATAGACTTCGCCATGGCCGAGGACATGGAGCAGCCGCGCTTCCTCGCCATTGACGAGCGCGTTGGTGTCGGGCGCGCTGCTCACGGTCAGGGCCGCGGGGCGCATACCCGGCGAGGTGGCCCATGGACCCTGCGCGAGCGTCGCTATGAGCTGTCGGCCGATCAGTTCTATGGCGTCGAACTGCCAGTTGGAGGCGACGATGCGGGCCTGATTGCGCGCCTCGCCATGCACGATGGCGACCAGCATGTAGCTGTCGGCGCCGACATTGGCGGTCATGTTCATGAGAAAGCCGGTCATATCGCCGCGTGAGGTAAGCGGGTTAGCCGATATGCCGTTTGTCGAGCGCAATTCGGAATTCTTCATAGCGGTCTTGAGGCCAGAGTCCATTGGCCGCCGCAGACATCATGTCCATGGCGGGGTACGTATCGATTCACGCTGGAACGCGCCAGATTTTGGAAACGCAGGATGCCGGGAACACACGGGGCGCCGACAACGCCCGACCGGACGAAACCGTGAGGGAGTGCGGTCATCGCGCTGGGCTTCGAGCTTGCTGCTGAAGCTTTACACCTGGATTGCCCGCCCCCGCAGGATCGACTGATTCGGGTTTAATCTACCCCCACTCGAATCCGACATCAAACGGGAATTGACAAAAATCGGATTTGGAGTCCGTGCGCGACTCGGACCCGGCTCAGCGATCCTCGAAACCGGTCAGGACGCCGACGGCGTTGATGCCGATTTCCTCCACCGCATAGCCGCCTTCCATGACGAAAAGCACAGGCGGACCAAGCCTGGCGATACGTTCGCCGATGAGCGGATAATCGCTGCTTTTCAACCTGAACCGACTGATTGGGTCTTTTTCAAACGTATCGACCCCAAGAGAGACGACGACAACATCCGGCCCATACGCGGCGACCCTGGCGCAGGCGTCGTCGAGCGCGGCGCTCCATTCATCCCAGGCCGTTCCGGCTGGCATCGGATAATTGTGATTGAAGCCTTCCCCGGTTCCGTCGCCTTGCTCGTCGGCGTGGCCGAGGAAAAAGGGATATTCGCTCATCGGGTCGGCATGCAGATTCAACACCTGCACGTCCGCGCGGGAATAGAAGATTTCCTGCGTTCCGTTGCCATGATGGTAGTCGATGTCGAGTATGCTGACGCGCGCTGCGCCGTTGTCGCGGAACCACTGGGCGGCGACGGCCGCGTTGTTGATGTAGCAGTAGCCGCCCATGAAGGCGGAGCCCGCATGGTGGCCCGGAGGGCGGCAGAGCGCGAAGGCGGCGCGTTCGCCTGCGCTTACAAGCCCGGCCGCCGTCAACGCCACATCGCAGGAGGATTTGATCGCCTTCCATGTTCCCTTCACGAAGGGTGCGCCGCCATCGAACGAGTAGAAGCCGAGCAGCGCTTCTATGGCGCGCGGCCTGACATCCGCACGCAGGCCGCGTGTCGGCCACACATAGGGCAGCGCCGCCGGGCCGGTGTGGCCCGCCGCTTCCCACTGCGGCCAGACCGTCGGCAGGAAATCGATATAATCGCAGGCGTGCACCTTTTTGGCCGCTGACAGGTCGTGGTCCTGCGGGGAGATGACAGGGCCAAGCTTTTCGCTTTCCACGCGCGCCTTGATGAACTGCGCCCGCGATGGCTTCTCGAAACCGGGCGCCAGCTCCCCCGCAACAAGTTCGAGCGTACCGGCGTGCCCGGCGTGCAGCGGCGAAAAGACAGTTTTCATGCGGTGCTTCCCCTGTTGCGGGTGCAGCCTAAACAGCGGCCGGCGCGGCTGGCAAGTTGTGGTGGGCGTTTTCGAGCGGGGTGGCGCAAGCGTTCCGGAAACGTTAAGTCATAGGCAAAATCCCGGCGCTACGGGCGGGGTATGACGGCTGCGGGTCGTCGGGCGTGGTTCGATTTTTGAAGGTGATTTGATGTCCATAGCAAAAGAGACGGCCGAACTTCTTTCTGAGCTTGGCGTTGATTGCGGCTGCCTTTCGGGTGGCGATCTTGTTGTGACGAGCCCGGTGACGGGCGAGGCGATCGCGAAGGTGGCTCAGGTGTCGGGCGTGGAAGCGGGGCGTGCGATCGGGCAAGCCCATGCGGCGTTCGTGAAGTGGCGCATGACGCCGGCCCCGCGGCGGGGCGAGCTGGTGCGGCTGCTGG